>SKKH01000033.1 GCA_007121555.1 Gemmatimonadota bacterium | reverse complement strand
CTCCTGGGCATCACCCAGCCCGACGTATCCGACCTCGTCCGAGGCAAGCTCGCTCGCTTCAGCATGACTCGGCTCGAGAAGTTCCTAAACCGGCTCGACCTCGAGATCCGCATCCTGGTTGGGCCCCGTCCCGCCGACAAGCCTCAGGCAGGCATCACCGTTCAGGCCGTAGACTCCTTTTGACCGGTCCCGTGACCTCTATCCACAACCCAGCAGCGGGTGTTTCGGCTAACGTGCCGGTCGCGAACGGGGTTTCGGTAATGCGTGTCGCGGGGGAGGCCTTGTCGAGGAAAGGGTCACCAAGGGACAATTTGACTACGCGCCTCCCCCCTTCCTTCGGGGTCCCCCTCAGCCGGTCATCTGCTTCCCTCCGGGGCCCGACCGCCTCCCGTTTCTCCCCCGCCCACAACGTCAACTACCAGAGTACGAGGTCACGACGGTTCCCGCCAACCAGAGTAGCACCGGGCTCCGACCAAACTTCCTTGTCGGCCGGTGGCCCGGCCGGATGACCGTGTCAGCGGCAGGCGCAGGCAGCCCTCGCTCCCTCACTCCTCGTCCAGAGGGCTGCGGATCAGGCCCAGATCCTTGCGGCTGACGTGGGTGTAGATCTGGGTCGTTCGGGCGGAGGCGTGGCCCAGGAGTTCCTGGATGTGGCGGAGGTCGGTGCCCGCTTCCAGGAGATGGGTGGCGAAGGAATGACGGAGCACGTGGGGCGTGACCCTCTTCTGGATTCCAGCGTCCCGGCCGGCTCGGGCCACGACCTTCTGGACCGTTCTAGTGTGGATGTGACGCCTCGGCCGACTGCCTGGAAAGAGCCAGTGTGAGCCCTTCTCCCGAGCTTCCTGGACCTCCCATCGAGCCAGGTGAAGCTGCACGGCCTCCTCGGCACGGGGAGACAGGAGGGTGTAGCGGTCCTTTCGGCCCTTTCCCGAATTCACCCGCAGCAGTCCCCGGTCCGAATCCAGGTCCTCGGGTCGGAGCCGGGTGAGCTCGCTGACCCGCAGGCCGGCGGAGTACAGGAGCATGACCATGGCCCGATGGGTCGGGTTCGCGAGGGTGCCGATCAAGCGCCGGGCCTCGGCTCTGGAAAGCACCAGGGGGATGGGCTTCGTCCGCCGAGGCCGCGGGATTCCCTCGAGCTCCCCCGGGCTCTCGAACACCTTCGCGAAGAGGAGGCGAAGAGAGCTCAGGATCTGGCCGTGGCTGGCCCGGGAGATGCCGCGCTCCTCGACCTGATGGGTCAGGTAGTCCTTGATCACCCGTGCCGGGATGGGCTTCTCTACCCGGGCCTCATCGCACCACTCGAGGAAGCGCCGGACGTGGCCCAGGTAGACCTTTCGGCTCTTGGGGGCATACCCTGCCAGGACGAGCTCGCGGCGGAGCGCCTCGAGGATCCGCTCCCGCTCCAGCTCGGGGAAGGAAGCGGCAGCTTCATGGGGCGATTCCAGCGTTGCGGGGCCGTGGGGGGCCTCGCTGGGCTTGGGTGCCTCAGGCGCCTCAGGCGGCTTGGGGGCCTCGGGGGGCTCGGGTGCCTGGACCTCCTCCGGATCGCCCGGGAGCCGGATGCCGGAAAAGAGGGCTTCCAGGACCTGCTTGGCGTGTGGGGTCGCCGGGACGACCCACACCCGTCGCGTCGGGTCCCACCGAGCCCTGGGTGCCTGCCTGATCCGGGCGATGACTCGGCGGTCGAAGTCGCGGCTCCTGAGGAGCCATGCGCCTCGTCCTCTCATCACGATGAGATCCTCGGTCAGTGGATCCACGGGGCGCTCCGGTTCGGGGTTCACCTTTGGAGCCCAGATGGGCTCCTTGGCGAACCCAAACTCGACGATGTGGCGGGGCGGGGGGATGGGGGAGCGGGACGGAGTCAGGGAGACGGACCATGCGAGAGAGAAGGAAGGGGCGTGAGGGAGTCGAACTGTGGGAAGCGGACGGTACGGGGGAAGCGGCCCATGCCAGGGGGAGGTGGTCGGCAGCGGAGGTCGGACAGCGGTAGCGACAGAGAGGCCGAACGAGGAAGCCCGACCATGTGAAGGGTCCCCGGACAACCCGACTCGGCCCTCGGGGTCATGCCGGGATGGCCCAGTTCCGGAGGCGCCCCCAAGGGGCGGACTATCCGGGCCGAGCCGAGTCCGGGTCCGCATCGGCGCTGCTCGACCCCGCGACCCCTCCGGGCCGTCCCCCCTCCCGGCCCGCCCAGCCCACTCGAACGAAGAACCACGGGGCCAGGGCGGTGAGCCAGGCGCCCAGGAGGGCGTACCGGAGGATGCGGCCGGGGTCCCCGAACGAGGCCAGTGGGATCCGGAGACCGGCCCAGATGGCCAGTGCCACGGCCAGCCCCACCGTCACCCGAAGGACCCGGCGTCGTCCGTCTCCCCCGGCGTCGAAGCGGAGCCGGCGTCGTTCCCACACGGCGCCGCCTGCCGCCCCCAGGAGGGTGGCGGCGGCGGGGAGAGCTTCGAAGTCGCGATGAACGAGGAGCATGAGCGCCGGGATCCCGAGAGCCAGGGCGAGGACGGGCCCGAGGGGCGCAGCATCGAGCCACCGGGCCATTTCGGGTCCCCAGCGGAGCACCGCGGCCAGGAGGAGGCCGCCGAGGAGCCACCCGGCCACCAGGTCATGGGGGAAGTGAACGCCGAGGTAGACCCGGCTCGCCGAGATCAGGATCACCAGGAGTGCCGCTGCGACGAGCGCCAGGGCCACGGGCCGCCGGCTCACCAGGAACCCCCAGACGACCAGGGCGTTCTGGGCGTGGCCGCTGGGCACCCCTCCCGAGTCGTAGTGCACGAGCACGTCGACCCGGTCCGGGGAGGGCCGAGGCAGGTCCACCAGGCCCTTGAAGGCCCCGTTCACCCAGGTCGACACCATGAGCAGCACGGTCAGCCGAAGCGCCAGGGCCCGATCCACGCCCCAGTAGAACACGGGGATCAGGATCAGATAGAAGGGCTCGTCCCCGAGGAAGGAGAGGAAACCGGCGAGCCCATCGAAGACGGGGGTCCGGCCCCGCTGGAGGGCCTCGATGACCTCGTATCCCCAGCCCTCCAGGCGGTCCATGTTCGCGGGTTCAGGTCAGCCGGCGTCCAGCGCCTTGACCTCGTCCCGGATCTCCCCGAGGAGGGTGAGGTGGGCGGGCGTAAGGGCCGGGCCCGGGCCGGAGGTGGGGACGGGGCGTGGAGCGGGCGTGGGTGCGGGCGGGCCGGAGACGGCGGCGGGGGAGGCGGCGGCATCCCGGCCTTCGATCGAGGGGGAACGAGACGTCGAGTCCCGCCGGGTCGCGTCCGGCCGAGTGGAGCCCAACCCGCTCCCTCCGGTGAGCCGCATGCGCTGAGCGATGCGGTCTCGGAGTTCGGCGGCGTTTCTGACCCCCACGATCTGGAGGCTCTGGGCCTGGGCGGTCTGGTCGTTGGACGTCGCGCCCCCGGAGGCGGCGGTCTCGATGACCAGGTCCTCGATCCCGAAGTAGCGCTGGAGGGGTCCCTGACGCACGCTCAGGTTCTGGACGTTGTCGAAGCTCACCGTGTTCTCCTTGAGCACCCAGAGGCCCCGGCGATTCCGGACGGCCTCGTCGGTCATGACGTACCAGGTGGCATCGTAGCTGAGCCGAATGCCCAGCAGATTCAGGCCGATCAGCCCCACGCCGAGCAGGAGGCCCAGGGCGGCCAGCAGGATCCCCAGGGGGTGGCCTTCCGTGGCGATGATCGCCATCCCCGCCAGGAAGGCCACGAAGAGTCCCAGGAAGACGCTGAACACGACGGCCCCGAGCTTCAGGTACCGGAGATAGGCGGGATCGGGGCGGAAGGTGCGCGTCCAGTCCGACCGCCCGGGAGGAGCTTCAGGGGGCCCTTCGGGCACCTGCAGGAAGTCGAAGAGCACCCGCTGGAGCCCCTCGTAATTCAGGCCGCGCGAGCCATCGTCGACAGCTTCGGGGCCATGGCTCATGAGGTCCCCTCGCGGCTCCGGTTCACCCGGCGGAGCTCGTCGCGGATCTCCCGGAGGAGCGCCAGCGCCTCGTCCGGCTCGGCGGAACTCGAGCGTGCGTGTGGGGAGGGATTGGTGACGGGGGCGGAGCGAGAGGGGCCCGAGTCCGATGGGGCGGGATGAGCTCGGTCCGGCGTGGCGGCGTCGCCCGGCTCCGGCCCGGCGTCCGCCCGGGCAGAACCTTCGCCTCGGGCACCCCTTCCCTCTCCGCCCTCCTCGGCCCCTCGCATCCGGGCGTAGAGATAATCCCGGAAGGCTTCGGGGTCCGGAAGGCCCTCCAGCTTCATCTCGGCCCCGGCGCTCCCCGAGGCGGTGTGGAGGTGGAGATCAGCCAGCCCGAACTTCCGCTGGATGAAGCCCTGGGTCATCTGGATGTCCTGGAGGCGCCGGTAGGTGAGGAAGACCTCGCGCTTGTTCAGGATCCCCCAGGACATGGACACCCCTTCGTCGTCGATCCGGTACCGAAGGGACTTGAAGCGGAACCAGAGGGGAAGGTAGACCAGGGGGAAGAAGATGAGCGCGAAGGCGGCGCTGAGCTTGTAGTAGCTGAGGAGCGCGGGCTCCGGCCGGGTCACCGACGTGGGGTCGACGCCGAGCCGCCGCTTGGAGTCCTCCAGGAGGGCCTGGGGGTCGGTCTCCCGGGGGCTGGCGGCGGAGGATTTGGATGGGGGCATGAGCTCTACTGGACCGTGCTAGCGGACCGGACGACAAGCGCGGAGCAGGAGGGGCACCCCGCCCTACCGAACGGCCCGCGGGAAGCGGTTGTTCACCACGTTGGCGAAGGTCGAGCCCCACCGGTAGTTGAAGCCCAGCGAGGCCTGATAGCGGTACGAAGAAGGGAGGCTCTGCCGCCCCAGCAGGATGTCCTCGTCCGGGATGTCCTCGGCCGGCACATAGATGTTGTCGTTGGCGAAGGCCGCCTCGGCCGACAGGTTGAGCTCGAGGCCCCGGGTCACCCGGTAGCTCAGGTCGCCGGCGAAGCCCATGGAGTAGAGGGAGGCGTCGTGGAGGTACTGGGAGGTGTCGAAGCCGACTCCGGCGTTGCCCCACTCCTCCCGGGCCCGGTACTGGACGGCCACCCGGTGCTGGGGCACGGTCTCCCGGGTGACCCCGTAGATCGTCTCCTGGTGATAATCCGAACGCTCCATCCCCACGGCGTAGTGGGCGATGAACTGTCGCCGCGTGGCCTCCTGGTAGGGGAAGTAGTTGTACTCGGCGGCGGGGGCCACGTTGACCCGGGAGCGCTGGTTCCGGCTGATGGAGTTCCGGGCCTCCAGGTCCAGGCCCAGGGAGATGTGGTCCGACACGCTCCGCACCACCAGGGTGCTCATGCGCCAGGTGTTCACGTCGTTGCGCACCTCCGTTCCATCGGAGAGCTCGCGCCGCTCCCTCCGAAGGTTGGCCCAGGACGAGAGCTCGATCTTCCAGTCCGCCGTGACGCGGTTCGCGCTCACCCGGGGGTTCATGCGGGAGTTCGTCTCGGTCTCCTGGAGGTCCATGTTTCCGGAGAGGCCCAGACTGAAGGTCCAGTAGTCCCAGGGATCGTAGAATCCGCCCTCGATCTGCCCGTTCTCATCGGCCCCGTTCCCATTTCCGTTTCCGTCCAGGGCCGGGCCGTCGTAGTCGATGAGGAGGTGGGCTCCGGCCCCGGACTCCACCGCGTAGCGCAGGAGGCCGAGTCGAAGCGTCTGGGTGAGCCCGTCCATGGTCTCCACCCCTGAGTCGGTTCCCGCCGAGGTGTAGGTGAGGTCGTCGTTTCGACCGCTCATGTTGCCCAGCCCCAGGAAATCGATGCTGTACTGCCGGCCCCCATCGCTCAGTCCCGTGCTGGTGAAGATGACGTGCACGTCGGCATCGGCCCGGTCCCGGACCCAGTTCACGAACTCGATCTCGGTGCGGAAGTGGTCGAAGTCGCAGTCCCGGCCCACCTGGCAGTCCAGGAACGCCCGGGGCGCCGCCGGCTGCGCTGCCCGGGAGGTCGACTGGAGCTGGGCTTCGGCCGACGGTGCGGTGAGTGCCAGAGCCGCCAGGGCTGCGCCCATGAGGACGGCGACAAGGAGGCCATTCGAAAAGGTGGAGCTAGGGCGATGCATTCTGTAGCGTTTTGTCATTCCGACTCGCATTCCACCGGTTCGAACGATCTGATAGGCACCCTGACGACACAGCGCGCCGCACGTCTCCCACAGCGTGGCGTCGCAGCCGCGCAGTGGTCGGAAGTGTCCGTGCAAGTGGACTTCACGGGCCTTCGGCCCAGGGTCCGTGTCGGAGCCCAGGGTCCGTAACCTGTCGAACCGGGGCTCATTTCTTGGATGCCGCTCACACGGGGTAGTGTTAACTATTGCAAGAAGTCTACCCGGAAAAAATTTCTCACGCCAGGGAGGCCGGCCTCACCTACGCCGGCGACGGCTCCGGACCGGCGTCGGGACCTCCGGCTCCCCTCCGGTACACGGGTTCCGCCTCTGGCTCCGGTGTGGGCTGGGGGCCCGTGCCCGCGTCTTCAGTGCCGGGCGACTTGGATCCCCCGGGACGCCCGCCATTTCCGGTGGTGCTTCCACCACCTCCGCCGGGCAGTCCCACGGTGGCCCAGGCCGGCTCGGTACCGGAGCCCAGGAAGTGCCGACTGAACCACGCCTCCATGTCGTCGGTGACCGAGTACATGACGGGCACCACGATGAGGGTCAGGACGGTGGCGAAGATGATCCCCACGATCACGGCCACGGCCATGGGGCTCCACCAGGCGGCCTGCTCGCCTCCCCAGTAGAAGTCGGGATTCAGGCTCCCGTAGAGCCCGAAGAAGTCGAAGTTCAGCCCGATGGCCAGGGGCACCAGCCCCAGCGCGGTGGTGATGGCCGTAAGCACCACGGGCCTGAACCGGGTCATCCCGCCCTGGACCAGGGCCTCACGCCGGTCCATCCCGTCGCGCTCCCGGAGGATGTCGATGTAGTCGATGAGGACGATGGCGTTGTTCACGACGATCCCGGCCAGCGAGATGATCCCCACTCCGGTCATGATGATCACGAAGGGCATCTGGAAGACCAGGAGCCCCAGGAACACCCCCACCGTGGACATGAGCACGGAGGTGAGGATGATGATGGGCTTCACCACCGAGTTGAACTGGCTGATCAGGATGAACCCGATCAGCATGAGGGCGATGAGGAAGGCCATGGAGAGGAAGTCCTGTGCGTCGCCCTGATCCTCGAGCTGGCCGGTGTAGCGCATCTGGTAACCCGGTGGCACCTCCTCGGCCTGGAAGTCGGCAAGGGCCGCCATGACCTCCTGGAGGACGGCGTTGGAGTTGTATCCGGCCCTGACGTCCGAGGAGATCGTGGCCATCCGGTCCATGTCCTTCCTGCGGATCGAGCCCAGCCCCTCGCCTACCTCCCAGTCGGCCACCGAGAGGAGGGGGATCTGGTCGCCCCCTTCAGCCACGACGACCATGTCTTCCAGTGCAGAGAGCTGGTCCCGGTACCCCGCAGCCAGCCGCACCACGATGTCGAACTCGTCGTTTCCAGTCCGGTACTTGGCGGCCTCCACCCCCTGGATGGCGCCGCGGATCGCGTTGCCGACCTCGGCGGTGGAGAGGCCGAAGAGGGCGGCCCGCTCCCGGTCCACCGTCACGGAGAGCTCGGACCGAGCGTCATCCAGGTCGCTCTCGAGCCCCACCAGCCGGTCGTGGACCGAGGCGTTGCGGAGGATGCTGAGGGCCCGGTCCGACAGACGCTTCAGTACCTCGGGGTCGTCGCCGGCGATCTCGATGTTCACCGGTGCCCCTCCCGGTGGACCCATGTCCGGGGCTTCAGTCCGGATCTCCGCGCCCGCCAGATCCCGACCCAGTTGCTCCTGCACCCGGGCCAGCGTCACGAAGGAATCCTGCTTCCGGTCCTGGTAGTCGAACATGGCCAGGGTGATCCGGGCCTCGTTCTCGGCGCCCGAACCGCCGGCGAAGATGTTGCCGCCCCCGCCTCCCCCTACGGTGGTCACCACCGACTCCGCGTCGTCGTAGCCCGGGATCTCTTTCAGCTCTTCTTCGAGACGCAGGGCCAGGGCGTTGGTGAACTCGGCCCGGGTTCCCACGGGCGCCTCGATGTCGACCATGAGCTGCGACGGGGGGACCCCTTCAGGGAAGAACTCCACTCCGTGGTTCAAGGGTACGAAGGCGGCGAAGGTGACAACGAAGACCACCGCGCACAGCCCCAGCACCGCGGCCCGGTGAGTCAACGCCCACCGGAGGCTGGATTCGTAGGACCGGATCAACCTGGGCAGCCCCTCCGCCTGGAACCACTTCCCCACCCGGTCCAGCACGAACCGGTGGAGGGCATACAGCCCCAGGACCGTGAGGGTGAGGAGGGCGGCGGTGAGGATGTTGGTAATGGCGATCCCGATGAAGAGGACGGCGGCCAGACCCAGGAGCGTGCGTCGGGCCGTCGGGGTCATGGACCGCTTCGGAGCCCCTTCCACCTGCATGAAAATGGCGCAGAGGGTGGGAAGGATGACCAGCGCCACGAAGAGCGAGCTGGAGAGGGTGATGATGAGGGTGAGGGGGAGGTACTTCATGAATTCTCCCACCACGTCGGGCCAGAACATGAGGGGGAGGAAGGCACCGAGTGTGGTGGCCGTGGCCGCGATCACGGGCAGCGCCACCTCCCCGGTGGCCTTCCGGGCGGCCATGGCCGAGCTCCACCCCTCCTCCATATACCGATAGATGTTCTCGACGATGACGATGGCGTTGTCCACCAGCATCCCCAGCGCCAGGATCAGGGCGAAGAGGACCACCATGTTCATGGTGATGCCCAGCGCGGCCATGACCACGAAGCTCAGCAGCATGGAGGTGGGGATCGCAAGGGCCACGAAGACCGAGGTCCGGACGCCCAGGAAGAAGAGCAGCACCGCCACGATGAGGATGAGACCCGAGATGATGTTGTTCTCGAGGGAGCTCACCATCTGGTAGATGTCCCGCGACTGATCTCCGGTGATGGAGACCCGGGTCGAGGGGGGAAACTGAGGCTCCATGGAGGCGATGACGCTCTTCACCGACTCGGCGGTCTCGATGATGTTGTCGCCCGCCCGCTTCACCACGCTGAGGGTGACCACCGGCGATCCGTTCATCCGCGCGTAGGAGGTGCGATCGGCAAAGCCGAACTCCACGTCGGCCAGATCCCGGATGTAGACGGCCCGGCCGTCGAAGGTGCCCACCACCAGCTCCTCGATGATGGACGGATCCACGAACTCCCCGTCCACCCGGACCAGGTAGTTCACCTGCCCGACCTCGATGGAGCCGCCGGGGATGTTCACGTTCTCGTTCCGGATGGCGTCGACCACGTCGGTAAGGGCCAGCCGGTAGTACTTGAGGCGGGACAGGTCCACGTCGACCTTCACCTCGCGCTCGAGCCCCCCCTGGAGATCCACCCGCAGGATCTGGGGAATCTGCTCCAGTCGGTCCTGCAGGTCCTCCCCGATCTCCTTCAGGCGCACGAGCCCGTAGTCCCCCGAGAGGTTCACCTGCATGATGGGCATCTCGGAGATGTCGATCTCGAGGATGCTCGGCTCCTCGGCGTCGCTGGGCAGATCGGGCTTGGCCAGGTCGACCTTCTCCCGGACCTGCTGGAGGGCCTCGTCCATGTTCACCGAGGTGGCGAACTCCACGGTGATGGAGGAATAGCCCTCGGTGGAGGTGGACGTCATCTCCCGGACGTCGGAGATGGTGTTCAGCTCATCCTCCAGGGGCCGGGTCACCAGCGTCTCGATGTCCGCCGGCGACACGCCGGGGTACACGGTGTTCACCACCAGGAGGGGAATCGCGATCTGGGGCGAGCTCTCCTTGGGGATGTTCAGGTACGAGATCAACCCCGCCACCGAGACGATGAGGAAGAGCATGACCACGCTGGTCCGGTGCCCCACCGCGAAGCTCGTAAGGCCGAACTCCTTGAACCGGGCCAGGAAGGCGGGGTCGTCCTCGGGGATCTCCCGCCGTCCCTCGTCCAGCACGGGCACCGAAGGGCGATAGTCGTGGGGGTCGGCGCCCCCCGGCCCCGACGGCCCGTTGGAGCTGGCGTCGGGCCCGTCCTGGCGTGGCCCGGACTCCCCGTCGGGGCGGCGGTGTTCGTCGTCTCGTTCACTCATTGGGCATCTCCCGGGTGGCCACGACCCGGACGCGGTCGCCTCCGGCCACCTGCTGCTGTCCGACCACGATGAGGCGGTCGCCGGCCTCCAGCCCCTCCTCGACCACCACCATGTTCCGCTGGGATCCTCCCAGCCGCAGGCCCCGGGTCTCGACCCGGTCCTGACCGTCCTGCTCCGTGACCACGAAGGCCACGAATCCCTCTTCGACCCGGATCACGGCGTCCTGAGGCACGACCAGAGCGTCCTCGAGCTCACGCCGCGTCAGCGCGATGTTCGCCACCATCTCGGGTTTCACGACCTGCCCGGGGTTCGGCACCCGCATCTCGATGGGAAAGGTCCGGTTCCGGGGGTTCACCGTGGCCCCGGCGTAGGTCAACGGTCCGGTGAACTCCTCCCCCCGGAGGACGTCAAAGGTGACCCGGGCCATTGTGCCCTGGCCCACCTCGCCTGCGAAGCGCTCCGGGACCCCACCGGTGATCTTCACCGGGTCCACCTCCACGACCCGGAATACCGGAGTTCCAGTGGAGACCATGGTTCCCACCTCCACCTCCCGACTCTCCAGGATCCCGTCGATGGGCGCCCGGATCACGGTCCGGTCGGCCCGCTCCCGGAGGGTCTCCACCGCGGCTTCCGCCTGCTCGGCGGAGTACCGAGCCTCCAGGTAGGCCAGCTCGTTGCCCACCCCGTCCTCCTCGAAGAGCCGCTTTCGTCGCTCCCAGGTCTCCCGGGCCAGCTGGGCGCGGGCCTCTGCCTCCCGAAGCTGGGAGCCCAGGAGGGCCCCATCGATCCGAGCCAGCGCCTGCCCCGTGGACACCCGGCTCCCGTTCTCGACCAGGATCTCCCGGATCACCCCCGACTCCTCGGCCGAGAGGACGACGTCCCGGTTCGCCTGCACCGTTCCGGTCACCCTGATGGTCTCGGTGAAGGGACGCCGTTCCAGCTCCATCACCTCGACATTGATGACCCGCGTCCCCACCTCCCCTTCGGCACTCGCCTCCTGCTGACCCTGGTCTCCCGCCTGGGCGTCGCCACCGCATCCCGCGATCAGCATCGTCAGGATCGTGGCCGTGACCCCCATGGTCAGACGAAATCGGGTTCGCTCCCTGGGAGTCGAACCGAGGATCGGGTCGACGAACCATTGGGACCGTGAGGAGGACCGGACTGGGGTATTCATGGAAACCACCGTGTGGCTTGAGTTTATCTTACTGCAGTTAAAATTTCTTTGAATCGAGGCATGTCTCGGGACTTCGCGCATCAGAGCCTCCCCGTGGGGACGTCGCCTACCAGTTCATCGAGCCGAGCCCGGGCGTCCAGGTAGTCGAAGACCGCCTCGGCGTAGTTGAACTCGCTCTCCCGAAGCGCGACCTCGGCGTCGGTGAGTGCGAGCTGGCTCGCGATCCCCTCCCGGTACTCGGCGGAGGCGATCTCGAAGCCACGGGTGGCCTGCCGTACGGCGAGCCGCTGGGCCCGGGCGCGCAGACGGGCCTCCTCCACCTCTTCCAGGAGGTTCTTGAGCTGATCCCGGGTCCGGTCGGAGGCCATCTCCACCTGAAGCCGTGCGGTCCGGAGCGCCGCCCGTCTCTGATCCACCCGGGCCCCCCGCTGGAATCCGGTGAAGATGGGAATGCTCACCTGGATCCCCACGAATCGACCGTACCCCCTCTGGTTCGAGGCCCCGAAGAAGTCCAGGCTCCCGTCCTGCTGGGCCTGCACCTGGTAGTTGCCGAAAAGGGAAACCCGGGGAAGGAACTCGGCCTGTTCAGCCCGCAGTTCGGCCTGGCGGAGATCCTCGTTCAATCCGGCCTGCTGGAGGGTCGAGCTTGCGATCCGTGCCCGGGCCAGAAGGGCCTCCAGGGCCTCGGGGTCCCGGGGCTCCACTTCGCCGACCCCGGTGAACTCGAGGATCTCGCGGTTCGCCGGCGTGTTCTGGCCGGGGTCATCCAGGTCCATCTGCGCCAGAGCGCCCCTGACCTCGAGCCGGGTGCCCTCGGGAAGGTCCAGCTCGGTGACGAGCTCTCGCTCCACTCGGAGCGCGGCGTTGGCCGCACGACGGAGTTGAGGGCCCAGGTTGGCCAGCTCCACCTCCAGGCGGAGGACGTCGTAATCCGAGGCGAGCCCGGCCCGGTTCAGGGCCCGGGTCTCGTCCAGCGTCTCCACGACCCGCTCCAGGGAACGCTGGAT
>SKKH01000021.1 GCA_007121555.1 Gemmatimonadota bacterium | reverse complement strand
CCCGGGCACGGCTGCGGCGATGGCGTTCTCCAGCGCCTCTTCCGTAACCCGGAGAAGGCGCTGGGTTGCCGGGGCCAGCTCACCCACCGGGAAGGTCCAGGCCGAATCGGAGCACCAGCCGTCGAGCCTCACCCCGGTGTCCAGGGAGAGGATGTCGCCCTCGGAGAGGATGCGGTCGTCGCGGGGGATCCCGTGGACCACCTCTTCGTTCACCGAGGCGCAGATGCTTCCGGGAAATCCGTAGAGCCCCTTGAAGGCGGGCTCGGCTCCCTCGTAGCTCCGGATGAACTCTTCGGCGAACTGGTCGAGGTCTCCCGTGGAGACCCCGGGAACGATCCGCTCGGCCATTTCCCGGTAGAGGGCGGCGATGATGGCGCCCCCCCGGGCCATGTGACCCATCTCCTCCGGGGTCTTGAGCTCGATCACGCCCCGCTGTCCCCCACGCCAAGCTCCTCGTCCAGCGCGCTTCGGAGCGCGGTCTGGACCTCGTCCATGGACTGGTCCCCGTCGATGCGAAGCACGGGGGTCGACGAGTTCTCGTAGTGGCGGATCAGGGGAGCGGTCTGCTCCTTGTAGACCTCCAGGCGCCGGGCCACGGTCTCAGGCCGGTCGTCCTGTCGGTGTACCAGGGGCGTGCCGGCTTCGTCGCAGATCCCTTCGGTCTCGGGCGGATCGAAGTAGACGTTGTAGACGCGCCCCGAGTCCGGGGAGTGGCGCCTGCCACTGATCCGCTTCTGGAGCACCTCGTCGGGGCACTCGAAGACCACCACGCCACCGAGCTCCCTGCCCACCCGGGGCAGGACCTCCGACAGCGCCTCGGCCTGGGGCACGGTCCGGGGGAAGCCGTCGAAGAGGACGCCGGTGTCGGAGGACAGGTCCTCCAGACGCTCCTCCACCAGGGCCACGATGAGGTCGTCGGGGACGAGCTCACCGGCATCCATGTACTCCTGGGCCTTCCGGCCCAGCTCCGTCCCCTCGCGGCGCGCCGCCCGCAGCAGGTCGCCGGTGGCGATCCGCTCCCACCCCAGGGCCTCCATCAGAAGCTCGCCCTGGGTTCCCTTCCCCACTCCCGGGGGTCCCAGCAGGATCACGTTCACTACATGTACCTCTGGCGGCCCCGGACCTTCACGCGGCCCTTCTTCATGAAGCCGTCATAGTGACGGAGCAGGAGGTGCTGCTGGGCGCGCTGGACGGTGTCCAGCCCCACACCCACGCAGATGAGCAGCCCCGTACCTCCGAAGAAGAAGGTCTGGATGTTGAAGATGTCGAAGATCCAGAACGGGAGCAGCGCAACCAGGGCCAGATAGATCGAGCCCGGCAGGGTGACCCGGGTCAGGATCCGGTCGATGTACTCGGCGGTTCGGGCTCCGGGCTTCACCCCGGGCACGAAGGCCCCCTGCTTCTTCAGGTTCTCGGCCAGATCCACCGGATTGAAGATGATGGCCGTGTAGAAGTAGGTGAAGAAGACGGTGAGCACACCGTAGGTGCCGTAGTAGAGCCAGTTGCCGGGCTGGAAGAGCTCGGCCAGCTCGGCAATGAACCCCACCGTGGTGAAGGCCGCGAGCGTACCGGGCACGATGATGAAGGACTGGGCGAAGATGATGGGCATCACGCCGGCCGCGTTCACCCGAATGGGCACGAAGCTCTTCTGTCCCTCCTGGATCCGGCCTCGACCCACCACCTTCCGGGGAATCTGCACCGGGATCTGGCGGGCCCCCATGGTCATGGAGACCACGGCGGCCGTGGTGCCGATCACGACGAACATGAGGGCGCCCATGGCCATGACGCCGATCTCCCCCACCATGAGGGCCTCCCAGGTCCGCACCACGGCTCCCGGGAATCCTTCGATGATGGAGAAGAAGATGAGCAGGGACATCCCGTTGCCCACCCCGTGCTCGGTGATCTGCTCACCCAACCACATGATGAAGGTACCACCCACCGTCAGGGTCAGCACCGTGGTGAAGGTGAACATCAGACCCGGGCTCATCACCGCGCCCTCGATGGATCCCACGAAGACCGAGTACCCGTAGGCCTGGGCCACACACAGGACCACCGTGGTGTACCGGGTCCACTGGGTGATCTTCTTCCGGCCCTCTTCCCCTTCCTTCTGGAGCTTCTCGATGGTGGGAAAGACCGCGGCCAGAAGCTGGAACATGATGGCCGCAGAGATATAGGGCATGATTCCCAGAGCGAAGATCGTGGCTCTGGAGAGCCCACCTCCCACGAACATGTCGTACACCCCGAAGAGGGTGCCCTCGAGCGCGCCGAACTGCTCCTGCAGCGCCGGCAGATTGATCCCGGGCGCAGTGATATGCGCACCGACCCGATAGATCAGGAGGATGAAGAGGGTAAAAAGAATCCGGTCCTTGAGTTCAGGGAACCGGAACAGATTGGGAATGGGGTTGGCCATCCTGGAGTCCCGTCAGCTCAGACGTCTTCTGGGGGTGAGGCCCATCACTTCTCGATCACCGTAGCGGATCCGCCGGCACCTTCGATCTTCTCCCGGGCCGATGCGCTGAACGCATGGGCGTGGACCGTCACGGACCGGGCGATCTCGCCGTCGCCCAGCACCTTGAGGGGCTCTACGGCGGAACCGATGAAGCCCTGGTCGCTGAGGACCTGGGGAGTGATCTCGTCGCCCTGGACCTCTTCGAAGGTCCGGACGTTGATCACCTGATATTCGATCCGGTTCATGGGCGTGAAGCCCCGCTTGGGGAGGCGTCGCTGAAGGGGCATCTGCCCTCCCTCGAAGCCGGCGGGGATGCGCGCGCCGGAGCGGGCCTTCTGGCCCTTGTGCCCCCGACCGCTGGTCTTTCCGGAGCCTGATCCCGGCCCCCGTCCCACGCGCTTGCGCGTCTTGCGGGAGCCCGGGCTCGGGCTCAGGTCATGAAGTTCGGCCATGGTTCTCTACTTCTCCTCGGCGTCCCGGACCTCAACCAGGTGAGACACCTGGTTGATCATGCCCCGGATGGCCGGTGTATCGGTATGGATGCGGGTCTGCTGGTGCTTCGTGAACCCCAGGGCCCGAAGGGTGCGCCGATGCTTCTCGGGGCGCCCACTTTTGCTCCGGATCTGGGTAATGGCGATCTTCTTCTCGTCAGCCACCGTACACCTCCAGCGCCTCGACGGAGATCCCCCGCTCACGGGCGGCCTGCTGAGGGGTTACCAGGTGCTCGAGCCCCCACATGGTGGCCCGAACGACGTTGATGGGATTGTTGGTGCCCAGGCTCTTGGTGAGGATGTCGGTGATCCCGACGGCCTCCACGATGGCCCGGACCGGTCCACCGGCGATCACACCGGTACCGGGAGCGGCGGGGCGAAGCATGACCCGCCCGGCGCCCCACTCCCCGATGATCTCGTGAGGGATGGTGCCGTTGGTGACCGGGATCTCGACCAGGCTGCGCCGGGCGTGCTCCATGCCCTTGCGGATGGCCTCGGCCACCTCGTTCGCCTTGGCGTGGGCCACGCCCACCTTTCCCTTCTGGTCGCCTACCGCCACCAGAGCGGTGAAGGAGAAGCGGCGCCCCCCCTTCACGACTTTGGCCACCCGGTTGATGTGGATGACGGTTTCGACCATGTCATGGTCGCGGCCTCTGCCTCTGTTGCGATCTCTGGCCATCAGAACTTCAATCCTCCCTCGCGGGCGCCTTCGGCAAATGCCTTGACCCGTCCGTGATATTGGTAGCCACCGCGGTCGAAGACCACGGATTCGATGCCCTCTGCGCGGGCTCGTTCGGCCAGGAGCTTCCCGGCGGCGTGGGCCCGTTCCACCTGGGGATGGGCACCCTCGGCCTCCACGTCCCGGAGGTCCGGTGAAATCGTCGAAGCCCCCAGGAGGGTCACTCCGCCGATATCGTCCACGAGCTGGCCCTCCAGGTTGCGGAGGGAGCGGTAGACGACCAGGCGCGGCCGCTCGGTCGTGCCGCTCACCTTGTTGCGGACGCGGCGATGGCGGCGCTCTCGCTGCAGCCGCCGGCTGGTCCGGATCTTCGAATACTTGAGCTTCTTCACCGATCTCTCCTTCGGAACTCCGTGGTTTTGCTTCGGCGTCAGGCGCCGGCGGTCTTACCGGCCTTGCGCCGGATCTGCTCGCCCAGGTACCGGACGCCCTTGCCCTTGTAGGGCTCGGGCGGACGGAAGCCCCGGATCTCGGCGGCCACCTGGCCCACGAGCTGCTTGTCGACTCCCTTCACCACCACCCGGGTCTGACTCGGGGTCTCCAGGTCGATCCCGTCGGGGGCCGCGTAATCGATGGTGTGGGAGTAGCCCAGGTGCAGGGTCAGCCCCTGCCCCTTCTTCTCGGCCCGGTATCCCACGCCCACGATCTCGAGCTCCCGCACGTACCCCTCGGTCACTCCCTCGACCATGTTGGCCACCAGGGAGCGGGTGAGCCCGTGCAGGGCCCTGTGACGCTGGAGGTCCGAGGGGCGGGTCACCACCACCTCGCCGTCCTCCACCGCGAGGTTCATCTCGGGGTGGGGGTCCAGGGTCAGGGCGCCCTTGGGGCCCTTCACATGGAGGGTTCCGTTCTCGAGACGGACCTCCACGCCCTTGGGAATCTCTACAGGTCTGCTACCGATTCTCGACATGGTATTCTCTCGCTTCGCCGTTACCAGACCAGGGCGAGCAGCTCGCCGCCCACGCCCTGTTTCCGTGCCGCGCGATCCGAGAGGACCCCGCTGGAGGTGGAGAGGATGGCCATTCCCAGACCGTTGCGAACCCGGGGGATCTCGCCCGAGCTCACATACTGCCTGCGTCCGGGCTTGGAGACCCGCTCCAGGTGCCGGATGACGGGTTGGCCTTCGTGGTACTTCAGGTAGACCCGAAGCACTCCGTGGCGGCCGTCGTCCAGGACCTTGAAGTCATAGGTGAAGTGGCTCTCCTTGAGGAGCCTGGCGACCTCGATCTTCAGCTTCGAGATCGGCATGTCAGCCCAGCGATGGCCGGCCTGTCCGGCGTTGCGGATGCGTGTGAGCATGTCCGCGATGGGATCCGTCATCATGGCAATACCGTTCCTTTACCAGCTGGCCTTGCGGACGCCGGGGATCTCACCCTGCAGCGCCTTCTGCCGGAAGCAGATTCTGCAGAGTCCGAACTTTCTCATGTACGCGCGTGCCCGGCCGCACCGCTGACACCGATTGTAACCGCGCACTCCATACTTGGGCTTGCGATTCGCTTTCTCTACCAAAGCCTTCCTAGCCATCTAATCCCCCGAAACCTGTTGGGTGGTGATCCGCTCCGAGTCCATGTCCCCTCATTCCGCCGCGGCGCCTGCGGTCTCTGCGCCGATCTGGACCGGGGTCTCGCCCCGGAAGGGGAAGCCCATCTCCCGGAGGAGGGCGTAGGCCTCGTCATCCTTGTCCGTGGACGTCACGATGGTGATGTCCATGCCGTGCACCTTCTGAACCGAGTCGTACTCGATTTCCGGGAAGATGATCTGTTCCTTGATCCCCAGGGTGTAGTTGCCCCGACCGTCGAAGGAGCGGGTGGGGATGCCCCGGAAATCTCTGATCCGGGGGATGCCCACACTCACGAGACGGTCGAGGAAATCGTACATCCGGGACCGACGAAGAGTCACGCTCACCCCCACCGGCATCCCCTCGCGCAGCGAGAAGCCGGCAATCGACTTGCGGGCCTTCGTGATCACCGGCTTCTGACCGGTGATCGTCTGGACCTCTTCGTAGACGGAATCCAGCAGCTTCTGGTTCCGGCTCGCCTCGCCGACTCCCACGTTGACCACGACCTTCGTGATCCGGGGAATCTCATGAACGTTCTCCAGGTTCAACTCCGCCATCAACGTGGGGCGGACCCGCTCCTGGTAGTGTGTATGCAGTCTCGATGCCATCAGTCTGTGCCCGTCGGTTCCGACCCGCGTCAGCGGGGCCGGGGAATGGGATTGCCGGTCTTCACTGAGATCCGTTCGGTGGAGCCGTCGGAGTGCCGGTTGATCCGCACCCGGGTCGGCTCGTCGGAGTCCGGATCCAGGAGCATCACGTTCGAGATGTCGATGGGCGCCTCGAAGGTGATGATGCCTCCCTCCGGATTGTCCTGGGTGGCGCGCTCGTGCCGCTTGCGCATGTTCACACCCTCGACCACGACCCGACCCCGTGAGGGGTTCACCCGGAGGACCGAGCCCTCCATCTCGCGGAAGTTGCCCCGGATCACGCGGACCCGGTCTCCCTTCACGATATGGCTCTTGCGCTTGGCCCGGCGGGCCTCCTTCACCTGCTTCTGCGTGGCCATTACAGCACCTCAGGGGCCAAAGATACGATCTTCATGTACTTCTTATCACGGAGCTCACGGCCTACGGGGCCGAAGATCCGGGTTCCGCGGGGCTCACCGTTGGGGGTGATCAGGACCGCCGCGTTCTCGTCGAACCGGATGTAGGAGCCGTCGTTGCGACGCATCTCCTTGGCGGTTCGCACGATCACGGCCCGGGCCACCTCGCCCTTCTTCACCCCCGCGTTGGGGATGGCGTCCTTGATCGTCACCACGATGACGTCGCCCACTCGGGCGTAGCGTCGCTTGGACCCTCCCAGAACGCGGATACAAAGGGCGCGCTTGGCGCCGGTGTTGTCCGCGATCTTCAGGACCGATTCCTGCTGGATCATCGATCTATCTCCTCGTCAGTCCCGGGGAAGGGGAGCAGGGGGTCCGTCAAACCCGCTCGGGGCGGTTGATGAGTTCGAACACCCGCCACCGCTTCAGCTTGGACAGGGGCCGCGTCTCCTGGATGCGAACCACGTCGCCTACCCGGAACTCGTTGTTCTCGTCATGGGCGTGGTACTTCTTGGACCGGGTCACCGACTTCCCGTAGAAGGGATGGGCGAACCTGCGGTCCACCCGTACCACCACGGTCTTGTCGCTGCGGTCGCTCACCACCGTTCCCTGCCGGGTCTTCCGGAACTTCCGGCCTCCCGCGGCGGGAGTGGGGCCTGCATTCGTCTGCTCTTCTTCCTGCTTCTCGGTCTCGCTCACACTTCACCTCCCGCGAGCTCGCGCTCCCGGAGAATAGTCTTCATCCGGGCGATCTCCCGCCGGATCTGTTTAGGAAGCTGCGGGTTCTCCAGCTCCATCATGGAGCCACGGAAACGCAGCCGGAACAACTCCTCTCGGAGCTCGAGCATCCGCTCGGCGATCTGGTCGTCGGACATCTCGCGGACGTCCTCTGCGGTCATGGCCATGGCCCTATCCTCCCAGCTGCTGGTCGCGGACCACGAAGCGCGTCTTGATGGGCAGCTTGGCCGAAGCGAGCTGCATGGCCCGCTCCGCCACCTCGATGGGCACGCCTTCCATCTCGAACATGACCCGCCCCGGCTTCACCACGGCGACCCAGCCCTCCGGGTTCCCCTTTCCCTTCCCCATCCGGGTCTCGGCCGGCTTCTGGGTGATGGGCTTGTCGGGGAAGATCCGGATCCAGACCTTCCCGCCACGCTTGATGTGGCGGGTCATGGCGATACGGGCCGCCTCGATCTGCCGATTCGAGATCCAGGAGGGCTCCAGCGCCTGGAGGCCGTACTCCCCGAAGGAGACGCGGTTGCCCCGATAGGACTTTCCGCGCATCCGACCCTTGTGGGTCTTTCTGTGTTTGACTCGCTTGGGCGAGAGCATGGTCTTCTTTCCTGTCTCAGATGTCGGTCGAGTAGGTCCGACCCCGGCGTTCCTCGATCACTTCGCCGAGGAAGATCCAGCACTTCACTCCGATGACTCCGAAGGTCGTGTGGGCTTCGATGCTCGCATAGTCGATGTCGGCCCGGAGGGTGTGGAGGGGCACCCGCCCCTCGTTGTAGCCCTCGGTCCGGGCGATCTCGGCCCCGCCGAGACGACCCGACGACTGGATCCGGATGCCCTCGGCCCCAGCGCGCTGGGCAGACTGGACGGCCCGCTTCATGGCCCGCCGGAAGGAGATCCGCTGCCGGAGCTGGTGGGCCACATTCTCGGCTACGAGACGGGCGTCGAGCTCGGGCCGCTTCACCTCTTCCACATTCACCGAGACCTCGGACTGGGTCAGTACACCCAGCTCGTCGCGGAGCTTGTCGACCTCCGAGCCCCGCTTCCCGATGACGACACCCGGCCGAGCCGTGTGGATCGTCACCACGATCTTCGAGGGCTTCCGCTCGATCTCGATGGACGAGAGGGCCGCGTGGGCGAGGCGTCGGTGCAGGTAGTTTCGGATCGTCTCGTCTTCCTGAAGAAGGCGAGGGAAATCCTTTTCAGCGTACCAGCGGGACTTCCAGTCCTTGATGACGCCCAGCCGAAACCCCACGGGGTGTGTTTTCTGTCCCATCCAGATCTACTCCTTGGTGTCCACAACGATGGTGATGTGGCTCATGCGCTTGCGGATCGGAGCTGCCCGACCCATGGCCGCGGCCCGCCACCGGCGGAGCGTCGGCCCCTCGTTCACATAGGCCTCGGTCACGACGAGATCGTCCACGTCGATGAATTCGCCCTGGTCCTCGGCCCGGTACTGGGCGTTGGCCACCGCCGAGCGCAGTGTTTTCTGCACGGGCTCGGCTGCGGCCTTCTTGGAGAACTGGAGAGTGGCGTAGGCCTTGTTCACCGGCTCCCCGCGGATCTGATCGACGACGAGCCGCACCTTGCGGGGGCTCATTCGTATGTATCTGGCAATGGCCTTCGCTTCCATGATTCCTCGTCTCCGCCACTCTTGGGCCCCTCAAAGGGGGGCGATCAGGGTCGTACCGTATCGCGCTTCGTCGGCGGACCGGGCCCACTCGTTCGGAGTGGACCGGATCCGGTCCGGCGTCCCATCGAGGGAGGCCGGAGTCGTCGGGCTCCGTTACTTGGGCCGCGACCTCTTGTCGGCCAGCCTTCCGCCGTGTCCCCGGAAGAGCCGCGTGGGGCTGAACTCACCCAGCTTGTGGCCCACCATGTTCTCGGTGATGTACACGGGCACGAACTTGTTTCCGTTGTGCACCGCGATGGTGTGGCCCACGAACTCGGGGAAGATGGTCGAGGCACGCGACCAGGTCTTGATCACCCGCTTCTCTCCCTTCTGGTTCATCGTCTCCACCTTGATGAGGAGACTGTCCTGCACCCATGGGCCCTTCTTTACACTACGCGGCATAGCTGTCTTCCGTCTTGTTTGGACTCACCGGTCGGAGAAGTGCCTCCGACCTCCTTACTTCGTCGCCTTCCCGCGACGACGTCCTCGAACGATCATCTTGTTCGACTTCTTCTTGCGCTTCCGGGTCTTGATCCCCTCGCGCTTGCCCCACGGCGATGTGGGAGGACGACCACCGGAGGTCCGGCCCTCACCACCCCCGAGGGGGTGATCCACCGGATTCATCGCGACGCCTCGGACCTTGGGACGACGGCCGCGCCAGCGATTGGCGCCGGCCTTGCCCAGGGTGCGAAGCTCGTGATCCACGTTCCCGACCTGGCCCACCGTGGCGGTGCACTGCTTCAGCACCCGACGGATCTCGGTCGAAGGCATCCGGAGCGAGACGTACCGCTCTTCCCGGGCCACGACCTGCACGCCTGCGCCGGCGGAGCGGGCGATCTGCCCTCCCTTTCCGGGCTTCAGCTCCACGTTGTGGACCGTAGTGCCCAGGGGCATCCGGTCCAGAGTGGTGGTGTTGCCCTCCTGGATGTCGACCTCGGGACCGGAGATCACCACATCGCCGACCTTCATGTTCCGGGTCTGCAGGATGTAGCGCTTCTCGCCGTCCGCGTAGTGGATCAGGGCGATGTTCGCCGTCCGGTTCGGATCGTACTCGATCTCGGCCACGCGCCCGGGGATGTCCACCTTGTCGCGACGGAAGTCGATGATGCGGTAGCGGCGCTTGTGGCCTCCACCCCGTCGACGAACCGTCATCCGCCCCTTGTGGTTCCGTCCACCGGTCCGCTTCCAGGGCCCCAGGAGCGAAGGCTCCGGGGTGCTCCGGGTGATCTCACTCGAATCCAGCGTCGAGCGGAATCGCTGTCCGGCCGTGATCGGCTTGAATTTCTTGAGCGCCATGGTATATCAGCCCAGTTCGTAGAACTCGATGTGGTCGCCCTCGGCGAGACGGACCATCGCTTTCTTGAAGGAGGGACGGCGCCCCACCTTCTGTGTCCGGTTCAGCCGACCCATGAGGGAACGGCGAGCCTTGCCCACGTAGCGGGCGGTCCGAACGTCCTCCACCACCACGTCCCAGGCGGCCTCTACGGCCTCCAGGATCTGGGCCTTGTTGGCCCTGGGATCGCAGATGAAGGTGTAGACGTTCTGCTCGTCCTGCTCCCGGGTCGCCTTCTCGGTAATGACCGGAGCCAGGATCACGTCGTAGACGTCACGCATCGTCTGTCTCCTCCATCGGGGCCTCATCAGACTGGCCGTCGATGGCCGAGCCTTCAATGATAACAGTTTTGGCCCAGAGCACATCATAGGCCGATTCGTGACCGAAGGGCAGAACCTGGACCTCAGGGACGTTCCGGGCTGAAAGCACTAGGTTTTCCCGGACTCCGTCGGTGAGGATGAGGACCTTGCCTTCGACCTCCATCGTCGCCAACAGCTCCATGAGCCGCCGTGTTTTCGGCTCGTCCCAGCTCCACTCGCCCACCACCACGACCCGGTCGTCCTGGGCCCGGGCGTTGAAGGCCGACCGGCGAGCCAGCGCACGAACCTTCTTCGGAAGGCGCTGGCGCCAGCTGTGGGGCTGGGGAGGGAAGGCACGACCGCCGCCCACCCACTGGGGTGCGCGAATGGTCCCCTGCCGGGCCCGTCCCGTGCCCTTCTGCCGCCAGGGCTTGCGGCCTCCGCCGCGAACTGCCGAACGATTCTTCGCGGATCCGGTACCCTGGCGCTGATTGGCCAGATAGGCCGTCACCGCCTGGTGGAGAACCGAGTCGTTGACGACGCCGTCGAAAAGGTCACCGGGAAGTTCCCGGGCCTCACCCGCGGTGCCGTCGCTGTCGTAGTAGCGCGCCTTGGCCATGGCCATCACTTCGAGATGAAGACGTAGCTGTGTCGCGATCCGGGCAGTCCGCCCTTCACGAAAAGGAGGTTCCGCTCGGGATCCACCTTCATGATCTCCAGATTCCGGACCGTGGTCCGGGTGTTCCCCATCTGTCCGGGGAGCTTCTTGCCCTTGATGACCCGCGAGGGGTCGGTTCCGGGGCCCATGGAGCCGGGAGTCCGGGACATGGGGTGACCATGGGAGCCCGGGCGGCCGGCAAACCCATGCCGCTTCACGACTCCCTGGAAGCCCCGCCCCTTCGAGGTCCCGGACACCTTGACGATGTCCCCGATCTCGAAGGTCTCCACGGTGATCTCCTGGCCCTCTTCCAACTCCTCTCCATCGGCCACGGGAAACTCCCGGAGTACCACCGGGGCGGCCTCGAGCCCGATGCGGGCCGCGTGGCCGGCCTCGGGCCGGGTGGTCCGCTTTTCCTTCTTCTGGCCGAAGCCGAGCTGGACGGCCCGGTAGCCGTCACGTTCGTCGGTCTTGACCTGAACCACCGGGCAGGGTCCGGCCTCGACGACAGTCACGGGAACTGCGTTTCCCGCATCGTCGAAGATCCGGGTCATTCCGATTTTCTTTCCAATGATGCCTGGCATCGTCCCAATCCCTCTGGTTGCTCCACCGCGCACGGGGCCCTCTGGCCACGGTCGGTGGGGGCGGTTCAGTCGACCTTGATCTCCACGTCCACGCCGGCGGGCAGGTCGAGCTTCGTGAGCGCGTCCACCGTGGCGGGGCGGCTGTCTTCGATGTCGATCAGCCGCTTATGGGTCCGGAGCTCGAACTGCTCCCGACTCTTCTTGTCGATGTGAGGCGAACGGAGCACGGTCCACCGCTCCCGCCGCGTAGGCAGGGGGATGGGTCCCACGATCCGGGCACCGGTCTTTTCCGCGGTGCGGCAGATGTCGGACGCCGTCTGGTCCACCACCCAGTGATCGAATGCCTTCAGTCGAATCCGTATCCTTCCGGCCATCTCATCCTCTCGGTCACGGGGTCGTGTTGCCCCACGTCATCTCAAAAAGCCTTCGCGAACCCACGTCCTTCCCTTTCTTCGACCAGCCCCGTCGCCACCGATGTCATCGAGGCGACGGTCCCTGGACAGGAAGGGAAGGTCCCCCGTGTCTTCCGGGCCGATCGGCGGAGATCGCCGCAGCGAAGCGCGGCCCGGAAGACACGGGGGACCCTCCCCTCCCTGCTACCTGTTCCTACTCGATGATCTCGGTGACGACGCCGGCGCCCACGGTGCGGCCACCCTCACGGATGGCGAACCGAAGCTCCTTCTCCATGGCGATGGGGCTGATCAGCTCCACCTCCATCTGCACGTTGT
>SKKH01000253.1 GCA_007121555.1 Gemmatimonadota bacterium | reverse complement strand
GAGCGCGATGCGGTCGGCGGAGCTTGCGGAAAGCACAGGCCTTCCCGCCAACGCGATCCTCCTTTCTGCCAAGGTCTCAGAAGTCCCGGAACTGATTCATGTCTATCGGCAACTCGCGCCCCTCTCCCGCTACCCCCTCCACCTCGGGCTGACCGAGGCCGGGATGGGCACCAAGGGGGTCGTCTCCACCAGCGCCGCCCTCTCCGTGCTCCTGATCGAGGGGATCGGCGACACGATCCGGGTCTCCCTCACCCCGCGTCCGGGCGGGGACCGGGCCGAGGAGGTCCGGGTGGCCCAGCAGATCCTCCAGTCCCTGCAGATCCGGAGCTTTGAACCCCAGGTCATCTCCTGCCCCGGGTGCGGACGGACCACCTCGACCTTCTTCCAGGAGATGGCCGAGGACATCCAGGGGTTCATCCGAGACGAGATGCCCCTCTGGCGCGAGAGCTACCCTGGCGTCGAAGAGCTCCAGGTGGCCGTGATGGGGTGTGTGGTGAACGGTCCCGGAGAGTCGAAGCACGCGAACCTCGGGATCTCGCTCCCCGGGACCTTCGAAGAACCCAAGGCTCCGGTCTACGTCGACGGAGAGCACTACACGACGCTCAAGGGCGACGGACTCGTGGGCGAATTCAAGGAGATCCTGGTGCGGTATATCGAGGACCGCTACGGGAACGGGGCAGGGGAATCGACCGACAAGGTTGCGGACGAAGCAGGACCCGAAGCCAGGGGAGACCGGGTGGTCGCCCGGGAGTGAGGGACGCCCCGGGGGGCGAGGCGGACCTTCCAGGAGAGCGTTCCAGTGCCCTCTCTCAGGTGGCCGCTGCTCGCGACTACTGCCTCTGCTCCCGATCGTACGCCCGGAGGAACTCCCACATCGCCCGGGTGCGCAGCTCATCCACCCCCTGGTTGGGCATGGGATACCGGTAGATCTCCAGGAGTTCCTGGGCTACCGGGTCCACCCGAAGCATGGAGTCCGGGTTCATGGTCATCCCGCGGAACCAGTCGTAGTCCCGCCTCTGGGTGATCCCTCCCATCGTCGGACCGGCGGCAGCCTGTCCCTCCATGGGATGGCAGGCGAGGCACCCGCGGACCCGGTACCAACGTTCTCCGGCCTCGGCCATCTCCCGATCGATGGGGTCGCCGGGAGCGGGTTCGGCCAGGATCGCCGCCGCCTCCGGATGGTCCGGATCCCAGGGGCCGTCCAGGGGGCTCCAGTCGTGCTGGTCCCCGCACCCGGTCAGGAGGGAAAGCAGGAGTACGGTCCCCAGGGTCCTTCCGAGGAGAGCCCTCACCCCCTCCAGTGCAGAGGGACCCGATCGGGCGGGGCGGACGAAGCGCTGCGTGGGCGTGGCGGTAGACATAGGGTGAAAAGCTAACCCCGCCGGATCCTCGGTTCACCCCCTCCGGGGCCCATACCTCGGGGGTCCCGTGACCAGGTCGCGCCGGCACCGGATTTGACGGAGAGCGACCGTCCTCCGACTTTGCCTGGGTTCCCCACATCGCCCCGCACCTGCGGTGCCGAGCCCCCGAACCGGGATGGATCCATGCCGACCTCACCCCTCCGTCACAGCCTGCGCGCTCTCCTTGCTGGCACCGTCGTCCTGGCCCTGGCCGCCTGCGGATCCGACTCCGTCGAGGGGGCGGGGCTCGAGGACGACGCCAGCGACCGCACTCCTGCCGTCGAGGGTCGCTCCCTGGCCGCGCCCCCGGATCTCCAGGTCGGGGAGTGGTGGCGGATGGAGGTCGACCCCGACCTCGTCGATCCCACCTTCGAGGTCACCCTCGTGGTGACGGATGTGGAGGACGGGCGGGCCACCCTGGGGATCGTCCCGGACGGCTTCTCCCATCACTTCCTCGTCCTCCACGTGCCCCCCCTCGGTGACCTGGATCTGGCCACCATGGCGTGGCACGTCATGTGGGACGACTTCGAGGCGCTGCGCTTCCCCCTGGAGGAGGGCCGGACGTGGGAGGCCGACTTCCACGGGAACGACGTGACGGCCGAGGTCACCCGGGTCGAGGGGAACCGGGCGTGGATCAGCTACAGCGGTGAGGACGAGATCGAGGCGGTCTACGACGCGGACATGGGGATGATCACAGAGTTCTCCGAGGAGCGCCTCCTCCTCTCCTTCCGGGTGCTGGAGCACGGGACCGGGTACGAGGGACCGGTCCGCAAGATGAACCAGATCCGGCTGGGGCTCATGGAGCGAGGACCGGATGAGCCCGCCGACGAGGCCGCAGGGCACTCGGGGCGGCGGACCGCCACCGTGGAGGTGGACAGCGGGTCCTCCGACGGGAGCATCAGTCTGGTGGTCTGGAACCGGGGGTTCGAGGACGAGCCGGGTCGCTACCGGATGGTCGCGACGGCGCCAGACGGAACCGTTCTCGAGGAGACCTTCGAGACTGAGGTGGGCAGCCCCTCCGTCATTCCTGCCTCCTTCGGCCACGACGTGGTAGACGGGACCTGGCAGATCGACTTCGAGCGCGACGGGCCGGCCGGGCTCCTGGTCGAGCTCTTCACCTACGATCTGGTCGAGTTGGAGCTGGGCGCAGGGGGTGCGGTCGTGGCAAGGGGACGGTAGGGCCAAAGGGGCGGGTAGGGGGAGGCGGAAGACGAAATCCAGCTCATGCCGAGCGAGCTCATCCCGCTCCACCATGGCGCGGGCGCGGCCCTCGAACTCGGCCACGGCGGTGGGCGTCGGTCTCCGTGGGCCCCTCGCCGCCGTCCGAACGCGTTTCGTAAGCGCGAGCCCGGCCATCGCGAGGTAGATGATCCGACTCCCCGCGAAGGCGAACCGGCCCATGCGGTCGTTCACGGCCTCCCTAACGTGAATCCGAGGGGCAGGCCCAGGATGAGGCGCCCGCCCCTCCACCACCCGCTCCTCGCCCGCTCCTTCAGGAGCTCGAGATGGTTCAGGATCGCTGGCTTCCGTTCATCGCCGTGGCGCTGTCCGCGCTCGTGCTGGGGGGCTTCGCGTGGCTCGTCTCGGGCCACGCGCCGGCGGCCGGCGTAGGGGACCCGTTGCCCGTCCTGGCCGCCACGGACCTGGCCGGGAACCGGGTCTCACCCGAAGCGCTCTCGGGTCAAGTGCTCCTCGTGAATATCTGGGCGACGTGGTGCGGGCCCTGCCGGGAGGAGATGCCGTCGATCCAGGCGCTGCGGGACCGCTTCGACGGCGAGGGCTTCGAGGTCGTGGCGATCAGCATCGACGGTGGATGGGACCAGGAGCGGATCCGTGGTCGCATCGGTGCCTTCGTCGAGGAGGTGGGACTGAGCTTCCCGGTCTGGCACGACCCGGCGGGAAGCAGCCGGCGCAGGCTGGGGACGAGCGGCGTGCCCGAGACCTTCCTGGTGGGTGCGGACGGCGTGATCCGTGAGCG
>SKKH01000093.1 GCA_007121555.1 Gemmatimonadota bacterium | reverse complement strand
TGGACACCAGCTGGTCGAGCGCCTCGACGAGCACGGCCTCCACGATCTCCCCATCCAGCTCGTCGGGGATGCCACTGGGTCGGGGTCGCTGGAAGATGTCACGGAAGCCGGCGATCAGGGCTACATCCACCGAACCACCGACCCCCAGCTCCGCCTGCAGTCGCCGGAGCACGTCCCGGTACCCCCGCGCTCGATCCATGTCCAGCGCAGGAACGCCCTCATCCTCATCGGCCCGGGTGTCCAGGGATATTGCGATGGACACGTGGCCCCGGGAGAGCCGATCCCGAACGGTCCGCTCCAGCGAAGCCTGCAGTCGCTCGAGCCCGGAGGGCACCCGGAGCTGCACGTTCAGGTAGCGGTGATTGACGGACCGGATTTCGACCCGGAGTCGGCCGAAGTCGAAGTCTTGCTCCGCTTCCCCAAACCCGGTCATGCTCCGAATGGGAGTTTCAGACATTAGCCTTATATCGTAACGGTCGTGCCACCCGAGTCTCAACCCCCTGCTTCAAGGTCCTTCCCACCCGAAACACATCAGTTCCAGAGCGTCCAGCGCACGCCGTAGAGAACTCTCGTCGGAGGAAGCACCCGGCCCAGAACGTCCTGGTTGTCGTCACGAAAGGTGAAGTTGTCCCAGTGCACGAAGAGTTTCGCCGAAACGATACGGACCTGCACCCGAGCGTAGTAGCTCTGGTTCACTGGAACCTGGACCACGGTGCCCTCTCCCTCGGGTGAGTCCGGGGGTGTGGGCACGGTCATGCGATTTCGTCCGCGCATCCCCACATCGGTCCAGAGCTCCAGATTCCGCGTCTCGAAGAACACGTTGTGGTACCGGAGACCGACATCCCAGCTTCGATCGGGGTCGTATCGCCAGTCGGGAGCTTCCTCCCAGAGCTGGCCGTCCCATTCCAGATTCAGACCCTCCAGAATCGGCGAAAGGGGGATGCGACCCGCCACCTCCAACCCCTGGCGCTGTCCTCCGGCCACGGACGCCCCTCCCCGATCGAATTGGAGCCCGGTGGGATGGAGAGAGTCGGGGTCCACCGAGAGGATGGAGGCGCCCAGGAAGAACTCATCTCTCCGGAATTCGGCTCCGACCCTCAGCCCTGTGAGGGCCTGGAAGCGAGGAGGGACTCGGGATTCGATCGGCTCCTCCCCGTTCTCGCCGTTTTCATCGACCCCGCCGTTCCCGTTCTCCTCGTCCACGGGCACTCGTGGGGCGACGTATCCGGGCACCGCCTTCCGACCCGACTCTCCCTCCAGGAAGAGGGACACGCCCAGGACCGGGCTGGACCAGAGGCGTCCGTGGACGTTGACCCCGGAGTCCTCTCCCCAGCTCTGGCGCTCCACCCCGGCCGATGCGCCCAGGACCCCGCTGAGGGACAGCCCTCCCTGCAGTCCCTGGATCCCTCCTGGCCACCCTTCCCCGCCCTGTCGTCGAGCTTCACCCTCCGCCCACCACGCGCCCCGATCCACGGCAAGCCTGAGTCCGACCTGGGTTCTGGCCTCGTCGGTGATCAGCGTATCGACGTCGACGGCATCGCCACCGGCAGCCAGGGAACCATGGTGGTAGAATCCGTCGGCCACCACGTCTCCCCAGAGCCGGTAACGCCCTCGGAGGTTCCAGTCGGTTCGATTCACCTGATCGGGTGAATAGAAGTCCGCCGTGGGACGCGAGGTCATCCGCCGCACGGACCAGGCCAGTCCTCCGTCGTCACTTCGAATCAGGGTGTGTCGCAGGTGGACCCCGTAGGCGGCTCCCGGCTCCTGCCGGAATGGGCCGTCGGTGTCCACCCGGTCCAGTGCCAGGAGCACGTTTCCACCGAGGGCGTCAGGGTGCGCGAAGGTCCCGCGAAACAGGTTCGTCTGGATGTCGCCGGTGCCCACCTCGAGGAGGGTGTAGGCCCGGGGATCGGTCATCTGCATGCCCAGGAGTTCGATCCGGAGCTCCCCAGGTCGGCGCTCCACACGCACCCGATCCAGCCCCACCAGGCCCACCCGGGTCAGGTCCACGATCCCCCCGTCCAGGGGCGCCAGTTCGGCCCCATCGGCGAAGATCCGGACCCGTCCCGGACCCAGGCCCTGCCCCATCACGGTCACCGGATTTCCGTAGTCACCCCCTCGGATGCCCTGTACTCCCGGCACCCCTTCCAGGAGTTCGGCCAGAGTGATGGCGCGAGTGGCCTGGATCTCCTCCCGGTCCCACTCCCAGATCCCCGTGTTCCACCCCGGAGGAACGGGGCGCGGCACCAGGGGAAGATTCCTGGGAATGATGCTGTCGCCGGGCTCGATCTCGGGCTCGGGGATCGTGTCGGCTCCCTCCACCGGAGGATCTGCGTCCGGGGGTGGGGGGACCGTGTCGGCGGCGGCCGGCACCGTATCCGTCACCGGAAGGGTGTCCCCGATCAGCTGAATCTGGACTCCGTCCGACGACCCCGCCCCCGCCGGCGGACCGAAGTTCGCGGCGGCCGGCTGAGGGCCGAGCAACAGGATGGGAAGGAGAGCCAGAGAGCTCACTGCCCAGGGGAGGCGTCTCATCCCGAGGTCAGTCCGCCCTGCTCCGGACCCACTCCACAAGGAGTCGAGTGGGAAAGCCGAAGCCCCCCTTCCGATGATAGGGCAGATCGCTCTCGCCATAGGCGGTTCCGGCGATGTCCAGGTGGGCCCAGGAGACCTCCCCCACGAACTCGGAGAGAAACCAGCCCGCGGTGATGGTCCCCGCCGGACGTCCTCCCACATTCTTGAGGTCGGCCACCTCGCTCCGGAGCTGCTTCCGGTAGGGAGGCCAGAGTGGGAGGGGCCAGCACCGCTCTCCCGCGAGGGCTCCAGCTTCCTTCAGCTCCTCCATGAGGTCTTCGTCGGTGCCCAGGAGCCCGGCGGCGTGATGCCCCAACGCCACCACCACTGCGCCGGTGAGGGTCGCCAGGTCGACCACCGCGGCGGGGGCATACTCGTCCAGGGTGTACGAGAGAGCATCGGCCAGGATCAGGCGTCCCTCAGCATCGGTGTTGATGATCTCCACGGTCTTTCCGGCCCGGGTGCGGATCACGTCCCCCGGCTTGTTGGCTGAACCGTTGATGAGGTTCTCCGACGAGGGGACCACCCCCACCACATTGATGGGCAGGTCCAGCTTGCCTATGGCAAGCATCGCCCCCAGCACGGCGGCTCCCCCCGACATGTCGTATTTCATCGACTCCATGCCCTTGGACGGTTTGATGGAGATCCCCCCCGAGTCGAAGGTGAGACCCTTGCCGACAAGGGCCAAGGGAGGGTCGCCCGGCTCTCCTCCCCAGTGCTCCAGTACGATCAGTCGAGGCTCCTCGTCCGAGCCCCTGGCCACGGAGAGAAGCGCGCCCATGGACTCCTCCTCCATCTCCTCGGG
>SKKH01000125.1 GCA_007121555.1 Gemmatimonadota bacterium | reverse complement strand
TAGAAGGCTGTTGAAGAGGGGCAGAGGCTGCATCCCAGAGGCCGGTCGGTCTCGAGCGGAGGAAGGTACTGGATCGCGTTGCCGATCTGGAAGCGGTCCCCCTCCAACGAGAGGGCGAGACCCAGCGGGCCCCGGTCGCCCCGGATCCGGTCAGAGGACCCGCGCTGTCAGTACCCCGGGTTCTGAGGGTACTCGTTGCTCGTCCGGTCGATCTGCGTCTGGGGAATGGGTCGGAGGACGTGATGGTCCTGGATGTGAGGTGCCGCCAGGGGATTGTGGGCCCGCACCCGCTCCACGAGAGTGCCGGTTCTCTTGAGATCGATCCATCGGTGCCCCTCCCCGACGAGTTCCCGGGCCCGCTCGTCGAGGATCGCGTCCAGGTCCATCTCCGAGGGAGTGATGAGAGGGATCTCCTGCCCTGGGGCCGCGGCGCGCCCCCGCACGGCGTTGAAGTACTCCGCCGCCTCGGCCGTTCGCCCCTGCATCATGAGGGCTTCGGCCGCGATGAGATACGTCTCGGCCAGCCGCATGACGAAGTGATCCCTCGAGCCGGCCGCGCCCTGGAAGTGGCCCCGCTTCCGGTCCCGAAACTTGGTGAGAGACGGATACCACCGGACCGTGAAGTCCTCAATTCCGAGGAGGAGGAAGTGATGGTTCTGCCGCTCCTCCCGGCTCATCTCCTGCACGTGGGGATCCGTGGTGAACCAGGCCGCCGTGTTCCCGAACGCCGCGCCCGGGGGGAGGCTGTTCGGATCGTTGTAGTAGAAGACTTCGTTGAAGCTGGCCCGATAGCGGACGTCGTTCTCGACATGGAGACCGCCTTGCCGGGGATCGTTTCCGAAGATCTCGGCCATCAGGAAGCCAGTGGGACGGAGTCGGCTGAAAGGCCGGCCGTTGTGGAGGTCCCCAACCATCCCGGTCACCTGGTCGTAGCGCGCCAGGAACCCGAGGTGACCCCAGTGCCCGCTCCCGTTCGCCGTGAGGTCCGTGGTATACTGAATGGACCAGATCACCTCGGCGTGCTGCTCATGGTCATGATCCCAGATCGCCTCGAAGTCATCGAGCAGATGGTGGTTTCCGGAATCGATCACCTGCTGGGCGTAGTTCGCGGCGAGCTCCCAGTTCTCGAGGACCAGGTTCACCTTTGCGTACATGTGGCGGGCCGCGTCCCGGGTGGCCCGTCCCCACTGGTCCTGCCGCTCGGGAAGGCCCCCCATGGCGAACTCCAGGTCGTCGAGGATCACTCGGAAGATCTCTTCTTCCGAGCTCCGGTTCGCCTCGGTCTCCACGCCCAGGCTCTCCTCGAGTGTCAGATGGACCGGACCCCAGTGCATGACGAGAATGAAGTAGTAGTGGGCCCTCAGGAAGCGGGCCTCCGCCACCCGGAGCTCTCTGCGCGACGCACTCAGCTCCTCGACCCCGTCCGCACGGCCGATCACGGTGTTTGCGTTGTTGATCCCCCTGTACATCGCGTCCCAGACCTGGGTCAGGAAGGGGCTGCTCGAGTTCAGGCCCGCGTCGTAGCGGTTGTACCATGACTGGTTCAGGCTCCCGTCTTCGTACCTGTCCGTCCCGATGACCGTGAGCACGTGCCCGGCTTGGGCTCCATAGTACGTGCGAAGGGGCTCGTAGGCGGAGATCATGGCGTCCTCGAACCCGTTCACCGTCGAGTAATACTGCGCGCCGGTGATCCCCGAGACCACATCCTCATCCAGATCCACACATGCCGGGAGAAGAAACAGGATAAAGGTGCAAAGGAGGCCGAAGCTGCGCCGAGCCAGGGCCGGGTCGAAGCGATCGAACATCTTCATTTCGGTGGCATTCATCGGTCCGGTCCTTCAGAAGGTGACGTCGAGGCCCACGAGGAAGCTCCGGAAGTTCGGCATGTGGTTTCCGGTCGCGCCTTCGGGATCGTAGCCCTCGAAGCTCGTGAGGGTGAAGGGGTTCTGGGCGGTGAGGTGGAGCCGGGCCGCCCCCGCGCCAACTCGCTCACTCAGCGCCCGCGGGAGCGCGTAGCCGAGAGTCACGTTCCGGACCCGGAGGTAGGAGCCGTCCCGGTAGTTCAGGGCATCCTGGAAGGCGCCCCGATTCTCGCACTGGGGTCGCGGATATTCGTTGCTGGGATTCGCCGGAGTCCAGAAGTCGACGTCGCGGCTGTTGTACCTCGCCCTAAGCGGATTCATGCCCGCACCGTAGGCGGCGCTGTTCACCATGATCCCCTGGGCCGTGTAGACGAACACCGAGAGATCCAGATCACCCAGGGTGAACCAGTTGGTGAGGCCAAGGGTCCAGTCGGGGTAGGGGCTCCCCAGGATCGTCCGGTCGTCGCTCGAGATCCGGCCGTCTCCATTCAGGTCCGCCAACTTGATGTCGCCGGGAATGAACCCGTATCGGGCCGCCTCCTCGGCTTCGTCGAGCTGCCAGATGCCGTCGAAACGGTAGTCGTAGTGGACGTCGATGGGATGGCCGATGAACCAGGCGTTCCCGGGGTCACTCTCCAGCCCACCGTAGAGGCTCACGATCTCGTTCCGATTCACTCCCAGATTCAGATCCGTGCTCCAGGTGAGCCCGCCTGCCGTAGCCAGGTTGATCGATGAGATGGAGAGTTCAACTCCGGTGTTCCGGGTGGACCCCCACGTTCTCGATGATGCTCGAGAACCCCGAGGTCGTGGGCAGGGCCCGAGCCATGAGGAGGTTGTCCGTGTCGGCCCGGTATAGCTCGACGGCTCCGGCCACGCGGTTGCCGAAGAAGGCGTAGTCGATTCCCAGGTTCAGCTCCCGAGTGGTCTCCCACTGGAGCTCCGCGTTCGCGATCTCCCGGTTCTCGAAGCCGAAAACGGACTCCTCTCCGAGGTTGTAGGCGATCCGTCCCAGGCTCCCCTGGGTCTGGTAGGGCTGGATCGCCGTATTTCCGGTGGAGCCCAGGCTCAAGCGCAACTTCAGGTCCGAGAGGGCACCGAACCCGGAGAGGCGATCCTCCTCGATCAGCCGCCAGGCCATCGCGGCGGAGGGAAAGAATCCGTACTTGTTCCCCTCGGCCAACCGGGAGGAGCCGTCCAACCGGCCCGTGAGGGTCGCGATCCAGCGGTCCCGAAGGTTGTAGTGGGCTCGGAGCATGTAGGACTCGAGCCGCCACTCGCTCAGCGCGCTGGAACGCGCCGGGGTCTCGATTGCCGTGCCCAGGTTGTGGAAGCCATGGTGTTCGTAGGGGAGGTCCCGAACGGTGATCGCGCTCTCCTCGTCGTTGTAGACCTGGAAGCCCTAGTGTGGTGAGTCAGAGATTCGCCGGCATTCGTGACCCGGCGCATCCGAGGTGGCTACGTTGCTCCGGATCGCAATAGCGTTGCTATCGCTCACCATCGCGCCTTGCCACCCCGGCGC
>SKKH01000133.1 GCA_007121555.1 Gemmatimonadota bacterium | reverse complement strand
TTCATCGGCGCCGAGAACTGGACGGTGTTCGGCCCGGACAACGCCACCTTCGACGAGGCCGACCTGAGCCCCTTCTCCGAAGAGGAGATCCAGGCGGTCCTCCAGTACCACGTGATCGCCGGAGACGCCCCGATCAACTCGGCGGACCTGCTGGCACTCCTCGAGGCCAACGACGGCGAGATCAGCGTCGAGACGCTCCAGGGTGAGGAGCTCATCATCGCCCTGGACAACGGCGCGGTGGTCCTCAACGGGGGGCAGGCGACCCTGAACCTGGAGCTCCTGGACTTCAACGCTTCGAACGGCGTGCTTCACGTGATCGAAGGGCTGATCCTTCCGCCCAGCCTCACCGAGGACGATGACGCCGACCAGGTGACCGGTACGTTCACCCTCGAGGCGGACGGGACCTCCGCGTGGATCGTGGACGGAAACGGGGACAACCCCCAGATCTCCCTCGAAGTGGGCGGCCGGTACACTTTCGATGTCAGCGAGGTAGACAGCGGCTTTCATCCGCTGGCCTTCGTGGACTCGGACGGTGCCGCCCTCTTGAGCCAGGCGAATGGTGGCTCCGGCAGCTTCGCCGAGGACGCAGGGGTCGACTTCTCCTCGTCCGCCGACGAGGTGGTCTTCACCCTGACCGCCGATCTGGCGGCGGCCCTGGCCAGCTACATCTGCACCACCCACGGCAGCATGACCGGAGCCGTGGTCATCGCAGACTGATGACAGGAGGGAGGGGTCACCGAGGTGATGTCTCCACTTGCTGTTGAAGCGAGTAGGGCTGCAAAGAGAGTTTCGAGGGGGGTGGCGGCCATCGGTCGCCGCCCCCTTCGTACGTCTCAACCCTGTCGCGCGTTGCCCCCGACGAACATTCGTCGCCAGGTTGCCTCGCCCTCGATCCATTCCGAGATTTGGCTGGGTTCGCGGACGCGGACCTCCCTCGACCGAACCCTCCCCCTCCCCACCGCACGGTCCACCGACCCATGGCCCTCCTCATCCCCTTCCGCGGGAAGACCCCCGCCATTGCCGACGACGCCTTCATTGCCCCGAACGCCGTGCTCATCGGCGATGTTCGGGTGGAGTCGAAGGCCAGCGTCTGGTTCGGCGCCGTACTCCGGGGCGATGACCCCGACCACCCCATCGTGATTCAGGAAGGGGCCAACGTCCAGGACGGGGCGGTGGTCCACGTGGGCACCTGGGGACCGACCGTGGTGGGCCCGAGGGTGACTGTGGGACACGGCGCCATCTTCGAGTCGTGCGAGATCGGCGAGGGCACCGTGATCGGGATGAACGCAGTGATCCTCCAGGAGGCGGTCGTGGGAAGGGAGTGTCTCCTGGCTGCCGGCACCGTGGTCCTGGAGAAGGCCCGGATTCCGGACCGGAGCGTGGTGGCCGGTGTGCCGGGCAAGGTGAAGAAGACGCTGGACGGCTCGGCCGCCGGCTGGGTGACCCGGAGCGGGACGCACTACATGAAGCTCTCCCGGGAGTATCTGGCGGAGGGTGTGGACCGGTTCGAGTGGAGTGGAGGCACGGAGGAGGACCGGTGACCGGCGGCGGCGACCGAACCCCCCCCGGAGCCGAGCCCGGAGGCTCCAGCCCCGAGGGTCCGCCAGAGGCGCCCGAACCCGAAACGTCCGGGAGACGGCCGCAACGCGGGCGGGCGGCACGCCTCGATCCGGACACCTTCCACTGCGACCTGTGCGGCGCCCCCATGCTGAACCGCCACTGCAAGCTCCTCTGCCTGCAGTGCGGCTACCAGCGGGACTGTTCGGACCCCTGACGCGCCCCTCCCACCCACTTCACCCCTCCACCCCCCGCCCGGGACCCTCCTCCGGAGCCCTCCCGGAAGGGGGAGGGTTTCTCGCCCGCTCCGTGAGTCGCTCGATCCATTCGGCCTCGTAGGCCGAGGTCCCGGCATCCAGCCCATCCCCCACCTTCTCGGCGGCCTCCGCCAGCAAGGCCAGGGCTTCGGCCCTTTCGCTTCGGGCCAGGTGGATCGCTCCCCGGGCCAGCGCCAGGTGGTGGGGTGAGGCGAGGGGAGCGGTGCGCCCTCCTCCGACCAGGGCCTCGGCCCGCTCCACCTCGCCCCACTCTGCGGCCAGGATCCCGGCCGCCTGCATCCGCAGCGCCCCCTCGCCCAGCTCACCGAGCTCCCCGGCATGCTCCAGCGATCGCTCGAGCCAGGGCCGGACCGTCTCGAGGGACTCCTCGCCCGCAAGGACCCGGTCGTGGCGTTGGAGCCATACCATCTGACGAGCCACCACCCCCATGGGCGATTCGATCGGAAGTTCACAGGCCCGTTCCAGGAGCGGCCCGGACCAGTCTCGGGGCCGGAGTCCGCCCATGGCGTGGCCGTTCAGGACCATGAGGGCGAGCTCGCCGGGGAGTTCATCGCCGCCCCGGATGAGTCGGAGGAGTCGCGCGCCGTCGGTATAGAGCCCCCCGGCCCGACCGGGAAAGAGGGTGACGACCGCGAGCACGAGGGACGCCCCCCCGAGGACGGCCAGGGAGATGAAGCCGAGGGCGGCCCCCGAGGCCGGCGTGGCCCCCTCGACCCCCAGCCCTCCCAGCCCACTCCCATACAGGATCCCCGCTGCGATGAGCGCGGCGACCCCGAGGAGGACGCTCATCCCCGGTCCTCCGGCCACATAGCGGATCATCCTGGCCCGGAGCCCTACCTCATCTACCGGTGCAGAGGCGGCCAGACCGCCCCAGGTCGCCAGGTGGGGGTTGAAGCGGAGGCGCCACCGGTCCTGCACCCGCTCGAGCCGGACCGGACCCACCAGGAGAAGGTAGGCCCGAAACCCCGCCCACCGCCCGGCCGCCAGGTGTCCCACCTCGTGGGCCGCCACGGCCAGGAAAAGGAGGGTGGGAAGGCCCAGAACCAGGAAAAGGGGGGCCGCCCACCTGGGCTCCACGGCGTCGACGACCTCGATGAAGGGCCCGGAGCCGAAGCTGGCCACCCCGAATCCCACCGCGGCCCCGAAGAGGAGACCGACCAGGATCTCGCGAGCCGACCTCACCGGGGAGGGCTCACACGTCGAACTCGATGCCCTGGGCGAGGGGCAGGGCCGATCCCCAGTTGATCGTGTTCGTCTGGCGACGCATGTAGGCCTTCCACGAGTCGGAGCCCGACTCCCGGCCTCCACCGGTGTCCTTCTCGCCCCCGAAGGCGCCCCCGATCTCGGCCCCGGAGGTCCCGATGTTCACGTTGGCGATCCCGCAATCGGAACCCCGGCCGCTGAGGAAGGCCTCGGCCTCGCGGACGTCGTTGGTGAAGATGGACGAGCTGAGCCCCTGCCGGACCCCGTTGTGGAGGGCGATGGCCTCATCCAGCTCCGAGTAGCGGATCAGGTAGAGGATGGGAGCGAAGGTCTCTTCCTGGACGATGTCGAACTC
>SKKH01000159.1 GCA_007121555.1 Gemmatimonadota bacterium | reverse complement strand
CAGCTTCTACCGCCAGCATGTGGTTCTTGAGCCCCGGGGTCTCTACCCATTCATCCAGGAGGGCCAGGGCATGATTGCGATCAGGCATGGTCAGCGTTGCTCCAGGTTCGAAGCTACCGGAGAGGGCCCCAGGTCCAGGGTGAAAGCTTTCACCCCGGTCGATCCAGGGGAAAAGCCCCGATCCCCGGTCCAGGGAAGGGCCCCTCAGTCTCGGCTCGAGGGGACACGATGCAGGGACAGGCTGCCCTTCGCCGGGGCTGAGCGCAAGACCACCCCTCCCTCGGGCTCGGGATGCGGTCGGCATCCCCCCCCGACGCTGGGTGGGGCACCTCACCGGTCCAGGTCAACCCAGGTCACCGGCGCCAGAGCCCGGGGTGCAACAAGAGGAGAACCGTGAAGATCTCGAGACGCCCAACGATCATCAGCAGGATGAGCAGGGTATGCGACCACGGGTCCATCCACCCGTAGTTGTCCACGGCTCCGACCTGTCCGATCCCCGGGCCGATGTTGGCGATGGTGGCCACACTGGCGCCAATGGCCGTCTCCAGATCATGCCCCAGGAAGGCCAGCATGAGGACACCACCGGCAAAGATCGCAAAGAAGAGGAGGACGAAACCGAGGATATTCAAGAGCACCGGCTCGTGGAGGGGCTTCCGCCCCAGACGAGTGACCACCACGGCCCGGGGATGGATGCTTCGCTTCAGCTCTGAGAGACCTTGACGAAAGATGATGTAGATCCGCATGGCCTTGATGCCGCCCCCCGTGGAACCGGCCATCCCGCCCATGAACATGAGGCCAACCAGGATCAATTGAGCCCCCAGCGGCCAGAGATTGTAGTTCGCCGTCGCATAACCCGTCGTGGTGGCCAAGGAAACGACCTGGAAGAGGGCGTCCCGAAATACCCGTTCCGCCGAGTTCCCGACATAGCCGCCCCAGGACCAGATGGAGAGGGAGACCACCACGGTGGCCACGGCCAGAATCCCGGTAAAGAATCGCCATTCAGCGCTATCTCCGTAGCCTTTGAACTCACCGGTCATGGCCCGGAAGTGGAGGACGAAGTTCACTCCTGCCAGGTACATGAACAGGATGAGGGTGTACTGAATGAAGGCAGAGTCGAACGCTGCAATCGAGTCGTTCTTGGGAGAGAAACCTCCGGTGGGCATGGTGGTGAAGGCGTGGTTGATCGCGTCGAACCAACCCATTCCCCCTGCAAGCAGGAGGAGGATGAGTGCGGCCGTCAGGGATCCGTAGACGTACCAGAGACGTTTGGCCGTCTGCGCGATCCGAGGGGTGAGGCGCTCTGGCGTCGGTCCCGGAACCTCGGCCCTGAACAGGTGCATCCCCCCCACACCCAGAAAAGGCAGGATGGCAATCCCCAGGAGGATGATTCCCATCCCGCCAAGCCATTGGGTGAGGGAGCGCCAGAAGAGGACTCCCTTGGGAAGGCTCTCGATCTCGGCGAAGACGGTGGCGCCGGTCGTCGTGAACCCTGAAACGGATTCGAACACGGCCGCCATGGGGTCGCTGATGACCCCGCTGAGGAGGTAGGGAATCGCTCCCACCACCCCCACCACCAACCAGGTCAGGGAAACAACCGCATAGCCTTCCCTGATGCTCAGGCTCCGTTCAAGCCGGGTGAGCTTGAAGGCGACGTATCCCACCGCGGCCGTGACCAGCGTCGTGACGAGGAAGGGGAGCGCATCCCCCTCTCCGTAGCCCCACGCCACCACGGTGGCTCCCAGGAGGGCCGCACTGAACACCATCAGCACGATCCCCACGGTGTGGATCAGGTGCTGAACTCTCATTCCAGGAGCTCACCCACGGCATCCATGGCCCCTGGGAGGACGATGAAGACAGCGTGATCGCCTGGCTCGATCCGATCTCCTCCTCGCGGCATGATCACCCGGCCCCTCCGGATCAGTGCCCCCAACACCGAACCCTCAGGGAGGCGGATGTCCCTCAGTTCGCGTCCGATGAGGGGTGAATCTACCGGAATGATACCTTCCATGGCTTCGGCCCGGCTGCCCTTGATCGTCCCCACGGAGGCCAGGCTGCCACGCCGGATGAACCGTAGGATGGCGTTGGCGGCTGAAATCCGAGGTGAAACGGCCGCATCGATGCCGACCCGTCCCACCAGCGTCATGTAGCTGGTCTGGTGGATCAGGGGAATCACCCGTCTCGCCCCCAGGCTCCGGGCCAGGAGGGCCACGAGCATGTTCACTTCATCCCGATCGGTGAGGGCCGCGAAGCCATCCACTCCCTCCACCCCCTCCATCTGGAGGAGCTCCAGATCCGTGGCGTCCCCCTTGAGGACGAGGGCGTGCGGAAGCATTTCGGCCAGTTCCCGCGATCGCTCCTGGTCCCGTTCCAGGATCGTACACTCCACCCCGTGGGCCTGCAGGTGACGTGTCAGGTGCACAGCCTCGTCGCTCCCACCTGCGATCATGACCCGGCGCAGCCTGAAGGGCTCGTAGCCGGCCAGAGCAGGAAAGGCTTTGATCTCATCGGACGGCGCGACGATGAAGACCCTGTCCCTCTCCTGAAGGACCGTCGAGCCCGTAGGGATCCTGGACTCCCCGTCCCGGACCACGGCGGCCACCACGAAGCGGTGAGCCTGCATCTCACGGTCCAGTTCAGCCAGCGACTTCCCCGCCATGGATGCACCGGCCTGAAGTTGAACTCCCATGACCTGGACCAGTCCCCCCCCGAATCGGATGAGATCGGTGGCCGCTTCCGTGGCCAGGAGTTGGAAGGTCTCCCACGCGCATTCCTGTTCGGGCGAAATCATCAGGTCGATCCCGAACGACTCAGCTGCCAGGAGACTGGCAGGGCCATGGGCCTCCGGATCCCGGACCCGGGCCACCTTCACATCCACGCCGGCCTTGTTGGCAGCCATACAGGCCAGGAGATTGGCATCTTCAGAGCCCGAAACCGCCATGAGCATATCTGCCTGGGCGAGGCCGGCGCTCTCCAGCACCGCGGGATCCGCCCCGCTACCTCTGATCGTCAACACATCCAGGTTGTCCTCGGCATGCTGTGCCTTCTCCGGATCGGACTCGATCACCACCACTTCCTGGGCTTCATCGGACAACCGACGTGCCAGGTAGAAGCCAACAGCTCCGGCTCCCACGATCACGATGCGCATGCGAGTCCTTTCTTCCAGGAGCTGGACACCAGACTCTGCGAAGGCTCAGCTCTGGGCCGACGGACAGAGGTGGGCCACCGGACACTGACCGCAAAGAGGTTTTCGGGCATCGCAGATGGCTCTCCCATGGAAGATCATGAGGTGGGCAAGCATGGTCCATCGCTCCCTGGGGAATAGCTCCATGAGGTCCCGCTCCACCTTCACCGGAGCCTTGTGCCGGGTGAACTTGAGCCGGTTGGAGATCCGCT
>SKKH01000052.1 GCA_007121555.1 Gemmatimonadota bacterium | reverse complement strand
GGGCTCCTGGAGCTGGTCCGGGACCGGGATCCAGAGGTGATCGGGGTGAACATGTCCGGGCGCTGGAACCACGCCGACGGCCTTACGGCGACCCAGCGGGACACCCTCTTCTCGACCCTCTCGGAGTACGAGGACCGGATCCAGTCCGCGGAGATGCTGGCGGTGGGGTGGCTCGAGGTGAAGCTGGCGGAGGAGACGGACATGTACCGGCACGTCATGCGCGTGGCCCAATCGGTCATCGCCCGGGCCTTCTCCAACGAGGTGATCATTCCAGGGGCGACCACCGCCGACGATGTCCGGTGGTGGATGCGCCAGACCGTGGCCGAGATGGGGTTGGGCAAGTGGTTCCATCCCTCGGTCTCGATCCAGAGGCAGGGGCTGCCCGACCGGGTCACGGGCGACGAGGTGATCCAGCGGGGGGACATGCTCCACACCGACTTCGGGATCACCTACCTGGGTCTCTCCACCGACACCCAGCACAATGCCTACGTGCTCCGCTACGGGGAGACCGATGCGCCCGAGGGGCTCAGGGCAGGGCTCCGGGCAGTGAACCGTCTCCAGGACATCACCCTGGAGCAGGCTCAGGCCGGCCGGACGGGCAACGAAGCCCTGGCCGCCTCTCTGGAGCAGGCGCGGTCGGAGGGCCTGCGGCCCTCGATCTACTGGCACCCCATCGGCTACCACGGGCACGGCGCCGGGCCGCCGCTGGGAATGACCGACTACCAGGACGGGGTGCCGGTCCGGGGCGACTACATCTTCCGGCCCAACACCTGGCATTCTGTGGAGCTGAACACGACGGAGTCCGTACCTGAATGGGGAGGACAGGACGTTCGCTTCGCCCTGGAGGAGGAGGCGGTCCTCACCGAGGACGGATGGGAGTGGGTCCTGGGCCGGCAGGAGTCCTTCTACCTCATCCGGTGAGCCCCGGCCGGCACCTCAGCGGGGTTCGAAGGCCCCGGTGACCACCACCTCCACCGGGTAGCCTTCCACCTCTTCGGGGATGGAATCCCGCGCCTCCAGGGTCCCTTCGCTGAGGAAGACCCGGATGCAGGGGGCGTCCTGGCAGAGGGCCAGGCCGTGCCCCACCACCCCGGGCAGCTCCATCCAGCGGGGACCGTACTCCGCCTGGACCTCCTCGATGGGACGCTGGGGTTCGGGCATCTCGTTCTCCTCCACGGGCACGCATCCGGTGGTCAGCGCCGCCAGCAGACAGACGATCACCCATGCCGGTCCCACCGCGACCCGAAGGCCGGACCGGCCGGAGCGATCCCCGCTCGCCCCGCTCAGAAGGTGGCCGTCGCCTCTGCGGAGCACGCGTCGGTTCCCGCCTCGCAGACCCGGTAGGTGTAGGAGCCTCCACCCCGACGGTCGATGTGGTCGGTGTAGGCGCCTGAATTGTCCACGGTGGCAATGGTCGTTCCGTCACGGATGATGTCCACCTGCGCGCTGGTCGCGCCGGACCAGCTCAGATCGACCTTCTGGAGCCCGCGGACCTTGTAGGCGTTCACGGCCAGGCTGATATCGGCATCGCCATCATCCCCGTTGTCGCCGTCATCCCCGTCGTCGCCATTTCCGGGGTCGGTCCCGTCCGGCTCCGTACCGTCGATCGTGACCCCGAACCGATCGAGCACCACATCGATGGGGTTCGCCAGCGTCCGGGTCGAGCTCCCTGCGAAGAGGAGACCCACCGGATTGTTCCCGTTCTGGGTCACGATGAGAGACCCGGAGTCCCCCCCGGCGCTGAAGTCACCGGGGGTGATGGAGATCTGGTTAACGAAGGTGGCGGCCCTGTCGCACTGGAAGGGCCCGCGAGTCTCGAAGCACACGCTCACCGTGACATTCAACTCCGCCACCGTGCCCTGGGTGTGACCCGTGGTCCGGCCGTACTTCTGGACCCCCATGTTGAGACTCGCGCTCGTCGTCTGGGAGCTCGGGGTCCCGTAGGAGACCCCGTCGGGCGTCGACCCGCTCACATCGGCGCCGTCCACGATCGCGATGGCCGCATCCATCTCGTTGTTGGAGCTGAAGGAGATGGGCTGGAAGTCGTAGAGCGTCCCGATGGCGTCCGCGGGATCGCTTCCCCCATCGAAGGGCCCGGGCTGGAGCGCGGAGTCCCCGATCTGCGCATCGTTGTTGTTGGCCAGGATGTGGTTGTTGCTGAGGATGTATACGTTGTCTCCATCAATGACCCGGGCACCCAGCGTTCCGGCGGTGATGTCCGGATGTCCCAGCGAGAATCCGATGGGGGCCGGCCGGGCCCGTTCGGTTCGATCGGCCCTGAGGTGGAACTGACCCGTGACCACCTCCTGGACCGGGATCCCGTCGAGGTGATCCGGGAGTCCGGGGACGTTGCGGCCCGTGAGGAAGAGCCGGACCGCCGGCTCTCCGTCATCGTTCAGCGCCACCGCCGTGCCCACCACGCTGGGATTGCGCATGAGCGCCCGGGAGTGGCGGTTGGCGGCCCGGATGGCCGGGCCCAGATCCTGGGCCAGGAGATCCCCGACGGCGGCGGGGCTCTCGGAGACCGCCGGGCCGGTGGGGATCTGGTCGGCCTGGTCGGTACAGGAGGCCATGAGTCCGATCACGGCGACTACGGCGAAGACTCGGAGTGGACCGGACAGGGACGAAGATTGGGGGCGGGGATCCTTCATGGGGAGGGCTCCTTCAATGGGCGGAAAACACGAACGCTTGCAGCCCGCCTGACTCCGGGCTTACAAACTCATATTCCCACATATTGAGTCGGCGCGTGCGTTGGCGCCAGACCGGCGTCAGTGCCAAGAAGTTACAGAGCCCAGAGGTAGGTGATCTTGACCAGCCCGGTTCTCCGCTCCCACCTGGTGTCCCGGGGACTCAGGAGATCGCCCGCGTTGTATCCCGTGTCCAGGACCACGAAGAGGTTGCTTCCGGGGGTATGGATCCAGTTCAGACGTAGGTTGGTCTGGATCCGTTCCGAAACGTCGTCGTACTGGAGGAGGAGATCGGTGAAGAGTCGCCGATTCGCCGCCCCCTTCACGCTCAGCTCCACCACATTGGTGGTGAAGTCACCGTTCTCCACCGGCAGGGAGACCGAGTTGTGCCGGAGCCCAGGCTCGAGGCTCAGGTGGGGCGAGACGATGAAGCCGAAACCGCCGCCCAGCTGGGTCCGGGTCCCGTGATAGAAGTCACCCACCGCCACGTTGGCGTTGGCGAAGACCCGGCGGCTCCGGTTCGTTCTGACATTCGCTCCCACCGTCGCGAAGCTATAGTCCCCGGCGGGAATCACCGTCCCGGGCTGGATCTCGAAGGGCAGCTCCAGACGCTCGAAGCTCCGGTTCACGCCGGTGCCGGTCCGGTCTCCGGACTGGAAATTCAATCCCGCATCCAACTCCCGATATCCGGATTGCCGGCGACCGTCCTGCCCATCGATCTCCCGTCCGCTGAGCTCAACGGTGAGCTGTCGGGCCCAGGGGTGGGTCTCGAAGCGGGGGGTATAGGATAGCTCGGCTTCCCTCCGGACCTGATCCCGACGTCGGACGAACCCGAGGGCCGGCAGGAAGTCCTGGCCGATGTTCGTGTAGCCCAGCTCCATGCCGTAGGTGGCGTTCCTGAGGACGAGGGTGGCGGCTCCGGCACCGAGCCCGCTGGCGGGCCCCCGCTCGGACCGGGAGGGTCTCGCCTCGCCCACCCCGCTCGTGAACTCCTGGACCGAAGGATCCCAGATCCGGGAGGCCCAGAGGTCCAGGCTGCTGCTTCCGAAGAAGCGGAGCTGGGCGTCGACCCCCGCACCCCGACTCGCGAATCCGGAGCGCTGGAGGTTCGTGACCAGCCCTCCGACGGAGGTCCGCTCCCCCAGGTCGGCCCGGACCCGGGCCACCGAGTTATTCGCGCCCGCCAGCCCCTCCTCTTCACCGGTCTGGAGACTCAGGGCGCCGATGCTGAAGCGCCCGGCCTGACCGGTGAGCCTTCCTCCTCCGATGATAGGGTTGTTCAACCCGATCCGTCGGGAAAAGAAGAGCTGGGTGGCCCCTGAATCGCCGAACTCGAAGAGCCCGGAGCGCTCCCGGAAGAACTCCCGCTTCTCCGGAAAGAAGAGGGAGAACCGGTCCAGGTTCACCTGCACGTTGTCCGCCTCCACCTGAGCGAAGTCCGTATTCCAGGTCAGGTCCATGGTGAGCGACGAGGTCAGGCTGTACTTCACGTCGAGGCCCACGTCGTGAACCCGATTCGTGGGAGCGACGCTGCCGCTCTTCTGTGCACCGGCCAGGAGGTAGGGCTTGATCTCCAGGTTCCGGCCGGGAACCACTCCCTCGAGTCCGACCAGGGTGCCGTACTGGGACGACTGGGCATATCGGCCCCGGTAGGTGGCGGGCAGGTGGGGCCAGAACACGGTCTCGTTCTTCCGCCGGATCGAGCGATAGAAGAGGATCCCCATTTCCAGGATCTCTTCCCGGGGAAAACGGATGGTGGTGAAGGGGATGGCGACCTCCAGCGTCCACCCCTCCTCGGTGATCCGCGCCTCGCTGTGGTAGACCCCTTCCCAGTTCCAATCCTGGATCTGCTCGTCGGTGAAGAGGGCGTCGTCCTGAGTTCCGAAGGAGTTCATCTCGAAGATGTAGCCGTTGCGGCGATCCTTGAACGTGTCGAGACCGATGACGATGTGGTCGTCCAGGCCGATCATCCCGCCCCGCTGGAGTACATGGGCCCGGATGCCCTCCGGCTCCGAGTCGTACATGATGAGGCCGAAGTAGAGGTGGTCCTCGTCGTAGGCGATCCGGACCTCGGTGCGCTCCGAGGGCACCCCTCCGTCCACCGGGTCTCGCTGGACGAAGTCGGTGATGGGCTCGATCTCGGCCCACATGGCCTCGTCCAGGACCCCGTCGATCACGGGCGCCTCGTAGATCCGTGTGGCCCGGGCGATGGCGGAGGCTCCCCGAGGAGGATCCACCATGAGACGCCCCGTGGGATAGGTGATGGTCTGCGCCTGGTCTTCCGACACGCCCCCACCTGTCTGTGCTTCCAGACTCCCCGGGAGGAGAGCGGCGAGGAAGAACAACGCGAGGAACCCACCCATCCAGACGGACGAGGGATGAAGACCAGGACGAGGTGTACTTCCGGACCGGTGGCGCATCACGACGCTGAACTCCTGAGGATGAAGCCCTCTTCCACGAGGACGTTTGGTCACGGACCTCCTCCGCGCCAGGAACCCACGCCGGCCCGCCTGTGGCGATTCCCGAGAGAACGGCGAGGCGATCACGCCAGGAAGCGCGTCCCTTCAGACTCGAGTCTTTGGCCGGTGACTCAAGATGGGATGAAAGGGCCCACTGCGCCATCGTGGCCCGTCCGTGCGAGTCCGGCACCGCGGTCGGTGCGAGGCGGGACCCAAGGGCCCCCGTCCCGTCATCCTCTCCGCATCCCCGGCGCAGTCAACGGCGAAGTCGGGCCGAGGCACGAGCTTCTCACACTCTCGGCTCCAGCCTGAATAATCTTCCAGTTGAGAGGCGATCATGCCTTGAATCAGGGCTTGAGGACTCTCGGGAAGAAGTCCTCCAGCCCCTGACCCACAACGAATACCGCAACTGTGAACGGAGATCTCATCGAGTAGGCACGAACCCTGCAGTTCTTTTTGGGTGCGTCGTGTCGCTCGAGGCGGTCTGCCCCGGGTGCGCCGCACCACCCGAACGGAGGCTACAATCATGAGCATCCCTCCCCGCGGCCCACACGCCCCCGAACCGATGACGGTTTCGCAGTCATTGGAGGAGACCCGTCACCTGCGTCCCATCGACGACGCTTCGGATTCCCACGAAGACGTCCTCCGGCACTACCTGATCGGGCGCATCCTCCAGGACTCGCCCTGGGGCGAGGAGGTCGACCGAGGTGGCTGGTCCGACTTCGCCGATCCTCGATGGGCACAGGAGATTCACAAGTATTATTGCACTCTGCCAGAGCGGACCTCGAACCGGCTGGAGGATCCCAGCCGTCGAGTCCGATGAAAGCCGCGGATGGGGCACTCCCCAGCCGACGACTCCTGTACGCTGACGACGACCCTGAGGACGTGATGCTCCTGACCCGAGGGATGGGGAAATGGGGCTGGAAGGTCCAGGAAGGACAGGGAGCCATCGAAACCATGATTCTCGCGTTGAACGATCCCCCCGACGCGATCGTGGTCGACAGCCGCCTTCCCGCCGGAACAGGGTACGTGATCCTTAGACGGCTCAAGCGATCCGAGAAGACCCGCTCGATTCCCGTGCTCGTCCTCACGGAGGCGGGTGACAAGCATGCGGCCCGGCGAGCCCGACGTATGGGTGCGCACGATGCGGTTCCCCGACCTGTGGAACCCGCGGAGCTCCATCGCCGGCTCTGTCGTGCGTTGGAAGATCCCACCTCTGAAGCCTCTGAAGCGGGCGCGTCCTAGGACGGAGGTGGCGCCATCCCCATGAAGAGGACCAGGCGCCCGGACCCCGTGTTTCGGACCCCATGCTCGATGCCCCGGGGTGCCCAGACCGTGGTGAACGGTCCTGCCACTCCTTCCTCCCTCCCGACAGTGAAGGTGCCGCTCCCCTCCAGGACCAGGTAGAACTTGTCCTGGGCTGCGTGGGTGTGGACCGGCTGTTCCTGGCCCGGCTCCAGGCAGTTCAGTCCCAACATGAGCTCCTCGCTCTGGAAGAGCGTCGTCTTGTAGTGCTTGGGTTCGGACCGGCCCACCCGGTCCCGGACATCGATGAAGTTCGCCATGGCTGCGTCTCCTGGAGAGCTGTTGAAGAAGGAAGGAGGCGGGAAGGCTGTCGAAGAAGTACACCTCGTTGCGAAGCCCCAGGGGCGAGCCTTAGATTCGCGGCGCAACTTTCCGTATACAATATTCCGTTCACTTTCCCGGGAGCGTGGATGACCACGTTGGGAATGCCCACCTCGATGTTCTTGGTCTTCGCCGCCACCATCGCCGCGGGAAGCCTCGGGGCCATTCACTACGTCATCTACCACATCATCCTCGACCGGCCCTTCGGGGACGAAGATGATGAGATAGAGAAGCGAGATCCAGGAGACCGGACCGCCGACGCGGAGGACCAGGCTCACCGGACGCCAGGCCCCGACTCCCCTCACAGGGGGAGCGGATCCGGACGGGGACGATCCCGATGACCGAGGTGAACCCCTTCTATCTGGCCACCTTCATCGTCTATCTGGCGGTGATCCTGGGGATCGGGCTCTGGGCCTTCCGTCGGACCCGCAACGTGATGGACTTCTGGGTCTTCGGGCAGGACATGGGGCCGGTCCTGGCGACCTGGTCGCTGGTGGCCAACTTCGTCAGTTCCGTGAGTGTGATCGGCTTCATCGGGGCCGTCTACGTCGAGGGGTATTCCCTCATGACGCACACGATCCTGGGCCTGATGCTGGGGCTGGCGGCGCTCTACGCCGTGGTGGGCACCGTCCGGCGCCTCAACGTCCTGACCTTCCCGGATCTCATCGCCCGGGTCACGGGATACGAGTCGGCCCGGCCCCTGGCCGGCTCGGTGCTCCTGGTGAGTGGATGGCTCTACCTGATCATGCAGCTCGTGGGCGCGGGTCTGCTGGTCACCGCCATCACCGGCGTTCCGTACCAGTACATGGTGTGGGTCATCGGAATCGTCTTCATCCTCTACACGGTGCTCGGCGGGCTGGTCAGCGTGGCGTGGACCGACCTTCTCCAGGGTCTCCTGATGGTGTTCGCCGTGGCCGTGGCCCTGACGTACATGGCCTTCGACCTGGGCGGGATCACCGCGATCAACCTGAATTTCGCGGCGATGGACTCCTCCCTGGTGCACCCCACCAATGAAGGCAACTACACCCTGATGTACGTGGGAGCCATGTTCCTCGCCTTCTTCGGAACGATCCTGACCGAGCAGGACATGCTGATCCGGATCGCGGCGACCCGGGACGTGCGCACCGCCAAGATCCACATCGCCGCAGCCGGAGTCATTCTCTCCATCTTCTACTCCGGCCTTGTGATCCTCGGAGGTGCCACGACGGTCGCACTCATGGGTTCGGGGCTGGGGGTGGACAATCCCGATGCGGCCTTCCCCACCCTCATCACCGAGTATCTGCCCACGGGAGTCGGGGTGGTGATCATTCTGGCGGTGATGAGCGCGATCCTCTCGACCACCGATACCCGTCTCCACGCCACGGGGATGACGGTGGCCCGGGACATCTACAGCTTCTTCCGACCGAAGGCGGGGGAACGCGGCCTCATGAAGGTCTCCCGGATCGCCACGGTCATCCTGGGCCTCACTGCCACTGCGGCCGCCATCAACCCACCCGGGACGATCATCGTTCTCTACGGGCTGAGGGCGGTCCTCCTGACCAGTGCCTTCCTGGTGCCAGTCTACCTGGCGGTCTTCTGGTCAGATCTGGACGGGCGAGCCGTCATCGGAGCCATCACCCTGGGGGCGGTGGTCGGTCTGACCACCCACCTCATGGACGGGGGAATCGGAGTGATCCCGTCGACCTTCCTGGGCGTCGGGGCCGCCACCACGACCGTGCTCCTCAGCCAACTCGCCCTGACCCGGTGGTCGGACCGAGAGGGGGACCGGCCGTCCGTATGACCTTTTCGCCTTCGCAACGGGGTCCAAGATGTCGATGAACCGCATTCCCGCCGCAGTTCGGGACCGGGTACTGGCGGCAGTCGACGAACTGGCGGACGAGGTGGTGGAGTTCACCTCCGAGCTCGTTCGAATTCCCACCGTGAACCCCCCGGGCGAGTTCTACCCGGACTGCGCCCGGGCCATCGGATCCCGGCTCGAAGATTGTGGGTTCGAGGTCGAGTATCACACCGCAGAGGGTCGGCCGGAGCACACGAAGGCGCATCCGAGGGTGAATGTGGTGGGAACTCTCGCAGGGGCGCGCGCGACCCCCGTGGTCCACCTGAACGGCCACTTCGATGTGGTGCCGGTGGGCGACGGCTGGACGGAAGATCCCTTTGGAGGAGAGGTCCGCGACGGTCGGATCTACGGACGGGGCGTGGCCGACATGAAGGCCGGAATCGCCGCCGCGGTCTATGCTGCCGAAGCAATCCGTCGTTCCGGGGTGAAGCTCCTGGGGACGGTGGAGGTCTCCGGCACCGTGGACGAGGAGAGTGGGGGATACGCCGGGATGGGGTACCTGGCGGACATCGGCCGCCTGGCGAAGGACCGCACCGACGCCGTGATCATCCCCGAACCCCTGAATGTGGACCGGATCTGCATCGGGCATCGGGGCACCTACTGGTTCGAGGTCACGACCCAGGGCCGCATCGCCCATGGCAGCATGCCCTTCCTCGGACAGAGCGCCATCGAGCACATGGGGGCGGCCCTGGAAGCCATCCGGACCGAGCTCATCCCCAGCTTCAAGTCCAGGAAGACCGAGGTCCCGGTGGTCCCCGAAGAAGCTCGCCACGCGACCCTCAACATCAACTCCATCCATGGCGGCCAGCCCGCCGGCGAGATCCAGTCGCCCTGCGTGGCCGATCGCTGCAGCGCCGTCTTCGACCGCCGCTTCCTCATAGAGGAGGGATTCGAGGCCACCCGTCAGGAGATCGTGGATCTTCTGGACGGGGTGGCAAACCGGGTCGCCGGCTTCCGCTACCAGATGAAGGACCTGATGGTGGTCGAACCGGTCCGGACGCCCGACGACGCCCCGGTGATCCAGTCTCTGGGCGAGGCCATCAACGGGGTGCTCGGCCGGGAGGCCACCCTGGTGGCGAGCCCGGGGTCCTACGACCATAAGCACGTGTTCAGAAAGGCCGGGATCGAGAACTGCGTGGCCTACGGTCCCGGGATCCTCGAACTGGCGCACCAGCCCGACGAATGGTGCGGGGTGGACGACCTGGTGAACGCCACCCGGGTGCTCGCCCTGAGCATCCTCGACCTGGCAGGGGTGGAGGCCGCCTGAGGCTTCACCCCCCGAGCCGCTCCCGGACGGCTCGGCCCATCTCCTCGGTGGTGGCCCGGCCCCCAAGGTCCGGAGTGCGCACCTCTCCCTCTGCGACGGTGTCCTCGATGGCGGCAAGGAGACGCTGTGCCCCCTTCTCCAGACCCAGGTGGGCGAGCATAAGCGCACCGGCCCAGATCGTGCCCACGGGATTCGCGATCCCCTGACCCATGATGTCGGGGGCCGAGCCGTGGATCGGCTCGAACATGGAGGGCCGGTCGCCCTCGGGATTCAGGTTGGCCCCGGCCCCGAGCCCCAGGCTCCCGGTGAGCGCCGCGCCCAGATCGGTGAGGATGTCTCCGAAGAGGTTGGATGCGACGATGACGTCCAGGCTCGAGGGGTGGGTCACCATCCGGGCCGCCAGGGCGTCCACGTGATAGGACCGGCAGGGGATCTGGGGAAATTCCGCCGCCACCTCGGCCACTACCTCGTCCCAGAGGACCATGCTGTGCTGGAGGGCGTTGGACTTGGTCGCGCTGGCCACCTGTCCATCAGGCCGGCGTGCGGCCGTTTCGAATGCGTATCGGACGATCCGCTCGATCCCCTTCCTGGTGAACACGCCCGTCTGCTCCGCCCGCTCCTCCGGGGTGCCCACCTGAAAGCGCCCACCCACGCCGGCGTACTCCCCCTCACTGTTCTCGCGCACGCAAACCATGTCGATTTCCTCCGGTCCGCGATCCACCAGGGGACTCCGGATTCCGGGGAGCAGGCGCATGGGACGAAGGTTCACGTACTGGTCGAAACACTGCCGGATGGGAAGAATCAGTTCCCGGACGGAGATGTGGTCCGCCACGTCGGGGCGTCCCACCGCCCCGAAAAAGATGGCGTCGAACCCTCGGAGTTCGTCGAGCCCGTCTTCGGGCATCATCCGCCCAGTGGCCCGGTAGAAGTCACACCCCCAGGGAAACGCCGTCCACTCGAGCGCTGCGTCTCCGCCCACCGCCGTCTCGATCAGGGGAAGGGAGGCGTCGACGACCTCGGGGCCGATCCCGTCGCCGGCGATGACGGCGATCCGGAAGGTGCTGGTCACCTCAGCCTCCCATTCCGGGCGGCTGGAAGCGCCCGTCGATGGCCGTCCAACCCCCATCCACGAAGAACACTGCGGCCGTGACGTAGCTGGCGGCGTCGGAGAGGAGGAACACGGTGGGGCCCGCCAGCTCCTCGGGGCGACCCCACCGTCCCAGCGCATTGCGGTCCGCGTAGGCCTGGTACCACTCCGGGCGCTCCTTGATGGGCGCGGTGAGAGGAGTTTCGACGACCCCGGGAGCCAGGACGTTCACCCGGACGCCGGAGGGACCGAGCTCCGCCGCGGCGGTACGGGCCAGCTGGATCACACCGGCCTTGGTGGCGGCGTAGACGCTCTGTCCGGGCTCCACCACCTGAGCCCGGATGGAGGAGTAGAGGACGATACTCCCCCGCTTCTGGGCTTTCATGATCCGGGCCGCCGAGGTGAGAACGTTGAAGCTACCCTCCAGATTGACCCTGACGACCTTCTGAAAGTCCTCGCTCGTGTACTCGAGCAGCGGCTTGCGCACATTCACCCCGGGGGTGCAGACCACCCCGTCCAGGGAGCCCCTCTCGGCGGCGAGGCGCTGGAGTCCTTCGTCCACACCCTCGGCGTCACAGATGTCCAGGGTCCCGGCCTCGGATGAACCGCCTGACGCCTGGATGCCCTCGGCGGTTCGAGCCGCGGCGGGGGCGTCGATGTCGAGGCAGGCCACATGGCCGCCCTGGTCGGCACAGCTCAGGGCGACGGCCTGTCCGATGCCGCTTCCCGCGCCGATCACCGCAATGGTGCGATCATCCAGTCGAAACATGCAGGGGAGTCCGGTTGGGGGATCAGGTCAGAGGTCTTCGAGGGAATGTAGAAGGCTTCAGCGCTGAATCAGAAGGCCCGGCCGGAGAACGCCGTCGGGCGCCTCGAAGGGCAGGTTCAGGAGTTCGGCGGCCAGGGGCGCGATGTCCTGGAGCCCCATCATGGGCACTCGTCGTCCCGGAGCGATCCCCGCGCCCCAGACCACGAGGCCGGTATGGATCTTCGGGTAGTCGGGGAAGTATCCGTGGGCGCCTCCGGAGCCGGCCCTGACCGCCGGACCCTCGGTGCCGCCGACCAGAAGGACCCCCGGCTCCGCCGCCAAAGCAAGGGGGCTCTCGGGGTCGGCCCCCCGCTCGGCCAGCTCCTCGGGCTCCACGATCCGGAAGAGGGAGCGGACGCCGCCGGGCAGCCCCTCCAGGGTGGCCCGCACCTCCTGGACCGCCGCTTCATCGTCCGGATCCGCGAGGCGGAGGAACGCGCTCCCTCCGCCGGGATGGAAGGCGGCGCGCCACTCTCCTCGATCGGGGCGGTCCTCATGGAGGCCGGCGTCCACGAGCCAGACGTTGGGAGCCACCTCGGTGTCCACATCGAAGAATCCGTGATCGCCGGTGATGATGAAGGCGGTCTGCTCCAGCGTGCCCGCCCGATCCGCCGCCTCGACCATCCGGGCGATGGCCC
>SKKH01000277.1 GCA_007121555.1 Gemmatimonadota bacterium | reverse complement strand
TGTCCAGAACGTGTCCAGGTAGGGGCACGGCCTCGGCACGTTGCCGATCGTACAGAAACCTCCTGAGCAGAGCGCCGTCCACCTCCTTCTTCCCCGGCGTCCATTCGATCTTCTCACCTCAGGGTTAAGGCCCCTCACCTGTTTGCGTCCCCGGGAAGTGATCGGTTCGTGAAAGATCCTTGCCGACCGTCGGTACATCTGTCACTTCCCCCTGAAATTGAAATGTTTCCGACGGATTGAGACAGACGGAGGTTGATGTCGTGTGCGGCTCCCCTCCGGGTGAGCTACTCCTGGAGAGGCTTGAAGCGAGAAGGGGAGCCATGAAGAATCGTCGGAAGTTCACGGCCGCCTTCGGGTGGTTGATCACCATCCTCCCGGAAGACAGGAGACTTGAGATGCCGGTAGACGAGACGCGCAAGACCATGGAGATCTGGTTCAACGGCGACGTGAAGGCACTATCCGACGATGTCGTATTCGAGGACATGGGCAATCACATGGGACGAGGCCGAACATTCCGCGGCCGCCAAGCGGTGGGCGATTGGAGCAACTGGCTCTGGTCGGACGCCTTTGAGGCGACCCCGGAGTTGGTGAAGATGATCGTGGATGAGGACAGCGCCGTCCTGGAGTTCACCATCGCCGGGACCCACAAGGGGGAGTTCGCCGGGGTGGCCGGTACCGGCAAGGAAGTCAGGGTCCCGGCCTGCATCACCTATGACCTGAACGGAGAAGGGAAGATCAACCGCGGCCGGGTCTACGTCTTGGTGAACACCTGCCTCGAACAGATCGGCGAGGGGCGGTCGGCCTAGCCCCGAGACGTGCCGGTGTCCGATGGGCGGTGGAGGCCGCCCCGGTTCCCATGGCGCCCCTCTCGCCCTCTCGCCCCGGTTCCTTGACGCCACCTCCGGGCTGTCCCCGTCCGTCCCCCTCACCCGCTCGTCGGCTGCTTGCCTGGCCAGAGCCCGCATCCTACCTTGCCTCCTCCCTTGAGAGGGCCTTTGAAACGACTATTGGTCAGCGAGTCGTGGCGTAGATCATCCCCGGCTCTCCGCTCGGTCGATCTCCCCGTGGCAGCGCCCTCCATCCTCCATCCGCGCAAACTCGGGGCGGAATCCCTCACGCTCGACTTGAGCGCGGCAACGCTAGCTCCTCTCGGCAAGGGAGAGTGTTCAGGTGACGCGTTCGACGCAGGGCGAGATCACGCAGCTGCTGACGGCCTGGGGGGCCGGAGAACGGGACGCCGAGGAGCGGCTTTTCGCCCTCCTCTACGAAGAGCTTCGGACGATCGCGGCCCGCCATCGGCAGAAGGAACGTGCCCACCACAGCCTCCGGACCACTGCCCTTGTCGATGAGGCGTACATGCGGCTGGTCCGCCAGCACCAGGTGTCGTGGAATAGCCGCGGCCACTTCATGGCCGTCGCGTCCCAGGCCATGCGGCGGATCCTCGTGGATCATGCCCGCCGCCGCAAAGCCGCCAAACGGGGGGGAGGCATCCCCCCTGCGCCCCTCGACTCCGTCGTCCTCGCCCTGGAAGACTCGGTTGATCTGGTGGAACTGGACGTCGCCCTGGAGAAGCTCGCACGGCTCGACCCTCGTGAAGCCCAGGTGGTGGATCTCCGTTTCTTCGCCGGCCTGACGGTCCCGGAGGTCGCCCGGGCCCTCGACGTGTCCAGGGCGACGGTGGAGCGGGACTGGGTTGCGGCTCGCGCCTGGCTTCACCGAGAGCTGGATGGGGGAGGAAGAGCAGATGCCTGACCAGCACCGCAGGGTCAAGGAACTCTTCCTGGAGGCCCGGTCACTCCCATCCGACGAACGTGCGGCCTGGCTCGAGGCGGCCTGCGCCGACGCATCGGAACGGGCCGAGGTGGAGTCGCTGCTGGCTGCGGAGCGGGATAGCCCGAGCGACTATCTGATGCCACAGTATGACTCGGGCATGGCTCCCGGCGTCCGGGTCGGCCGGTACCGGATACTCGATCAGCTGGGTGCGGGCGGGATGGGCGAAGTCTGGCTGGCTCGCGACGAGACCCTGGGCCGGCGGGTGGCGCTCAAGTTCCCGGCCGAGGGCCTGATGGGAGGCCACTTCGGCAGGCGAGTCCGGCGCGAGGCGCGGATCGCCGCATCGTTGGACCACCATGCGGTGTGCCGGGTCTTCGAGCTCGGGGAGGCGGACGGCCGGTCTTTCATCGTGATGGAGTACCTGCAGGGCGACACCCTGGCCGAGCGGGTCCGGCACAGACCTATCCCCCTGGACCAAGCCCTTGCCTGGGCGGTGGCTGTCGCCAGCGCTGTCGAGCAAGCCCACGACAAGGGACTCATCCACAGGGATCTCAAGCCGGCGAACGTCATGGTGACCCGGTCCGGCCAGGTCAAGGTCATGGATTTCGGGCTGGCGAGCGTTACACCCGCCGGGGCCGGGGACGGGGCCGGGGGTTCCGGCGAGGAGTCGGGCCCTTCACGCTCCGGGGGCGGGAAGATGGGCTGGACCGAGCCTCACGGGACCGGATCGTGGCAGACGGACAGCGGCGAGCCCCGATCCGGCGATGCGGCGACGGGTGGGACCGGATCGGATGACACGGGCGGCACGTCGGCGGCGGACCGGATGGTTGGTACACCCCCGTACATGGCCCCAGAGCAACTGAGAGGCCGGCCGACGGACCAGCGAGCCGACATCTGGGCGTTCGGTTGCGTCCTCTACGAGATGCTCACCGGAAGGCGCGCGTTCGGCGGCGGCACGGTACCGGAGGTGGTTGCGGCGATCCTGGAGCGGGAGCCGGACTGGGAGGAACTTCCGGAGAGCACGCCGCCGGAGGTCCGCCGGCTACTGGGCCGCTGTCTCCGAAAGGATCCCGGGCAGCGGCTCCGACACATCGGAGACGCCGGTCTCGTCCTGGAGGAGGCCCTCCGGGGCGATCCGGCGCCTGGCTCCCCGGTGGGAGTGGGGCCGTCGGACCCCGCCGCCCGGGGGTGGCGGAGTGTGGGAGGTCGGGGCGCTGCCCTTTTTCTGTTCGCCGTCGCTGCCGGGCTTGCCGCGTGGAGCACCCTTCGGCCGGGTGCCTCTCCTGGCGAGACGGCCGTGCATGCGTCGATCTCGTTGCCCTCGGGGGTCCGGGTGCTCCGGGCGGGGCTCATCGCACCATCGGTAGCGCTGTCGCCCGACGGACGGACCCTTGCCACTGCCGCAACCGGCGAGGACGGTCAGCGCATCTGGGTACGCTTCCTCCACCGCCGTGAAGCACTTCCGCTGGCCGGGACCGAGAACGGGGTGGCCCCATTCTTCTCGCCGGACGGCGCCTGGATCGGATTCTTCGCGGATGGTCGGCTGCGCCGGGTACCGGCCGCCGGTGGTGCGGCGGTCGACATCGCGTTCGCCCCGGGGTTCCCGTTGGGTGCGACCTGGGGAGTCGACGACCGGATCATCTTCGCCGCCGGAGCCCGCTCGGCCCTGCATGTGGTCTCGGCAGAGGGCGGAGTCCCCGAGCGGCTCACCACGCTCGATGCCGAAGGGGGCGAGGTGAGCCACCGCCACCCGGAGCTTCTTGCGGACGGCCGGACCCTGCTGTTCACGTCGCTGAGCCCCGCGGGGCCGTTCGTCCACGCCCTCGACCTGCGGAGCGGGCGACGCGCGGAGGTGACCCGAGGTGCCACCCCGCAGTTCGTGCCCGGCGGATACGTGACGGTGAACCGTGGGAGCGACCTGCTGGTTGCGGCCTTTGATCCCCGACGGCTCGAGCTCGCGGGTTCGGTGGTCCCCGTGGTCCAGGGTGTGGCGGCTGAGGCGTCCCACACCATGCACTACGCGGTCTCGCGGGACGGCATCCTGGCCTACGTGCCCGCGGGCACCCGTCATGCGCTAGTGATCGTGCAGGACGAGGTCGAAGAGATCGTCGACGAGAGACCCCGGACGTCGGCACGGCCTGTTCGTCCCCGGTTCTCCCCCGACGGGGCACAACTGGCACTGGGCGCCGGTGTGCCAAGCGAGGTGTGGATCCACGACCTCGGGACGGGAGCGGCCACGCGACTCACCTTCGACGGCGGCTCCAGCCCGGTGTGGACGCGGGACGGGGATTCGGTGACGTTCGTCGTGTCTCCGTTCCATGGGACGGCGCCCGACCGACCGGGACTCCATACGAAGCCCGTGGACGGCCGGTCCGGATCCCAGCCGCTCCTGCCCCTGGACGACTGGCACCGCCCGATCGGGTGGACACCGGACGGGCAGATGCTGGCCTTCGAGGCGTTCCGGGGCGATGCCGTTCCCTCGATCTGGGTCCTCGAAAAGGGCGAGGTCCGCCGGGTGCTGTCCGATGGGTACGCCGGTCGCCTCTCGCCGGACGGGCGCTGGCTCGCGTACCACTCCGAGGCGGTCGGCGGCCCTGAGGTCTACGTTACGCCCTTCCCCGAGGCCGACGCACGATGGCAGATCTCCACGCGAGGCGGGAGCGGGGCGGCGTGGTCCGCCGACGGGGCCGAGGTCTACTATCGCAGCGGCGACCGGCTGATGGCCGCGCGCATCGAGACGGGTGCGGGCGTCCGGGTTACGTCGCGGCGAGTGGTCCTGGAACGGTTCGCCCCGTCGTGGCCCGACGACTACGATGTTCACCCGCAGGGCCAGGGCCTGGTGCTGGTCCGACCCTCCGAGGAACCTGGGGACGGCGAGGTTGCGATCGTGGTGGACTTCGCCGGGGAACTGGCGCGCCTTCGGCAGTGATTGGGCCGCGCTGCCCACACGCAGCGCAGCCCCAAGATCCCCCACTACTGCTCGAGGATCGCCATCTGCACCAAGCGGCAGGGGTTCGGGCCGGGGACACCGTCGGCGTGCGCTACCGGTGGGAACGCCGCCGGCACGCTCTCGTCCGTGCAGCCGCCGCGCAGTGTGCTGATCTGACTCGAGACCAGCCCCGGGATCGCGGGACCGTGGTCCATCATGATCAGGTGGATCTCGGCTCCCCGTGGATTGGTGAACTCGCTGGCGAACCAGCCGCCTGGCACGGGCCCGGTCGAGAAATGCGCCGCGAATGTCGCCTTGCCGCTGCCGCCGACCACGCTCCCGTCGCCGTAGGCCACGTTCGCCTCCACGACCTCATCGTTGAAGAGCACCTCGCCGGCGGTACAGGGCGAGGCAGCGCAGTTTTCGGGCGCGTTGATCACCACCCACCAAAGGGTGTGGGCGTGGCCCGGCGCCAGGTCCCGGGTCTGGAAGGTGACCCGCGCACCGTTGTCGTGGCTCACCAGGGTCGCGACGGCATCCGACACCTGGACCGACGGGCCCTGGGACGGGTGGGTGAAGACGTCCGCCTGCGTGTGCTGCGCGGCGTTGGCCGATGCCGACATCGGCCCTTCCGCTCCCGCCATGAGCAGCGTATCCGTCGCAGGCGCCGTTGGCTGGTCGGCGCAGGCTGTAAGGAGCAGGATGACCGCGGGCAACGCGAGCCACTTGAGGATCGGGTGTGCATTCATGATGTGCCTCCTCCGGTTCGGGGATGGTACGGTCTCGGGCAAGTCGACCCGACGCGTCGGGAGCGCTCCAAGGCGGTCTGGCGAGGGTCCATGCCAGATCTCCGCTCCATCGGCGAGCCGCGTCGAGCGCCCTTCACCCCCTATCAGCGCAGGATCCGGCCGAATCCCCTCATCACACACAGAGCACTTCCGCGTTGCAGCGGATGGGCACAGCACACGAGTTGGCGATGAGGCACTGCTCGTGCGCGGTCTCGTGCAGCCGCTCAGCGACGGATTCATCGCCGGTCTCGGCAATGGTGACAGTGGGCTTCAGGTCGACTCGGGTAAAGCGCCCACCACCGTCCCCGGGCGCATCGATGGCCAGCACCCCCGAGGACTCGTCTTTCTAGGCGAGCACCGTGACTCCCCGACGCGCGCACAGCGCGAGGTACGTCAACATGTGGCAGCCCGCGATCGCCGCGATGAAGAGGTCTTCCGGGTTGTGGCGGGCCGGATCACCGAGGAACTCCGGCGCCGCGCTTCCCGACAACGTCGGCTTCCCCTCCACTTCCACGGTGTAGCCGCGGCCATAGTCGGCGTAGCCGGTGGTTCCGGTTTCTTTGCTCCCGGTCCAGATGAGTCTTGCAGCGAAGCGGTGCTGGGTCGGTTCCATTCGTTGCCTCGGGTTTCGTGGGTGGATCCTGACACGGTCCAAGGTAGCTCCTGGACGAGTACCTCTCCCGGATGGCCGACGATCTGGCAGGGGCTCGACGGGCGGGGATCCAGGCCTCGGACCGGTCCCGCATCGCCTTCGCCTGGGCCGGCTCCCTGGAACCCGGGGAACCGCACTACTACCGGATCCAGGGTCCCTCCTTCCTGGTGGAGTAGGACAACACCCAGAACGAGGCCAACCACATCCACTCGGTCTGGCGGGACTTCGATGGGGACTTCGGGCGCGACCTCCTCCGGGAACACTACCGGGACGCTCCCCAACCCCACTGATCCCGCCGGCGGGAGTCCCCCGGCATCCGATTGTTCCCGCGGTCACAGACGTATACGAGGCCGTCGTTGGAGAGCTCAGCGCAGGTGACGGAGCGGAACTGATCGGCCGGAGGAGCGGAAGGGTCGTAGTCCCCAAGGTCCGCATCGCGCGGTTCGTTGCCGTAGGCTCCCCACGTCCGCAGGATCTCTCCCGTCGAGATGTCCAGGACGGCGACACGTCGGTTCGCGTACCCCTCGGCGACGAAGGCTTCGTTGGCACTGGCATCGAAGGAGAAGATCGCGGGGGCCGAAGAGGCCTTTCTCAACCTCTTGCCTGAGCCGCAACGGCCATACTTCAAGCTGGAGATCCGACCTTGCCTGGAATGGGGACCGCAGAGCCACCTGGCTGGCAGGCCTGTCCGATTCAACATCATGGGCGAGCGGCGTTGGGTCTGGCGGCGGGCCCACTCCCTGGGCTGGTCGGCGGAGCGGTTCGAGTCATTCGAGCGGATGCTCTCCGGCAGCCGACGCGAACGTCGGCTGGAGCGGATAGGCAAGAAGTACCAGTGGATCGCGTGGCACGAGCTTCAGGCTCGCCTGTCGGATCACCTCTACTTCATCGGACGCACCTGGCACGAGACACATGGTCCGGTGTTCGAGGGCCCATGGCAGTTGGGCGCGCGCGACATCGACCCCTCCCTGCTCATGCGGCCCGGCGATCGCGATGTGAGCCAACGGTTTACCGAAAAGGTCTGGTGGCGACCCGCCGCCATCGAGCATCCGGATGAAACAACCGAGGAACGTGTGGCCCGCTTGTGGAGCGATGGCGGCTTTCCCGAGGTGAAGGATCTACTGCGTGTCCGCGACCCTCACGGCAAGGAGTGGCTGGTATTAGATGGATTCTCGGTCTGGGGTGATCGCGACGATGACCGGGATCCGCGACCGCGTCGCGATCCATGGTTGAGCATCCGTTCTTTCCTCGTGGAGAGATCGGACCTGTCCGCCGTATTGACGGCGTTGGAAGATGAGGAGCGCGTGGACACGGCGGCGTTTCGCAACCGGCTCGAGTACTATGCCTTCATGGGCGAGCACCCATGGCACCCTGTGTCGGTGGACGAAATCGACGAATGGAGGTCGGGGGCGGCGGAACCAAGGCCGTTTGAGCCGCTCCCCGTGCGCCATCTGATCCCAATCGTGGAGTGTATTTGCGAGCCGGGAACAGACCAGTCGGTTGAGGATCGCGCCGATCTCAACCTGCCGTCCGGGGAGCTACGGCAGCACCTGAGCTTGCGCTCGGACGGGGGAGGAGGAGTCACCTTCAGGGGTGCCGACAACTCGATCGTATTCTTCGATCCGACGACTGAGCGTGATGGTCCACCCGCGACGCTGGTCGCTCGCGAACCTCTGCTCCAGATGCTTGAGGAGTTGGAGCAGACCTTGGTTCGGTGGATTGGCGGCGAGAAGGGCCTCTACGGCCGCAGGTTTGACCACGAGTTTCACGGTCGCCACGTCCTAGCGGGCCTCTACCACACCGTGGGGGATGCCATCCAAGGACGGGAGTGGCGGCGGGATCAACGCCCCTCCAGTGACCGGGAAGTGGGCCCCTGAATGCCCGAACCCCCCGCCAACTGGTAGGGATAGGGATAGATGACGGACGCCCGTCAGCCCTTGGCCCCGACCTGCTCTAGGAAGGTGTTGACGAGGACATAGATGCGGCCCCGGCGAATCTTGCTCTGCTCGTTCATGTCGTAGGTGATACAGACGGGCACTCGGACTTCCTTGCCGGTGGCGGGAACGCCAGCGAACTCGCCCTCGTGCTTTCCGACGATGGTGAACTCGAGGACGGCGTGATCCTCGGCGACGATCATGCAGACCAGCTCGGGCTTTGCTTGGCCGAAGGGCTCGGTCACAAGCCACATACTCCACTCATAAACCGCTTGGGGGCCCTTGAACTCCTTACCGTCCTTGTACCCCATGTGGTTGCCCATGTCCTCGAAGACGACGTCGTCGGACAGCATCGCGACATCTCCGGTGGTGAACCAGGTTTCCATCGTCTTGCGAATTCCGTCGATCGGCATTGGTCTTCTCCTCTGATTGAGTTGTGTGTGCGGCCTCCAGCTCGCGGCGTAAACGTAGGGCAGTGTGTGAGGCGAGCCGGCGACCCCTGGCCAACGCCTCCTGGAGGAGCTGGTCTTCCCATCCCACCTCCACTCCGGCCTCCACCCGCATCCGCACCAGCTCGGCCAGCTCTGCGAGTCGCTCCACATGAGCCCGGGTGGCCTCCCACCGAACTTCGGCAACCGCGGCCTGCACATACACCTGCGCTACCAACCCCTCCCGTGTGGCCCGAAAGGACTCGGCGTCGGACGACCCCTCCCGGATCCGTGCCTCCGCAACCTCCCCACGCCGCGCCCGGTCGCTGTCCAGGAGGGTCCAGCTCGCAAGCAGCCGGAGTTCGCCCCGCGGTCCCACACCCAGGACCCGCTCCTCGCCGGGGCTCAGTCGCTGGCCATGGTTCCCCAGGCCATCGACGGAACCAGCAGGAAGCCACTCCCTCCGGGCAGAAGCCCGGGTCGCACGCTCGGCCCCGATCCGCTCCTCCAACGACCGCTCAGGCCCAACCCAGCTGCTTCATGCTGTGGGGCGCGTTCCAGATCTTGGTCATGTGTCGGATCTTGTCGTCCTCGAACTCCATCACGTAGACGTAGTCCCCCGCGACGCTCTTCCCCGTAGGCGGAACCGGACCTCCCGCCTCCGTGTGGGTGCCGTGGAAGATCGCGTAGGCCGACACGTTCCCGCGCTCGGGGTCCGCGGCGAAGGAGCGGAGCTCGTAGTGGCCATCGGGGGCGATGCTCAGGAGGCCGGTCATCCAATCCGTGTACGCGGCGAGAGTCTCGATCTCAGCCAGTGCCTCCGCCTGACAGGAAAAGGTGGCTTCGGGATGGCACCACTGGCGGCAGACCTCCCACCCCTTTCCGGTCTCACAGGCGTCGAAGAAGGCACGTGCGTTCTCGAGCATGGTGCTGTCGGTCGCGGTTGACATGGGGTACTCCTGCGGGCAGAAGATGAAATGTGGCACTCCAGCCCACAGTACACCTCCCCAGCGGCTCCGTCCAAGAAAAATCAACACGGCTCGCCTTCACGTAGCTCGCCCGCTATGCCTGCGGCGAGCCGCCTTGGATCCGGCGGCCTGGCGCTCCCAACGGCGGGCCCTGTACTTCTTCAACGGCCTTCCAGCGTCACCCCCACCAACCAGGCCTTCCGGGTGTCGGCCCCGGTGGGGCGCTGCCCTCGGGCGTACCCCACGAACAGGGACTCGACCACCAGGCGCCCGACCGCCCTGTCCATCCCGCGGGCCAGCTCCACTGAGGCATAGGGGCCCCGGTCCCACCCGGCGGCCTCCAGGGCCTCGTCCAGGCCGAAGGCCCGGAAGTAGGCCCCCTCCAGCTCCACCCTGAATCGTCCGGGGAGGGGGACCATCCAGTACCCACGGACGCCCAGGCGCCCGTGGACGCCCCGATCCAGCCCCAGGGCCTCACGCGCGTCGGAGACGGTGGGCTGCACCACCTCCCCGGTGAGGACCACCGAGGGGAGGAGAGCGCGCCTGGGATCCGTCCAGCGGAGCTCAGCCCCGCCCATGACGGCCTGCTCACCGAAGTCGGTGCTCGTCTCGTACCCGAGGCGGGCTCCCACGGCGGCGAACCCTTAGTCGAAGCGGAAGAGATCCGCGTCGGGGTCGTCCTCCAGGTCCAGGGGCCGCCGCTCGGAGAGGGCCACGGACAGCCCCATCTCCACGCCGGCCTCCACCTGCTGGGGGAGCCCCAGACTCCGGAAGGGAACCACGGCGTCCACCCCGCCCCCGACCCACCTGGAGCGGGGAAAGCGGGGCCGAACGTCGTCGTCGATCCGGCAGGCGTGGGCCGAAAACCCGAGCCCGAGCGCCCGTCCTCATGCCATCCCCTCCTCGAAGCGGAAGATGCTGTCCAGGAGCGCCGCCACGTCCACGAGCCGCTTGTTTCCGCGCCGGAAGAGGTCCTGCAGGCGGTTCACCGCATCGCCCCGGTTCCACCCCGGCGCATAGGCGGCGCCCCCATCCTCGCCGCAGCCCACCAGGCGGAGCGCCAGGCCCCGGCACACGGGACCGGCGAAGTTGGGGTCACCGGGCTGGAAGTAGGTAAGCTCGCTCAGCTTCAGCGTCCGGGCCATGGCGTAGCCCCCGTTTCTCTGGGCCCCCGTCATGTAGTGACGGGCCAGGGCGTAGGTGCACCGGACCGAGCGCGCCTGCCGGTGCCAGTCCGCCGGCTCCCGTTCAGCCTCGAACACCTGGCCCGTGAGCTCTCCAACCCAGGCAGGCGGCTCCCGCCCCACCCGGGCCCGGTGCTCCACCAGGAAGTCCAGGTGGCGCTGGAGGTTCGCACGGGGCGCCTCCCCGTCGCCCAGCGGGAACCCCAGGAAGCTCCGGGGCCCCAGCGACGCGATGCTGCGGAAGTCCTCCGCGGACATGCGCTCCCGATAGTAGCGCCAGAAGACCGCTTCGGTCATCTCCATGCGGAGGAGCCACGAGTCGGTGCCGAAGAGGATCCGCCGCTTCAGGTGGTCGTCCTGGAGGAGCCCCTCCAGCGTCTGGAAGTAGTGGGCCTCGTCGGCCTGGTCGTGCATCTGGTCCGTGTGGAAGGCCAGGTCGGTGTAGACCTGGGGGCCGATCTCGCATCAGATCCAGGATCGTGCGTCCCCATGTCCCGGGGTCCAGGCCGTCGGGCCGGCCCAGGCTCTGCCATCCCCCGAAGTGGGCAAAACATACCCGGAGCTCTTCCAGCTCTCCCTGGATCACCGGCGCCCAGTGGGCCGGGCTGCAGTAGTCCACAAACTCCTTCTTCCGGTAGAACCGGCCGTGGCTGCAGTGGAGAAGGATGGGCACGTCCCGGTCGATGCAGAACTCATAGACCTTCATGAGCTCGGGACCGCCCACCTCGTATCCGAGGGACGGGTAGAGCTTCACCCCCAGGAAGGCACCGCTCTCCACCGCCTCCTCCATGAGAGCGAAGTGGTCCGGACGGTCGGGGTGGACCGCAAAGAAGGGAAGCACCCGGCCCGGCCGCTGGAGGGCCGCCTCCCGCGTACCCTCGATCTGTCGCCGGAAGTTCAGGCGATCCCCCTCCGCCTCGCCGGGAGCCCGGATGTCCATCATGAGGGCCACCATGGCGTCCTGGGGCTCCATCTGGTCCAGCAGGATGTCGGCCACCTCGGTGATCGTGCTCCGCATGGCCAGCCTCAGGGTCTCCACCATGTCGAAGGGCCGCATGGCCGACACGTCAGCATCGGTCATGGCCGTGCTCAGCTCGTCCAGGGCCTGCCGGAGGGTGGCGAGCTGAAGCTCTTCCAGGCCCTCACCCCGGATCACCACGGCGAAGGGGAGGCGGGCCAGGTTCTCCTCCATGAAGCGGTCGAACCCGGACACGCCCTTCAGCTCGGACAGGAGCCGGGCCAGGATCTCCCACGTCCCCGCAGCGCACCCGCGCGAAGCCGTGGGCCAGGGTGCCGCACCGCAGGTAGCTGCGGAAGTCGCGCTCCACCCACGACGGGACGCCCCAGCCCATGGGGTCGGCCTCGTGCGCCTCGGCGAGGAAGGTCTCCAGGTGATGCTGGACCACCGGGTACAGGGGCGTCTCGGTGGGACGGCGGGGGCGATAGACGGCACCGACTGGGCGATACGACGGTTCTGTGGTGGAGGCCAACCACCGGCGAGCGGTATGGGAAGGGGCTCGGGCATGCGCGGCCATGTCCCAACCCACCGGAAATCCGTGTGCTGCGCCATGGCTGCATCAGCCGTGGGCCGCCGTTTCCGGAGATACGCACGAAGCAGAAGTCCGGGTGTGAGGGCCCGAGTAGGCGATCGAAGCGCGCTAACGCCCTTTCGATCGCCCCCGGCGCAGGCCAAGCGAACCGGCCCCCCGTTCCCTTGAGCTGCCGCCAGCGCAGCCCAACACGTTCGGCGGCCAGAAGGGTCCATCAGCCACGGTACAAGGACGCGAGACCTTCGTG
>SKKH01000267.1 GCA_007121555.1 Gemmatimonadota bacterium | reverse complement strand
CCGCGTGACGCAAAGGGAAGAACGAGCGCACCGGCTTCCTGGCCGGCGCGATCACAGTGGGGTGAAGCAGCTCCCACCGAGCCGGAGCTCCCGCGTGCCGAGCAGTCCCGACGGAGAGGCGAAGCCCCAGGGCTGCTCCGCTGCGGCGGGCCCCAAAAAGCTGTTGAAGAAGGGGAGGGCGTCACCGTTGGCGGCCCCAGGGGCCCCAACCCGCAGGGCGTCGGGGGGTTGCGGGCCTGGATCGTCGTTGGCGCCCCCGCATCGGAGGCTCGCCCCCCTATTCGCTCATTGAGATATATATGGCCGTTTGCACTCCCACCTTCCGCCCCCACATCGGAGACGGACCCTGCGGTGGCACCCCGATGGCGCGCCGATGCACCCTTGGGCCTCAGCGGCCACCCATTGCGCTCTCCGCGGCCCTCCGACTCGCCCTGAGCCGGTCCCGCAGCTCCTGCAGATCCTCCAGGAACACTACCCCCGCCCGGATGAGCTCGTCACGAAACGGACGGGCGCCCGGGCCACCCACCAACACCTGAACCTCGCCGGGCAGCTCCTTCCGGAGGAGAAGCAGTTCCCTGCGAACGTCGTCGGCCTCCAGTGGCTGGAGCGCCGAGAGTGCGACGGCCTGTGCCCCTTTACGGCGAGCCGCCTCGGCGATCTCCGACGCAGGCAGATCCGGGCCCAGGGGGATCACCTTCCAGCCCTCAGCCGCGGCAACGATCCCGGCCAACAACGCTCCGAATTCGTGCCGTTGGCCCGCAGGGGTCCCCGTGAGCACGAGCGCAGCCCCGGCCCGAGAGTCCAGACGGTCCAGGAGTCCGTCCAGGAACCGTCTCACCACTCCGGAAGCGACATGCTCCGATGCCGGACCCACTTCACCACGTTCCCAGAGCAACCCGATCCGATTCAGGAAGGGGATCATCAGGCGCCCGGTGAGATCGGCGGGGGTGAGCGCGACTGAGGCCCGGTTCAGGAGCTCCTCGAGTCGAGTCGTGTCCATGTCGTGTACAGCTTGTAGCGACGCGGACAGAAATCCCGGCACCGGGTCCTCATCGTCGTCCAACCCCAGGGCGGCAACGGGAATGCGCGAAGCACTCTCCGGGACCCCCTCCCCCTTCTGGCCTGCTCTCTGACCCGTCGAGACACCCTCTCCACCACGGCCGGGCCCATACGAGCCCGAGGACCTTCCGTTCGCGCCGTTGCTCCCGGCCGCACCCCCTCCCTCGTCGGAGATCCCCCGCTCTCGAAGCAGCAGATTGCGCAGCTCATCCTCGTCCTGTGTGGCGACTTGGCCAATCGTGTGGCCGATCTCCACCAGGTCCTTCAGGAGGGTCAATTTCCGGATGTCCCTCTCGGAGTAGAGACGCTGCCCCCCGTCGGAGCGCTCCGGCACCACCGCGCCGTAGCGGCGCTCCCAGGCACGAAGGACGGAGGCGCTCAGCCCGGTTCGTCGGACGACGAGCCGGATGGGGAACTGGGGCGTGGCGAGGGGATTGGTATTTGCCATAGGTCGCAAAATTTAAGGGTCTTACGCGTGCGCTGTCAAGCTTTCGTACAGGGTCCCCCTGAACACCACCTTGACACACCCTATACCAACCCTGTACAGTGATTGCACCTCAGAGTTGGCGAGGTACTTTCGTCAAACTTCTGTGGAGTTTAGAATGACTCATACAAACGAGAGAGCAGATATGCGTCCGATCCGATTCTTCACCGTAGCCCTCCTCGGGCTGTTCGCCGTCTCCGCGGCACCGCTGTCGGCACAGTATGCCGACAAGGACATCGTAGAGACCGCCGCCGAGGCAGGCACCTTCAACACCCTGCTCGCTGCGGCCGAAGCCGCAGACCTGGTCGACGTGCTCAAGAGCGACGGTCCTTTCACGGTCTTCGCCCCCACGGACGACGCCTTCGCGGCGCTGCCCGCTGGAACCGTCGAGGCCCTCCTGGCGGACCCCGACGCACTTCGTGAGGTGCTCACCTATCACGTCGTGGCCGGCAAGGTCATGGCCGCTGACGTCATCGGCCTCGAGCACGCCGAGACGGTCCAGGGTGGACATCTGAGCATTTCGTCCGAGAACGGCGCCGTGCGGATCAACGGCTCAGCTACCGTCACGGCTACGGACATCGAGGCTTCAAACGGCGTGATCCACGTGATCGACGCTGTGATCGTTCCCGGAAACTGACCCACCTCCAGCACCAGGTACCTGACGTCATGAGCACTCGACAACCCGACCCATCGTCCACAGGACCCTTTCAGGACGAGCCGAAACCCGTTCTCGCAGTCTGTGGAGGGATTCACTCCTTTCTCAAGACTCACCGGGCCTTGATCACGGGCGATACCCCTCAGGGGCCCCGGTTCTTGCCGGCTCAGGAGGTGGTGAGGAGCGAAGTGCTCTTTCGAAACGGCCTGAATCGTCCCACGCGGGCGTGCCATCTGGTCTGGAGCCATGGAAAGGCAGTCAATGGTCCGGCCCTCACGGCCAGCCATCTCATCCTGTCCAACTGAGCAGTCAGCACTTGAACCTTCACCCGACCTGTCGCCTCGCGGCGACCCCACTGAACCCCAGGAGGACAAAGACCAACAATTCCTGATTGCAGGAACCGACCGCCTCGAGCGGTCAGGGCCCGGGACACGCGGGGTGGAGAGACAGCGGCGCTAGGGGAGTCGTGGAACAGGCAGCGCCGAACTCGAAGCTTCCGCATCCCGGGCCTTTTTCTGTTGGGGCGACCCGCTTCGCTTCCACCTCCGCACCTCCAGCACCAGATTCTGAAGGTCGGCCGGGGACACCCCCGGAATCCGGCCCGCCTGCGCGAGGTTCTCAGGAAGGACCTTCTCCAGCTTCGACCGCGCCTCGTACGAAATGGTCTCGAAGTCCATGTACGGAAGCTCCTCGCCGAGGCGAAACGCGGCCTTCTCCCTCAGCCTTTCCGCCCTCTCCCGCTCCCGCTGCACGTAACCGGCATACCGCACCTCCACTCCCACCGCGCCGGCCACATCCCCCGTCACATCGAAGGGCACGACGCCTCCGCCGACCTCCAGGTCGCGGAGCAGCTTTTCAGGAGAGAGTTCCGGGCGTCGGAGCAGCTCCAGCACCCTCACGGGCTGAGAAAGAGGCGTGCTCTCCAGCTCTCCCAGCCGGGCGTTCACCTCCTCGGGTCGCACTACCGTGTCGGCCAGCCAACCAAGGATCCTCTCCCTCCGCTCGCGTCGCTCCTCAAGCGCCTCCTCCTGCCACTCCGCAAGAAGTCCAAGGCTACGCGCCCGTGGGCCCAACCGCTCCACGGCATTATCCTGCCGCAGGAGCAGGCGAAACTCGGCCCGGGACGTGAACAGGCGGTAAGGCTCGTCCACCCCTCTCGTGACCAGGTCGTCGATGAGGACCCCGAGGTAGGCCTCGTCCCGCTCGAAGGTCACGGGCTCCCGCCCCTGGGCAGCGCACGCCGCGTTGATCCCCGCCACGATGCCCTGTCCCGCCGCCTCCTCGTACCCGGTGGTGCCGTTGATCTGGCCGGCGAAGAAGAGACCCGGGATCACCCGGAGCTCCAGGGAGTGCCGGAGCTGGTGGGGTGGGAAGTAGTCGTACTCGATGGCGTATCCGAGCCGCGTGATGCGGCTCCGCTCCAGCCCCGGGACGCTGCGCAGGAAGGCTCGCTGGACCTCGGGAGGCAGTGAGGTGGACAGCCCGTTGACGTAGAGCTCCTGACTGTGGAGTCCCTCGGGTTCCAGGAAGATCTGGTGTCGGGGGTTGTTGGGAAACCGGACGATCTTGTCTTCGATGGAGGGGCAGTACCGCGGCCCCTTCCCCGCCAGCGCACCCCCGTACACGGCGCTTCGCTCGAGATTCCGCTCCACGATCTCCCGGAGCTCCTCCCCCGTCCACGTGATCCAGCAGACGCGCTGCTCGGGAAGCGTCTCCCTTCCATAGGCCGAGAAACGGAAATCCTCCGGATGGCTCTCCTGGAGCTCCACTCGGGAATAGTCCACCGTCCGCCCGTCGATGCGGGGCGGGGTCCCGGTCTTGAACCGTCCCATCTCCAGCCCTCGGGCCTCCAGCGCCTGAGCCAGCTCCACGGCCGGGGGCTCTCCCTCCCGGCCGGCGGCCACGGGATCGTCTCCGCCCCGATGGATCCGGCCTCGGAGAAACGTGCCCGCGGTCACCACGACGGCCCGGGCCCGAAACACCTCCCCCTCCCGTGTACGGACTCCACCCACCCGCTCGCCGTCCAGCTCCAACGCCACGACCAGACCTTGCAGCAGGTCGAGCCCATCCACCCCGTCGAGGATCCGGCGCACGGCTCGGGCGTAGAGACCCCGGTCGCACTGGGCCCGGGGTCCCCACACGGCAGGACCACGACTCTGGTTCAACATCCGGAAGTGGATGCGCGACGCATCCGTGGCCCTCCCCATGACTCCTCCAAGGGCATCCACCTCGCGGGCCACGACCCCCTTGGCCACTCCCCCGATGGCGGGATTGCAGCTCATCTGACCGATCCGGTCCAGGTCGGGAGTGATCAGTAGCGTCCGCGCGCCCATCCGGGCCGCCGCCGAACCCGCCTCGGACCCAGCATGGCCGCCCCCGATCACGATCACGTCGTACCTGTTGCCGCCTGTCTCCATCCCGTCCTCTCTCTGGCCCATGGCCCTCTTCTCTCAGCTCCTGCTGCGCCGGTACCTGCGGATCTCGAAACCGACCGAGGGAAGCTCGTTGGGCTCTCCCTCCTCGATCACTTCTTCGACCCTGGCCGCAGGGGGACCCGTCTCGAGTTCACCTCGCAGCGCCTCCACGTCGGGGCGGATCCCGGCCACGTGGAGCTCCACCGCGCCGTCCGGTCGATTCACCACCCACCCCCTCAGGTTCAGCGCCCGGGCCCGCCGACGGGTCCATGCGCGAAATCCCACTCCCTGCACGCGTCCACGAACCACCACGCGCAGCCCCTCCTCGCCCACCTCGTTCACCTGCTCCTCCCTACTTTCCGATACAGAATCGTCTGAACACCCGGTCCAGGACGTCATCGGTGGTGATCACACCCAGCAGCTCCTCCAGCGCCCCCTCGGCCTCCTTCAGATGGGACACCGCGGCCTCCGCCGGGATGGCCATCTCCAGCGCCCGGGAAAACGCCCTCACCTCGGCGTGCGCCCGGGCCACACCCTCTCGCTGGCGTCGGCGCGTCAACAGGGGCGCGTCCGTCCGGGACGTCACCAGCCCCTGATACACCAGTGCCGCCGCGGTCTCTCTCAGGCGGGCGAGCCCCTCCCCCGTCTTGACGGACACCCGCAGCGCTCCCCCCACCCGAGGGCCCCCGTCGCTCCGGTCCGACCCCGGCTCCTCTCTCCGCGGCGCGCTCCGGTCCGCCCCATCCCTCGGGCCCGGGTTCCGGTCGGCGCAGGTGCGCACCAGGAGCACCGGAGCTCCGATGCTCCCCGTGTCCCCCCGCTCTTCGAGGAAGGCCTCTTCGCCCGGCCCCCACTCCTCATCCACCGGAAGGCAGAGGAGTACCAGGTCGGCGCCGGCGAGGTACCGACGCGCCACCTCGATACCCAGGCGCTCGATGTCTCCCGCTCCCTCGCGGAGGCCCGCCGTATCCACCAGGCGGAACGGATAGCCTCCCAGGGAGACCCGCGCCTCCAGCGCATCCCGGGTCGTGCCCGGCACCGGCGTCACGATGGCTCGCTCCTCACCGATGAGGGCGTTGTAGAGCGATGACTTCCCTGCGTTCGGGCGGCCGGCCAGGACCGCCACGGCACCCTCCCTCAGAAGCTCGCCCTCCGGCGCGGTCTCCAGGAGCCGGCCCAGGCGAGACTCCACCTCCCGGGCCCCTTCGACTACCCGATCCACCGACACGGGGGGGTCGTCCTCGTCGGGAAAATCCACGTGATGCATGACGAGGGCCTCCAGCTCCAGCACCTCCTCGCGCAGGCCGGCCAATCGGTGGGACAGCCCCCCCTCCATCTGGTGGAGGGCCGCTCGATGCAGTGCAGGGCTGTCCGCGTCGATCAGATCGGCCACCGCCTCGGCCCGCACGAGATCCAGCTTCCCATGAAGCACGGCGCGCCGGGTGAACTCACCGGGCTCGGCTGATCGGGCCCCTGCGCTGACGAGCGCGGACTCGACCATGGCGACCAGGAGCGGTCCCCCGTGCACGGAGACCTCGGCCACATCTTCGCCGGTGTAGGATGCGGGAGCGGGGAAGCAGGTGACGAGCCCTCGATCCAGGAGGGCACCGTCGTCGGGGTCCACCAGGGAGGTCAGAACGGCCCTTCGGGGAGAAGGGGGACGCGCCAATTCCGGAGCGACCCGGGCCAGTACCTCGAAGGCGCCGGGCCCCGAGAGTCGAAGCAGGGCCAACGCACCCCGTCCCGGAGGAGTGGCAACGGCGACGATGGTATCCACCTCCATGGCATTCCCCTCTCCCGGCTGGAAGGCCATTGGCGCCTCGGCCCCTCCGGTCGGCGACAGGCTCGTCAGGTCTCCGCCGGAGCCTTCACGGCCACCGGAGGCCCTTTCGCCTGCACCTTCTTGCGCTCATTGGCGATCCACCACGATTGGGGCAGGGTCGCCAGGTTCGCCGTCAGATAGTAGAGATTCAACCCCGACGGCAGGTTGGCGAAGACCACCACCATGAAGATGGGCAGGAGCCACATCATCATCTTCATCTGTGGGTTGATCTCCTCCATGGTCCGGAAGGAGATCCACTGCATCAGGAACATGGAGATGCCCAGGAGCACCGGGAGCACGAAGAAGGGGTCCCGGGACGCCAGGTCCGGGAGCCAGGCGAAGGGCACGCCCCTGAGCTCGATGGTGTTCTGGAAGACGAAGAAGAGGGCGATGAGCACCGGCCACGGAAGTAGCATGGGCCAACACCCCGCAAGGGGGTTGAAGCCGTGCTCCTTGTAGAGCTTCATCAACTCCTTCTGCATCTTCTCCGGCTGGTCCTTGTACTTGGCCTGGATGTCTTTCAGCAGAGGCTGTACCGCCAGGTTCCGGAGCTGCGCCCGCATGGCCTTGTGGTTCAGCGGGAAGAGCAGGATCCTCATCGACACCCCGAAGATGATCAACACCCATCCGTACCCCACGCTGAAGAACTCGTGGAGGAAGACCAGGACGGTGGTGATGATGCCGACGAAGGGCCGGAGGATGGGTCGGATGAAGCGCCATCCCACCGGGTTCACCTGCTGAAAGTCGTGGCCCATCGCAGCGAGGAGGGCGTAGTCCTGGGGTCCGGCGTAGATCCGGTACTCGAATCCACCGGCCGATCCCAGCGACTGGGTCACCGCCACCTCCGCCGACTCCCTCTCATCGGGTCCGGTGGCAGGACGGGCCACGATGCCCCCGAAGTACTCGGTTCCTCCCGCGTCACTCGCCGACAGGATCCCCAGCACGAAGTACTGGCTCTTCAGGGCAGCCCAGTGGAAGGGCCCCTCATCGACCTCCGGGGACTCCACATCGGAAAGACTGCGGCTTCGGATCCCGTTCTGGATGTGGTTCCCCACGTAGGCCATCTCGCGGGCCTCGTTGGAGACGCTCTCCTCGTTGAAGGCCAGTCCCTGGCCCATGTCGGTGAGCAGCAGCCCCCGGTCGATTCCCTGCACCCGGCCCCGGGCGCGCACGGTGTAGGTGTCCGGATGGAAGTCGTAGGCCACCTGTAGTGAGAACGGCTCGGTCGGGTGCCGGTAGGTGAAAGTGAGGGTCCCGCCTTCTCCCCCCTCCTCCAACGTCAGCCCCCCTTCCGGCTCCACGTCGAAGGCAGCCCCTCGAAGATCGATGGTGTCGCCCCCCACCAGCACGCGAGACCCCAACTTCCCGATCTGGGGATTGGCCACCAGCTCCACCGGCCCCTCCCGTGCGAAGGAACGGAACTGGGGGAGTTCGAGGGAGGTGACCCGGGCGCCGCGATCCGAAAACGTGAAGGTGTAGAGCGGGCCCTCGACCCTCACGATCCGCTCGGCACCCTCCGCCTCCGCTACGAGATCCTCGACATCCTCGGCTTCCACCTCGCCCTCCTCCGCTACCGAGGCGGGAATCTCCGGATCGGCCGGAAGCTCAGCTTCGGGGAGTTGGGGGGTGGTCTCGGGTTCGGCTGGTTCCGGCTCCGCAGGCTCGGGTTCGGCTACAACCTCAGTGGCGGGCTCGCTCTCGTCCGCTGACTCCGGGGCGGGCCCCGTGGGAAAGAGGAGATTGGTCCCAACCAGGACCGCGATCATCAGTACGATGGCCAGGACCAGCCGGGCCTCGGTATTCATCCGGCCTTCCATGAACTCACGCGTGGGCTTCCGGGGAATCAGTAGCCCCCTCGACGGGAGGGGGGATGGTCGACGAGTCGCGCAGATCCTGAGGAACCGGGTCCACTCCGTGTCCCCCGAAGGGATGGCACCGAGCGAACCGCTTCAGGAAGATCCAGCCTCCACGGAGGAGGCCGAAGCGTTCGATGGACTCGTGCGCGTAGGTCGAGCAGGTGGGGACGAATCGGCAGGAGGGGCCGGTCAATGGAGAAATCCCCTTCTGGTAGAAGCGGATCAGTCCAAGGGCGAGACGTCGGAACACAGTTGCTCCGTGAGGCGGATCAGATGGGAGCGAAGTTCAAGAAAGGAAACCCCGTAGGCCTCTCTCCGGGTCCGGACCAGAATGTCCAGGGGCCTCCGCGCAGCCCGAAGCCGGGGAAGAAGCTCTACTCGGCCAATCTCTCGGAGTCTACGACGAAGGAGGTTCCGGTCCACACCCCGACGGCCATGCTTCGGTACGATACTTCCGAATCGGGGGTCCTGCCCCGGGGCCGGTCCGATGAAGACCTGCAGGGGACCTACACTCCTTCGTTGTCCCGTTCGGAGCAGATGTCGAATCTCCGTCCCGCGCCGAATCCGGGATGAGGCGGGGAAGCCCTGCTGATGTGTCGAACTGGTTTCGACCGCTGCGGCGTCCGGATCGGCTCCGGGATCGGAACGGCCGCCCTCCGCGGGGATCTCCCCCACGAATGGATCTATTTCCGGCCCACCTTCACGGTCAGCTTGTGCCGACCCTTCTTGCGCCGGCGAGCCAGGGTCTTGCGACCCGCTTTGGTGGACATGCGCGCACGAAATCCATGCTTGTTCAAGCGCTTGCGATTCCGCGGATTGTACGTGGGGCCCATGATGATCCTACCCGTGTCTTATCAGGGAACGTCTGGGTACATAGATTAGCATGGAAAAATACCCCGAATCCGGGGCCTGCGTCAACCGGTCAGCCTAGCAGGGGGTCTCGATTGACTTTTCCACATTCCGCTCCTACCCTTGGTCCCCCCCGGATGGGTTCCGGCCCCGGTCGTCGAGTCCACGCCTTCGACCACCCCGAAGCCTTCGCCCGAAACCCTCTCGGGGAAGCCCCGGTGCCGCCCTCGCCCACCTGGTGCGATCAGTCAGACCACCTGATCCGTCGCTCAAGAGTCACGTCCACAATCCACCGGTTCGCCAGTCCGACGCAATGGAGCTCACCCCCGCCGAAGTGTGGTCCAAGGTCCTGACGCTCGCTCGGGAGCGGATGCCCGAACAAAGCTTTCGAACCTGGCTCGATGGGAGTGAAGCCGTAGGCATCACCGACCACGAGCTCCTCGTCGAGGCCCCCAGCGACTTCCACGTGGAATGGATCGAAGACAAGTACGGCGAGGACCTCACTGAGATCACCCGCCGTGTGGCCGGGCGACCCATGACCCTCTCGTTTCGCACGAGCAGCGCGTCGCCCCCACCTCCCCTGCCCCAGGTCGAGGTGGCCCCCAATCCTCCCGGCAGGGACCGGGCAGGGATCGGGAGCGCCCCGGGAGACCCGGGGGCGGCCAACGAGGACGCCCCCCCCCTCGCGCACCACGGAGCCCTCAACGGTCGCTACACCTTCGACCGCTTCGTCGTCGGAAACAACAATCAACTGGCGGCGGCGGCCTCCCGGGCCGTCTCCGAGAAGCCCGGTCGGACCTACAATCCCCTCTTCCTCTATGGAGGGGTGGGGCTGGGCAAGACCCACCTGATGCACGCGGTCGGGCATGCGATCCTCAGGCGATCGACCTCACCCAAGGTGGCGTACGTCACCGCCGAACAGTTCATGAACGAACTGGTCCGGGCCATCCAGCAGGCCACGACCCGGGAGTTCCGTCAGCGGTATCGGCGAATCGATCTCCTTCTCATGGACGACGTGCACTTCCTGGAGAGCAAGGAAGGAACGCAGGAGGAGTTCTTCCACACCTTCAACGCCCTCTACGACGCCGGCAAACAGCTCGTGCTCACCTCGGACCGCCCTCCCAAGGAGCTGCCCGGGGTGGAAGACCGACTCGTCTCCCGGTTCGAGTGGGGACTGGTGGCCGACATCAAGCCGCCGGACTACGAGACGCGGGTCGCGATCCTTCGAAAGAAGGCGGCGGACGACGGTCTCACCCTGGACGACGAGATCATGGATTTCATCGCGCGCTCGTGCACGGCATCCGTGCGCGAACTCGAAGGCGCCGTGATCAAACTCCTGGCCTACTCGTCGCTTCGGAAGGAGGAGATCACCCTGGACATGGCCCGCACCGCCCTTCGAGGAGTGCTCAGGGAGGGCGGCCCCCGGGAATCCCTTCAGATCACTGCCCAGATGATCCGGGACCGCGTCGCCTCGGAGTGGGGAGTGAAGTCCGAGGCCCTGGCCTCGAAGCGGCGCACCCGGGACCTCACCGTGCCTCGTCAGGTCGCGATGTACCTGATCAAGGAGATCCTGGATGAATCCCTCGTGCGAATCGGCGGCACGTTCGGGGGCCGGGACCACTCCACGGTGATCCACTCCATCCGGAAGGTGGAGGGCGAGCTGGAGGAGGACGATGCCTTCGCCCGACGCGTCCTGAGGCTTCGCGACGAGCTTTCGCCCCGGTAAGGAGCTCTCGTGCGCACACTCACCGGACCAGGCCAAGAGGCGGGTGGGAAGAACGTGGAGAAGGGTGTGGAAAGCGCCGGAGTTTTCCCCGATTCCGATTCCGATGTGGGTACCGTGGAAAGATCGCCCCCGAAATCCCCGGACTTTCCACGGACGCCGAAGGGGGTCAGGAGTGGTCACAGGCCACCGATTTCCGTATCCTCTATCGAGGTCTTCCACACTTCCACACCCCCTACTACTACTGCTGTTCTGTTCTCTTATAGAGAAGTAGAAGAAGCTGTTCGCTGGAAAACACCTGCCGCGGATCAAGCCCCCATCCTCTCGAGGGTCCAGAAGGCACACCCCATCCCGGAGCCGAGATGAACTTTCAGATCACCCGCCAGAACCTCCACGAGGGGCTCAGCGCCGTCTCGGCCAGTATCCCCTCGCGCACCACCCTGCCCGTGCTCTCCAACATCCTCTTCCACGCCGATGAGAAGGGCGTGCAGATGAGCGGCACGGACCTCGATGTGGCGGTTCGCCTGCATGTGGCCGCCGACATCGAGACGTCAGGTACCCTCACGGCCCCAGGAAAGAAACTCCAGGAGATCGTTCGCGAGCTTCCCGACGAACCGGTGAAGGTCCAGACCCGTGGCGATCAGATCGAGCTTCGCTGCGGCCGGTCCCATTTCAAGCTGAACGGACTGCCCGCGGATGACTTCCCAGCCCTCCCCGCGGTCTCCTTCGAAGGGGGCTGGCAGACCAGTGGAGCCGAGCTCATTTCCCTGGTGCGCCACACCTCCTTCGCGGTTTCGACCGAGGAGACCCGGCCCGTGCTGAACGGGGTGCTCTGGGAGCTTCGTGACGGAGAGATGCGCATGGTGGCCACCAACGGGCACCGACTGGCCCGGATGCGGATTCCCACCGGCCCTTCTGTGGAGTCCACGACGCAGCTCATCGTGCCTCCCGCGGCCCTCCAACAGGTGCAGCGCCTCTTCTCGGGAGACGATACGATCCAGGTGGCCCGCGGTGGCAACCACCTGGGCTTCCGCTCCGAGGGTACGGAGGTCTACACCCGGCTCATCGAGGGCACCTATCCCAACTACGAGCAGGTGATCCCGAAGGACAACGACCGGATCGCCATCGTGGACCGGCGGCCCCTGGAGTCGGCCATCAAGCGGGTGGCGGCGGTGGCGTCGGACCAGACCCACCGGATCCGTCTCGAGCTCAGCGAAAACCGCATGGTCTTCAACGTGCTCACACCGGACCTGGGAGAGGCTCACGACGAATTGGAGGTCGCATACGAAGGCGAGGACCTGACCATCGGCTTCAACGCGAACTATCTTCTGGAGGTGCTTCGGTACATGGAGACCGACGAGGTCCGGATGAGCTTCAAGGCACCGGAGCGCGCCGCCATCATCGAGCCGGTTCGGGAGAACGAGGAGGGACCCAGCGACTACCTCTGCCTGGTCATGCCCCTGCGACTGGTGGACTGAGCTGCAAGGGGAAAGAGAGGCCGAATCGGCGGAGGGGAGGATCCGGCGGGTGGGATCCGGGGCCGGGGGAGCGGCTCAGGGGGCGTGCCCCGCCGCCTCGAGGAGGTCGGTGGCGGTGAAGAGGCGGATGAGGCGAAGCTCGCCCTCGTCCTGGAGACGAGCCTCGCCTCCGGCCTCCCGATCCACCAGCGTCAGGACAGCCTGCACCCGCGCACCAGCGAGGTGAAGGGCGTCCACGGCGCGAAGGGCGGAGCCGCCGCTGGTCATGGCGTCTTCGACCACCACGACCCGGGCTCCGTCGGGGAGGCCGCCTTCGATCTGGTTTCCGGCCCCGTATTCCTTGGCCTGCTTCCGGACGGAGAAGGCGTCGACCGGTGAGCCCTCCACCCAGCTCCGGTGGGCCATGGCGTAGGCAATGGGATCGGCTCCCATCGTGAGCCCTCCCACCCACTGCACTCCGGAGTCGGCGGCGGGACCCGGGTCGATCCCGGCCTCCCGAAGGGCCGCAAGACCCAGTTGACCCACCAGTGCCTGACCCTCGGCGCTCATGGTGGTTCGACGGGCATCGATGTAGTAGGACGAACGGGCACCGCTGGCCAGGGTAAACTCACCCAGCACCAGGGACCGTTCGACGAGGAGCTCCAGGAGGCGGTCACGTTGACTCATATCGAAAAACATCGCCCTGTGGGGTCTTCCGTCAAGGACGGAGGACCCTGGCCGCAAGCGAACCGGGCTTCCATCCACCGGCGGGGCCCGGATCCCGTGCAGTGGCTGGGCCGAGCCTTGCCCGGACACCGTGAGCTCCGTGGGAAGTGCTCGTCCTCCCTCCTTCGACTTGGCGGACTCGTTGCCCTGGGCCTGGTATTCCTGGGCCTGAGTGGCTGCGACGGCGAGACCGTCACCCTTCCAGAGCCACGCTTTGCCCAGGTGGGTCAGATCCAGATCCAGGTGCGGTCTCCTCTGGCCGAGGGCACCGGGGTGCTGGAAGAGAGTTTCTCGTGGCGATCCGAGGGCCCCTGGGTACTGGCCGAGCGGGTCAGCTTCGAGGGTAGACCGGGGAGCGAGACCGTGCGCCGACCCGTCCTCAATCCCGGCGATCTGGCTCCTGAGTACTCCTCACTGATCCAGCAGCTCAACGATGCGGTGGGGCTCCGCCTTTTCACCCCCGAGACGCCCCAGGAGCTGGAGCCGGAATGCGGAGATCTGCAGTCGGTGGTGGTCTTCACCCTCCGCGACGAGCTGCGAGGCGAAGAGGCGCGGTGGGTCCGCTGCGCCGAGGGCTCCTTCTTCACCGCCACACCCGGCGGTGCCGGACCGGACCCGGGTGCCAGCCGCATCGTGACGGCCATGCAGCTCGCACGATTCTTCACCCTGGGCGACCAGGCCGGCTCCTCGTACCTGGGAACCGTGCCCTTCCGGACTCTGGACAGGGGCGACGACTCTCCCGCTCGACCCACTGACCCCGTGGCGTTCCGGTCCACCGATGGCCTCGTCCCCCCGGGCTGGGAGGACTTCTGGGAGCGCCACACCGGGGGTTCCGAGCCCCTTCCCCAGGTGGCATGGGACCGGGAGATGATCCTGCTGGCGGCTCAGGGTCCGCGGCCGGAAGCCGGCGATTCCATCCAGTTTCGTCGGATCCTTCCCATCGACCAGGGCACCCGGGTGGAGTTCGTGCGGAGGGTCCCGGGTGATTTCTGCTCACCGGCCAGTCGGGAGAGCTATCCCTTCCACCTGATCCTGGCCCCTCGCACGGCGGCTCCCCTGGAGTTCAGCGACCCGGTGGTGGAACGCGTCCCCTGCGGCGGGGGGTGAGGTCTCGTGACCCTTCGCCGGAAGTTCGTTCTGGCCCTGGTGGGGTTCTCGCTCTTCCTGACTCTGGGAGGGGGTTGGCTCTCCTGGACCCTCACGGCGGGAGCGGTGGAGGACCAGATGGACGAGAAGCTCCTCTGGGTCGCGGGTTCGGCGGCCGAGGTGGGACTCGACGGACCCGCTCTCCTGGGGTTCACGCAGCCCGGTGATTCGGCCGAGGTGCTCTACGCCAGCCAGCAGGCCCGTCTCGAGCGGCTGCAGCGATACGTGGACGAAGCCTACATCTTTCGCCGGGACAACTCCGTCATCGCCTCGAGCACACCGCCGACCCGACTCCCCATCGGCACCCCCCTCAGGTGGCTCGACGCCTACGGCCCCGAGCTCGAGACGGCATGGTCCGAGGGCGAGGCGGTCACGCCGGCCTTCACCGGCGAAGACGGGCGTCTCTACAAGTACGCCTTCCACCGACTCGAAGACAGCGACGCCATGCTGGCGGTTCTGGCCCCGACCGACTTCCTGGCACCTCTCTCGCGCTTTCAGAGGACCCTGGCTGTGGGCGCGGTGGTCTCGGCCCTTCTGGCAGCGCTCCTGGCCCTCCTGCTGGCCGCCAACATCGTACGGCCGCTGGAACGCCTTTCCAGGGTGGCGCTGCGGATCCAGCGGGGCCGATTGGACCGTCCGGTCGAGGTGGAGCGGGGCGACGAAGTGGGCCGGCTGTCCCGTGCCATGGAGCGGATGCGCAAGGGAGTCATCCACCGGGACGAACAGCTCCGTCTCATGCTGGCCCAGGTGGCCCACGAGATCCGCAATCCCCTGGGAGGTCTCGAACTCTTCGCGTCGGCCGCCCTGGAGACCGACGACCGCGAGGAGCGGCTCCGTCTCCTGGATCGGGTGCGCCGCGAGGTGGAGAGCCTGAACGCCATCATCAACGACTTCCTCACCTTCGCCAAGCCCATGCACTCGGAGGTCCAGCTCCACGACGTTCGGGAGCCGGTGGAAGACGCGCTCAGCATGGTCCGGATGGGGTTTGCCGACAGGGGCACCGAACTCGAGGTCCACCTCCCCGAGACCCCCCTCATGGCCCGAGCGGATCCTGACCACGTCAAGCGGGTGGTCCTGAATCTGCTTCAGAACGCGGCCCAGGCCGGGAGCCGGGTGCGCCTGGGGGCCTGGTGGTGGAACGGCGAGGTGGTGATCTCCGTGCGCGACGACGGACCGGGGGTCCCCAGCGAGCTTCGCGAGCGGATTTTCGAGCCCTTCGTGACCGACAAGGAGCAGGGCGCCGGGCTGGGGCTGGCCATCGTACAGCGGGTCATGGAGACGAACGGAGGGCGGGTGGAGCTGGTGAACGGGACCGAACCGGAGCCGGACCGGAGGCTCGACTCCGATCGAGGTACGCGGAACGGACAGACCGGCGCCCCCGACCCCTGGCCCTCGTCCCTCGGTGGGAACGGGGCCGAGTTCCGCCTATATTTCACAGGATCGGATGAACTTCCAGCGGACCGGAACGCATAGCCAACCGACCCTTTTCCAGTCCTCTGGGCAACGTCCGAGACCGTCAGCATCGACAGCCTTCAAGGATCCCACATGTCGCAGATCCTCATCATCGATGACCACGACAGCATGCGGGAGGGGCTCGAGCTCCTCCTTCGTCGCCGGGGACATCGCACCCTCTCGGCCCAGAACGGCGCGGACGGGCTCGATCTGCTCGAGGAAAGCGGGGCCGACCTGGTCATCACCGACCTGAAGATGGCCCACATGGGAGGGCTCGAAGTCCTGGAGAGGGTCCGCGACCGCTTCCCCACCACGGAGGTGCTGGTCATCACCGCCTACGGCACCATCGAGAAGGCCGTGGAGGCCATGAAGCTGGGGGCCGCGGACTTCCTGACCAAGCCATTCTCTTCGGAAGAGTTCGGGATGAAGATCGACCGCCTCCTCCAGACCCGGGACGAGCGGGAGCGCCTGCGCCGAGAGAACCGTACCCTCCGGGTGGAGAACACCTACCTCAGGGAGGGCCTGCCCGACCCGGCCGAACCCCCCCGATACTCCGACATCATCGGTGAGTCGGAGGCCATGAAGCAGGTGTTCCGCTGGATCGAACGGGTGGCCCGGAGCGACTCCACCGTCATGATCTACGGCGAGTCGGGCACAGGGAAGGAGCTGGTGGCGCGAGCGATCCACGCAGGCTCGAATCGGGCCGACGGGCCCTTCGTCCGGGTCAACTGCGGCGCCCTCAACGAGTCGCTCCTGGACTCGGAGCTCTTCGGCCACGAGAAGGGGGCGTTCACTGGAGCCGAGCGACAGCGCCGGGGCCGCTTCGAACTGGCCACCCACGGCACCCTCTTCCTGGACGAAGTGGCCACGGTGGCGCCCCAGACCCAGGTGCGTCTGCTCAGGGTGCTGCAGGAGCGGGAGCTGGAGCGGGTGGGCGGCGAGGACACGATCTCCGTGGATGTCCGGGTCGTGGCGGCCACGAACCAGTCCGCCGAGGAGCTGGGGTCGGGCAACGGTTTCCGCGAGGATCTCTTCTACCGCCTTCACGTGGTCCCGATCACCCTTCCCCCGCTCCGCCACCGTAAGGAGGACATTCCCCACCTGGTGGCCCACTTCATCGAGAAGCTGCGCGACCGCACCCGCTCGCCGGTGGAGACTGTGACCGAGTGCGCCCTGGACCGGTTGTGCTCCTACGACTGGCCCGGAAACGTGAGGGAGCTGGAGAACGTCATCGAGCGAACCCTGGTCCTGGCCGATCAGCCCCAGCTCACGGCTGACGGACTGCCCGTCTTCGAACGCGGGGAGGGGCACGCCATGGAGCCGGTCGAGCCCACGGTCACCGACCGGGGGCTGGATCTCAACCGTGTGGTGGAAGGGATGGAGGAGCGCCTCCTCCGTCAGGCACTGGAGCGCGCCGATGGGGTGAAGGCCGAGGCCGCCCGCCTCCTGGGGCTCAAGCCCAGCGCCCTCTACTACAAGCTCGAGAAGTACGGAATCGAGGCGTGAGATGACGCTCCGCCCTCCCCGCCCGGGCCTCTTCGCAGGCCGCCGGCCCTGGAAGGTCGGCGGACTCCTGGCCCTGTGCATCTTCCTTCTCCTGGCCGGGCCGTTGACCACGCTGGGCGAGGGCGGATCGGGCGGGCTGGCGGCCCAGGACCCCCTGGCCGAGATCGCGGAGCGCTACGACGAGGCACTTCAGATCTACGAGGAGATCCTGGAGGCACGGGACCGGGCGCTGCACCAACACGACATTCTCATGGACCGGCAGGAGGACGCCCGGCGTTCCGGAGACGACGACCGATCCCGCGACGCCATGCGCCGGGTCTACGAGCAGGGCGTCCAGGTCATGCTCCTGGACCAGCAGCTCCGCAGCGCGGCCGCCCAGCTCCAGGCTGCGGGGCGCAGCTACCTGGACTTCCTGGAGCGGCGAGAAGATCAGCTCCTGGACGCCATCGAGGCCGCGATCCTGCCTCCCACCCGGGCCCGGCTGGATCGGGAGTTGAGCGAGGTACGCCAGCGTTACCGAGAGGTGGAGAGGGAGTCCGGGGCGCCTACCGTGGGAGGACTTCGCCCTCTCCCCGACGTGGTGGTGGATCGTCGGGACGGACCCTCCGAACTGCGGGGCAAGGCCGGTCTCCTGGAGAACCGGGCCGCTGAGTATGAATCCGTCATCGTCGGGCTCCAGCGAGAGATCACGTCGCGGGAGCGACGACTCCAGCAGGAACGAGGCCGGGCCGATCTCATGGCCGGCATCTCCCGCTTCGACGACGACGCCCTCACCGGCGGGGGCCTGACCCGGCCCGGGAGCGAAGAGGGGGGAAGCAACGAGCTGGACCCCACAGCCCCCCTGAACCTCTCCGAGCTTCCCCTTCCCGACCAGGTCGTGCTTCTCCGTGAGTACCTGGGCCTGGCCGAGGAGATGCGCGACGAGGCGCTGGCCCTGGCCGAGACCTTCCGGGCTCGGGCCGACGGGTCGATCCGATGACCGAGCCCCTGTCCCGGCGTCCGCCCAGGGGCCGCCTCGCAGTCGCCCTGGCGCTCCTCCTCCTGGTCCTGACGCCGGTCATGGCGCCCACCCTGGGGGCCCTGGAGGGACAGGTCACCTGGCGCGACTTCGTGGTCACGGGTGGGCTCTCTTCGGAGGGCTACCAGGGCAACCTGCCGGCGGTGGGGACGCCGGTGAGAGACTCCACCGAGTTCGCCTCGGCCATCGTGGGGGAGTTCGGGCTTCGGGGCGACCTCGCGGCCCGGTTCGGCGAGAGCGGCCGGGGCAACCTCAGCTTCGATGGTGGACTCCGACAATTCTCCGCTCGAGGGTTCGAGCTTCGGGACTACGCCCCCAGAGAGCTTTCGGGGACCGTCGAGCTGGGCTACACTCAGCTTCTGACCGAGACGACCGCCCTGGGCGCGCGCATGCGCCTCCGGGGCCGCGACGTCTCGGACCGCCCCCCCATGCCCCTCTTCCTCCAGCCCGGGTACCGGGCCGTGTCAGGCGCGCTCCTGGGCGAATACACCGACGGGGGGGAGCGTCGGTGGGACGTGGAGCTCCACGGGGAGTGGTCGCAGTTCCTGGCCCCAGCCTTCGCGCCACAGATCCGCCTCCTGGACCGGGAGGGGACGGGCGTCGAGCTGGGCGTTCGTCCCAACTGGGACATGGGGGGGGAGATCCGTATCCACCTGGGCGGTGATCTGGCTCGCTTCCCCCAGCAGGAGACCTTCCTGGACGAGGACCCCTTCCGGCGGGACCGGACCCTGAACGGGGGAGTGAGCTGGACGTGGAGCGGACCCGTGCTGGCCCAGGTCGTTGGGGAGGGGCGCATCAACCGCTCCAACTCCCGACGGCCCGAGTACGACTCCGGCACCCTCAGGGGGCTCGTGTCGGCCTCCCTCCCCGGCGACGTGGCCATGACCGGGTATCTGGCCCTCACGGCGAAGCGATACCGCTTCCCTACCGAGTTCGCCCGGCTGATCCCCGGCGAGGAGGCGAACTCGGCCTCCCAGGCCTACCTGTCGTTCAACCGTCCCCTCGCCTCGAATCTGGACGGGACCGTCCGGCTGGGTTGGACCCGAGCCGAAACCGAGATCGGCGGCCAGTACTTTCAGCGCTTCGGCGCCTCGTTCCTGCTCAACTACCGACCGGGTTTCTGAGTCCTTCGGAGGTCTCCGGCGGGCTCCCCCTCAGTCCTTCACTGCCTCGGGCCCCGGCGAGGGGAGGAGGAAGGCCCATCCCACGTAGCGCCCATGGTGCGAGATGGTAAGGTCCAGGTCGGGGCGCGGTTCGCCATCGACCCATACCCGGGGAGGGGCGCGTCCTGGTCGCTCACTGGAGGTGATGATCCGGATCCGCTGGAAGGAAGGCTTCGTGGTCGTCCCGGACCGGTCCCGATCCAGGTAGCTGGCCAGCCGGGCGGAAGCGACTCGCCGAGCCCTGAGGGAGAGGGGACCTCGCACGCCTCTCCTTCGCTCCTCGTCATTGGGCAGCTCCTGGAGGTCGGTGGCTCCGAATCCCTCGACCCCGAGTTCGACCCGGGGAGGACGGGTCTGGCCGGGAGGTTCGTTCCAGCCCACGAGGTGGAGGAACTGCTCCGTGGCCATGCCCTCGACGCGGCAGCGTAGACCGGCCCACTCCACCTGACCCGCGTAGCTCGTGATCCCTGAACCGTCCATGGATTCGTCGAGCTGAGCGGCAAAGGCCTGATGGCGGAAGACCGGAGGCCTGCCCGCGACCTTCGACACCACCTTGAAGGCCGTCTCCTTGGCTGCCCAGAGGGCCCAGAGTCGACGGAGGCGCGAGCGGGGATCGGAGGGTTCGGCGAACCACTCCATCTCGTCGAGGGTCAGGATCCGCAGGGGGAGCCGGTCCCCTTCGGGTCTGCTGCGGCACCGGGGGTGGCGGAGATCCACCACATCGTTGCCCAACCGGGCGGCACCCGTCGGCCACTCCGGGGTCGGGGCGTCGCCGGCCGGGTTGGATTCAGACGGGGCGGGCGAAGGGAGGCTCATACTACACGTGCACCCGCCACGGCCACCGGGGTTCCGGATCGGCCGGAGCGACCCATGGGAACCCGGGTGGGTCTCGGAGGGTCGCAGGGCCCGGAGCCGGTCCTGATCCGCCCTAACCCGGAGCCCCCGTGAGCAAGCTGGAAAAGAAGTTGGAACGCTTTCGCTCCCTGAATCGGGAGATGCGCCTCCAGCTTCTCTTGAACTACGCGAAGAAGTTTCCGGATCTCCCTGCCGAGTTGGAGGAGGCCCGGGACGCCGGTCTGAACCAGGTCCAGGAGTGCCAGACCCCCCTCTACCTCTGGGTGGCGGTTCGCGACGGCCAGGTCACGATCCACTCCTACGCTCCGAGGGAGGCCCCCACCGTGCGGGGATTCATGGGGTTTCTCATGGAGCAGCTCGAGGGTGCCGACGCCGACGCCGTCGAAGCGCTTCCCCGGGACCTCCTGGATCGGATGGGGCTGGGAGAGGTGCTGGGGGTGACTCGCACCCGCGGCCTCAGCTCGGTGGTGGACCGGATTCGTCGGGATGTGTCGCGGGCTCGCGAGAGCTCGAAGAGTCCGGAGGATCCGTCGAACTGAGGGCATCTCGCACTTCCGGAGGAATTCTCATGGGGCGTCCATCCGGGCCTGTCCAGACCGCCACCACCCGAGCCTCCACCGCGGTCTCGCCATCAGGGGCCTCCACCACCTGGCCGATGATCATGGAGGAGTTCCGGAACCTGTCGACCCGGGTCCGCACGGTGAGCAGCTCTCCCTGTCGGCACTCCTTGCGGTAGTCTACCTCGATCCGGACCACGAAGACTCCCCACTTCCGAGCGGCCATCTCGGAGACGGGAAAACCACCGGCGGAGAGAGCGTCGAAGCGGGCCTGCTCCAGGTAGTTCAGGTATACGGCGTGGTTCACGTGACCCAGGGCGTCGAGTTCATAGCTTCGGACCCGGAAGGTGGTGGTGAACACGGGGGTTTCTGGTTGGGTCATGGGTGTGGGAGGGCGCAGCGTTCCGCCCTGGTCGAGGACATGTTCAGGATTTCGTTACCGCTGGACAACCGACTGAAATCCAATGATACTTGAACCTTGAGGGACAATGGACCCATCGGTCTGTCAGGGATTATCAGAAACGGCGGCACGCCGTCAGGAGAGCGAGCACCTCCCCTGTATCCGCAACGCATGAGAAGGTCCCTGATGCTCCTCCATCCTCCTCCAGGCTTCCGTCAGGATCCCGATGGTCAACTGGACGACGTATCCGGTTATTCCGGTGCGGGTGGCAAGATACTCAGATTCTCCTGAAGCCTATGGCGATTCGGTGCATCGTGAGCGCAGGCCGTTCGAGAAGGGGACCTCGCCCTTGACCCCGAATACCGTCGAAGGACACCGGCAGAGCTTTCTGGACGTGGAGCGAGCCGGAGGCAATGAGACCATTCTCCTGGTGGAGGACGACGACGCCGTTCGCGCCGTGACCCGTCGAGCCCTCAAGAGGTTCGGTTACAACGTGCTCTCGGCCTGTGGAGGCGATGAGGCCCTCCAACTGGCCCGCCGGCATCCCGAGGAGATCGACCTTCTCCTCACCGACATCATGATGCCGGGGTTGAACGGGGTCGAGGTGGCCGCGAAGGTGAGCCGGATCTGCGAGGGCATCCACGTCTTCTACATGTCGGGCTACGCGGATCAGGACCTGATCCGACAGGGCCTTCTCTCGCCCGGGACGCGCTTCCTCCAGAAGCCCTTCACCCCCCAGGAGCTGGCCGACCGGGTGCGGGACGTCCTGGACGGGTAAGGGCCCGGCGGGACCCCCACTCCCCCCTACCACTCCAGGGTGAAGCCCACCGTGGGGAGGAGTCCGATCTGCTCCCGAGCCCGGAGGTTGTTCGGGACGTCCTCGGCCTCCGTCCAGGTGAAGCCGAAGAGATTCGTCCGGTTGTAGACGTTCTGGACGTCCAGGTAGACCCGCCCGGTGAGCCCGACCACCTCCACCCGGCGATCGATCCGGACATCGAGGCGGTGGTAGGGCGGGGTGCGGAGGCTGTTCAGGCGGCTCCGGTCCGGGACCCCTTCCCCTGTGCGGCGGAACGCCTCCGGGGAGAGCTCGGTGTCGAAGGGAGTGAAGGGGCGACCGGTGGTGACCCGCCAGCGGGTACCCATCTCCCACCGGTCCCCCTCTCCGGCCCGGAGCCCCGCAGTGAGGTCCACGGCGTGACGGGCGTCCCAGGAGGTGGGGACCCACGGACGGGGCCCGAAGCGGCCGGGAAGATCGGGGCCCCGGGCCTCGGACCGGCTCAGGGTATAGGAGAGGAGCCCCCACCACCGTCCCGCGCCCTGCCGCTGCACGAAGAGCTCGAGCCCCCGGGCCCGGCCCTCGGCATCCGAGACCAGGGGCTCGAGCCCGGAGAACCCGTAGTCCGCTCCCTCGTTCTGGAGGACGACGGAAGGATCGGCGGCCGAGCGGGGAAGGGACCGGTAGGGCTTGAGGAACCCCTCCACCGCCACCCGGACGTCGGAGCCGGGCTGCCAGGCCACTCCGGCCACCAGGTGCCGGGCCTCCTGAAAGGGGAGGCCCCGGTTCACGGCTTCCCCCTCCACCTCCACCCCCAGGGCGGCCCTGGGCGGGGCCTGGAGGAAGCGACCTCCGGCCAGCGAGAGCTCCCACTCCGGGGTCACCTCCAGGGCCAGGGAGGCCCGGGGGCTGGCGACGAAGCCCGGAGAGAGTCGCGCGTGACCGTCCAGCCGGAGGCCCGCGCTCCCAGTGAGTTGGCGTCGGGCGTCGTCGGAGGTCCAGACCGGACCGGAGAGCTGGAGCCAGGCGGCCCCGGTGGCGAAGCGCTCCGTGCTCCGGAAGGCCAGGGGTTCCGGCGTGGGTCGGCCGGGCCCGCCGGCATCGGTGACATCGCTCTGGATCGCCTCAGCGGCGATCTCCCCGCCCACCCCCAGGGTGGCGCTGGAACCCATCCGGAGGTCGGCATCCACCCGGAGCCGGTTCTCCGCCTCCCAGGCATCGCTGGAGACGAGCGGCGTCTCCGGATCCGGCCCCTTCCCGGCGATGAGGAACCGCTCCATGGACCTGGAGAGGGAGGTGCGGACCACGCCCCGGCTCCGGAGGTGGTGCCAGACGAGCCCGGTCGTATACCCCCACTGGTCGTTGTCCAGCACCCGGTTCGCCACCTCCTGCCCCTGGGGATCGTCTGCGCCGGGGGCCACAATGTCGAGTTCGTCGATGCTCCCCAGCCCCAGGAGAACGAAGCGGTTTCGCTCGTCCATCTCCCACTCGGCCCGGAGCTGGGTGTCCCAGTACGAGGGCCGGATGGGGAGGTCCAGGACGCGGAAGAGGAGCTGGAGGTAGGAGCGGCGGAGCGAGAAGAGGACGTTGGCTCGGTCGCCCAGGGGCCCGTCGAGGGTGACCCCGGCCTCGGAGGCGCCCACCGTGAGGTCGCCCCGAAACCGGTCCTGAGAGCCGGAGCGGTTGCGGATGATCAGGGCCGAGCTCAGTGTGTTTCCGTGGCGGGCCGGGAAGGATCCGGCGTGAAAATCCGTATCCTGGATGAACTCCACGTTGAGGAGCCCCAGGGCGCCGCCGCCCACCCCCTGGGTCTCGAAGTGGTTGATCCGGGGGATCCGGATGCCGTCGACGACGTAGAGGTTCTCCCCGGGACCGCCCCCCCGGACCAGGAGGTCGTTGCGGTTGTCCACACCTCCCAGCACGCCGGGGAGCGAGAGGAGGGTCCGGGAGATGTCCGTCTGGGCTCCGGCGGTGCGGCGGACCTGCTCCGCCGTGAGGCGCCGGGTGGATAGGGGGGCATCGTCGGGACGGGCGAGGCGGGACACGCGGACTTCGACGCCCTCCAGCTCGAGGGCGCGCTGTCGGAGCTCCAGGGTGACGGTGGCGGCGCGACCCGGAGTGATACGAAGCTCCGGCGAGCGAAGAGTCTCGTAGCCCAGGAGCTGGACCTGGAGTTCCAGGGTGCCCGAGGGCAGCCGCTGCAGAACGAATCGTCCCTGCGCGTCGGTGGTGACCGGGGGGCGCTCCATGGCACCGGCCGGTCCGGCGGCGACCCGGACGGAGGCGCTGGGAAGGGGGCGCCCCGTCCCCTGCTCCACCACCTGCCCCCGGACGACGCCGGTGGTGTCGGCGGGGGGCAGGGCCGCCCCGGGAGCGGGCGCCCCGACGAGGACGAGAAGCACCAACCGCACGAGGAGGAAGGACCCATGGATGGAAGCTGCACCGGGACGCATCGACATGGCGCACCCAACCCTGTCTCCGATGCTCGAGTTCCCCCGGCCGGCCCACCCTGGCCCGTGCTGCCGGCCCTCGCCCTCCTGGCCCTCGTCTTCCTGGGCGGGCCGTCGGTCGTTCCGGCGGCTGCCCAGGAGGGGGCGCGGAGCTACGGGATCGAGGGCTACCGGGTGGAGCTCGAAATGGGGCCTGACGGGGGCTACTGGGTGGAGGAGTCCATCGACTTCGTCTACGAGGACGGAACGTACTCGCAGGGGTTCCGGACGATCACCACACGGGGGCTCGACGCCATCACCGACGTGGGGATCTCGAGTCCCCACGCGGAGGTGTCGGAGGTGGAGGTCCGGGAGCGGGGGAGCCGGGTGGAGGTCACCTGGGACTTCGAGCCCCGGGGCGAGCCCACCACCTTCGTCATCGCCTACCGGGTGCTGGGGGCCCTCCAGGAGGTGGAGGGGGAGAATCGGGTCGCATGGGACGCGGTGGGAGAGGACTGGGAGGTGCCCATCCGGAATGTGGAGGTCCGGGTCCTCTGGCCGGACCTGGGACTCGAGGCGGGGGAGATCCGGTTCGAGCCTTCCGACGAGGGGAGCCTGATCCGGCGGGATGAGGCCGAAGGGGAGGACCCGGACGTCGCACCCATCCCCGGAGCCACCGGCTGGGAGGTCAGGTTCGTCCGAGACGAGCTGGAGCCCCGCACCCCCTACGGCGTGCAGGTGGGGTTTCCGGCCCAGCTTCCCGGCCGGGCGCCCCCCGAGCCCCGGGAGGGACGGATCCGGGTGCTCCTCTTCGCGCTGGGAGCCTTCCTGGTGGGGTTCCTTCCCGGATCCGCCCTCGCCCTCCTCTGGCGGGACCCCAGGGACCCACCCACGGTGATCCCCGACGGGATTCCCGACGTGCCCCTGGAGCAGGTGGGACACCTGGTCAGCGGCACCACGTACTATGGCCTGCGGGTGTTCACCGCCCTCCTGGTGGACCTGGCCCGCAGGGGGCACGTCACCCTGGAGCGCACCGACGCCAGGGGCGAGACCGGGGCCACCGACGAAGGAGGCTCGCTGGCGGCCGGGCTCCTGAAGGTGCATCGAGCCGATCCACCCCCCGCCGGAGACGCGCTCTCCGAGACCGAGGAAGCGTTCCTCGACGCGCTGGCCGGGCACGACTCCTTTCAGGCCTTCATGGGCGCGGCCCTTCGGCCCCAGACGCGGACCCGCAGGGCGGCCCGGGCCGCCCTGGTGGTGTCGGGACATGTGGAGGCCCATCCGGAGCGGAAGCGGGGGGCGCTCGTGGCCTCCTTCCTCTTCCCGGCCCTCCTGGGGCTCGCGGCCTGGCGGGTGGAATCCCACCTCCTGACCGGCATCCTCCTGGGGGGCCTCATCGGGCTGGCTCCGGGGTTCTGGATCGCGGCGTCGGAGGGCGGGCACCAGCTGACGGAGCAGGGTGCCCGCCTGAGGGCGCGGATCCGGGCGCGACACCGGGAGCTGAGGGAGGAGCTGGAGGAGGCGGTGGAGAACGACCCCGCACGGGCCGTGCGGATCCTGGCCGAGCACCTCCCCTTCATGATCCTCGACCCGAAGCCCATCCACGAAGTCCTGAGGCGGCTGGAGGAGGTGGCGGCGGAGGGGGGCGGGGACTTCGAGCTTCCCCGGTGGATCCACCGGGCCGTGGGCGCACCTGGAGAGCGCGGCGTCGCCGTGGGCTCCAACCTCCAGATGCTTCTCCTCTTCCTCTGGATCACCCAGAGTTCCCAGCCCCGCATGCAGAGGACCTCGTCGGGATCCGGCATGTCCGGCGGGTTCTCGGGCGGGGCCGGGGTCTCCACCGGGGTGGGCGGCGGAGGGGGCGGAATGCGCTGACCTCGGCCCGAGCTCACCGGGATGGATCCATCGCCGGGATGGACGCTGGGCGTTCGGGAACCCATCCGCGCCCCTGTGTATTCGACCAGAGAACGGCCCCCTGGGTGCACGCGATGCTCGAACCATCGCCGTGCGCTCCTCCCCGTGGCATCACACCGGACCCGGTATGCTTTCCACCGCCACCTCGATTTCGCGTCACCTGGCCAGTGGGGCCGTGCTGTGCCTGATCGTCGGGATCTCCGGTGTGCAGGCAGCGGCGGCCGTGGACGGGGCGGACACCGAAGAGGTGGCGGCAACCGTGGAGTGGGCCGAGGCTGACGCCTCCGGCCCGGAACTTCGCCCGGCGCCTCCCGAGTCCGACTGCCCATGTCCCGCGGTCTCCAGCGGCTGTTCCGGGTGCACCTCCGGGCCTTCGGGTCCTGGATCCGGCAACCCCTGGGTGCTCCTTCCCACCGGGCACGTCTCCCTCATCGGGGGCAGCTGGCCGATCCCTCCGCAGCTCTCCGGTCTCTTCCGACCTCCACGCTGATGTCCCGCAGTTCTCGAGCCGCAGGACCCCTCGAAGACACGTGACGTCAACGGCCAGCGTGGCGGGCCGGGAGAACCACACGAATGAGCACCCACACCTCGGACCGGGGCACCTCGCTCCTGTCCTTCGACACCCTCGTATTCATCCTTCGGGCCTCGCTGGCCGCCGTCCTTTTCATGGGGGGTGTGAAGCTGGCCTTCCCCGGGGACGCCCTCGGACTCGCCGCAGCGTACGTCGATCCGGACACGGGGTGGATCGCCCCCTTCTTCGTCGACCAGATCGAGAACCGGCTGGGCATGGAGGTGCACACCTTCCTGGCCGTGCAGGGGTGGCTGGAGATGGCCGTGGCCGTCCTCCTCGCGCTCGGGGTCCGCACCCGGACCCTGGCGGTGGTGGCCGGGCTGATGTTCTGGGCCTTCGCCGTGGCCAATCCGGTGGTGGGCGAGATTCGTCTGAGCCGGGACATCGCGCTGGCCGCCCTCTCCTTCGCGGTGGCCGTCGGCGGCCCCGGCCGCTGGACGCTGGAGGGCCGGCTCCGTGGCTGGGAACGCGGGGAGGTGTCCGACCTTCGTAAGAGGGCGACCCTGCTGGTGGTCCGGTCCGGCCTCGCCTTCACCCTCATCTCCTCCGCCCTCTTCACCTCCGGGGTCATGGCCACCCACCTGAACCAGACCCTCCCCGTGGTCCTGGTCCTCCTGCTCGGGCTGGCTCTGGCCGCAGGCGTCCTGCCGCGCTGGGCGGCTGCCCTCGTCGTGCTCTGGATGCTGGGCATCGTCGTCTGGGGCGTCGCGTCCAGCGGACTCCTGGGCGGACTGGACTCCACGAAGCGGGAGGTGGGCCTTGCCGCCGGGGCCTTCCTCTACGCCCTGGCAGGATCCAGGGACCCCTGGGTTCTCTTCCCCGGGAGGCGCTCGTCCTCCTGACGTCGCGGGCGATCCGACGGGGGTACGGTGGAGACCTCGTGCGTCTCCGCCGTGCCTCCGGCCGGGCTTGGCCTCTGCGGCCGCCGGTCCGTTTCGGTGGTCCCGGTACCTGTTCAACCGTCCTTGAGGACCCACGGCACACCGCTCACGAGGAAGACCACCCGATGGGCCCGGCGGGCCAGCGCCTGATTGGCCCGACCGTGGGCGTCCCTGAACCAGCGACCCAGGGGATGAGCGGGCACGACACCCATCCCCAGCTCGTTGGTCACGACGATGAGCTCGCCCTCCCGATGCGAGGCCGCCGACAGGAGCTCCGTCACCGCCTGCCGGCTGCGGGCCTCCACCTCCGCCTCGTCGAGCCCGTCCTCGATGTGGTTGGAGAGAAGGAGGGTGAGGCAGTCCAGGATCACCACAGGGAAGCGGGCGCGGCCCAGCGCTGCGGCCACGGCCAGGGGAGCCTCCAGCGTCTCCCACCCGGAAGGCCGGTCGCTCCGGTGGCGCTCGACGCGGCGGGCCATCTCCCCATCGCGGACCTGTGCGGTGGCGATGTAGGTGACCCCGGAGCTGGACGCCCTCGCACCTCCCGGCGCGGCTTCGGCGCTCAGCCGGGAGGCCAACTCCTCGGCATACCCACTCTTTCCGGACCGGGCTCCCCCGGTCACGAGGGTGATCTTCATGGTCTCCTCTACTTTTTCAACAGCCTTCTAGCCCCACCCAGCTCAGGATCCGGTCCATCTGGAGCCCCGCCTGCACCCCGTCGGCCACCCGGTCCAGCTCCCGATCCACGCGGTGTTGCCAGGGACCGGAACTCTCCTCGGCGGGCCGGATCCCCAGCGAGGTCAGCCAGGCGTTCCGGAGCCCGGGGTTCTCCATGACCCCGTGGAGGTATCCACCCCATGTGCGTCCGCTGGCGTGGCCCAGGGCCCGACGGCCGTCCACGAGCCAGGGGACGACACCGGCGGAGGCGGAGAGGTGAGTCTTCCCCGAATCCTCCAGGAGCCGGGTGCGCCCGTGGTGGATCTCGTATCCCGCCACCTCCTCACCCATCAGCTCGGCAAAGAGGTGGGCTCCGGGCCCCACACGTCCGCGGGTCAGGCGGGTGTCCTTCTCCCGGGCCAGGGTGGTGTCCAGGGGAAGGATGTCCAGCCCCGGCAGCACCCCTCCCTCCTCCAGACCCTCGGGATCCCGGATCGCTCGGCCCATCATCTGGTAGCCGGCGCAGATCCCGACCAGGGGGGTGCCGGCCTGGTGGAGCCCCTTCAGTCCATGGCCCAGCCCGGTGCGATGAAGCCAGGCCAGATCCCCGAGAGTGTTGCGCGAGCCGGGAAGGAGGACGGCGTCGAGGCCGAAGAGGTCGGACAGCTCGGAGACCCACACCACCTCCACCTCGGGCTCGGCCCGGAGGGGATCCAGGTCGTCGGCGTTGGCCAGGTGCGGGAACCGGAGGACCCCGATCCGCCACGAGTCGGGCGACCGGCTCCACTCCAGCCGGGGTCCTCCGTCCTCCTCGGGCAGCAGGTGCCGCATCCAGGGGACCACCCCGACGGTAGGCACCCCGGTGCGCTCCTCCAGGAGTCGGGGCGCAGGCTCCAGGAGGGAGGCGTCGCCGCGGAAGCGATTCAGGATGAAGCCCCGGATCGTGCGCCGATCCTCGTCGTCCAGGAGCGCCCAGGTGCCGAAGAGGGTGGCGAAGGCCCCTCCCCGATCGATGTCGGTGACCAGGAGGACGGCCGCGTCGGTGTGCCGGGCCACCGCCATGTTCACGATGTCCGACTCGCGGAGGTTGATCTCGGCCGGGCTCCCCGCGCCCTCCACCACCACCACCTGGAAGTCCCGGCGGAGTGAGGCCAGCGACTCCACCACCGGGGGCCAGAGGAGGTGGCGGCGCTCCCGCCACGGAAGGGCGCTCAGCTCGGGGCGTCCCTTCCCCAGCACCACCACCTCGGAGCGGGTGTCGGCCAGGGGCTTCAGGAGGATGGGGTTCATCCGCACCTGGGGCTCCACTCCCGCGGCCCGGGCCTGGAGGGCCTGGGCCCGACCGATCTCCCCTCCCTCCACCGTCACGGCGGCGTTGTTCGACATGTTCTGGGCCTTGAACGGAGCCACGGCCACCCCGCGCCGATGGAGGATGCGGCAGAGGGCGGCGGTGAGGAGCGACTTGCCCGCGCCGGAGGTCGTGCCCTGGACCATGAGGACAGGGGCCGGGCGGATCTCTGTCGGGCCGGTCATGCGCCTTCTCCGGAGGACTCTTCCGTCGACGGGCCCGAGACCCCGGCGGAGTCGAAGGTGGCCATCTCCCGGAGAATGGCGCCCGCCGCCTCCAGGATGGGGAGCGCGAGGGCGCCTCCGGTGCCTTCTCCCAGGCGCAACTCGAGAGAGAGGAGCGGCCGCAGACCCAGCGCCGAGAGCACCGCCGGATGTCCGGGCTCGGCCGAGAGGTGTGAGGCGAAGAGCCAGGGGTCCACCTCCGGACTCAACCGGCTGGCGACGAGCCCCGCCACCGACGAGATGAACCCGTCCAGTACCACCGGGATCCGCCGGCGGCTCGCCTCCACCGCGGCCCCGGCCAGTCCCGCGATCTCCAGACCTCCGCAGTGGGCCAGAGCGTCCAGGGCGAGCGACCGGTCAGGGCTGGGGATGGCGACATCGTCGGGCCCTTCACCCCCGTTCCGGTGTGCCTCAGCCCGCGCGGCGTGAAGACGCTCCACACCGGCGCGGATGGCGCGGACCTTCCGTCGCCAGCCCTCCACGGTGACCCCCGTGCCCGGCCCGGCCGACTCGACGGGATCGAGCCCCAGGAGAGCCGAGGCCAGGGCGGCGGCCGCAGTGGTGTTGCCGATCCCCATCTCGCCCAGCACCAGGATTCCCGGGCGGGGCCTCAGCTCTTCCACCATCCCGGTCCCGGTGCGGAGTGCAGCGTCGACCTCGGCGGGGGTGAGGGCCGGCTCCCTGGACAGGTCCCTCGTTCCCGCTCGGACCCGGCGGTGCAGGACGCCCGCGCCCACCGGTGCCTCGCCAGCCACACCCACGTCGACCACCACCACCCGGGCGTCGACCAATCGCCCGAGCACATTCACCGCCGCGCCCCCCGCAGCCATGTTCAGGCACATCTGACGGGTCACGTCGGCAGGGTAGCGGCTGACCCCGCCGGCGGTGACCCCGTGGTCGCCGGCCATGACAAGGATCACCCGGGGCGCCAGGGGAGGCGGAGGGTCGCCCAGGAGTCCACCCAGGCGGACCGCCAGCTCCTCCAGGTGGCCCAGGCTCCCCGGGGGCTTGGTCAGGGCATCCAGATGACGGCGGACCGCCTCGGCCGAGGCACCGGGGAGGCTCACAGCTCGAGCCCCGGCTGCGCGCCCACCCCCTGGGTGCGATAGGGGTGCTTCACCTCGCGCATCTCGGTGACCAGGTCGGCGAATTCCACCAGCTCGGGTGTGGCCTTTCGTCCCGTGATCACCACATGGGTGCCCTGGGGTCGGGCGTCCAGCACCGGGAGCACCTCCTCGTGCTCGAGCCACCCGTAGATGAGGGCGTAGGTGAGCTCGTCGAAGATGAGGATGTCGTATTCCTCCGACTCCAGCGCCTCCCGGCATCGGGCCCAGCACGTCCTCGCCAGGGCCCGATCCTCCTCGATCTTCTCGCTGAGCCAGGTGAAGCCCGCCCCCATGGGAACGATCTCCACGCCCAGCCGCCGGGCGGCGATGTGCTCACCCCGCTCCGATCCTTCGGTCTTCACGAACTGGAGCATGGCCACCTTCATGTCCCGACCGGTGGCCCTGAGGAGGATCCCCAGGGCGGCGGTGGTCTTTCCCTTCCCGTTTCCGGTGTGGAGGAGGACCAGGCCCGTACGGCGTTCCCGAGGGGGAACGGGATAGGGGCCGGGGGTTCGCTGCTTCGGGCGAGGCGCTTTGGGGTGGCGGGGGCTCGAGTCTTCCGGGAGGCTGGGGTCGGCGTATTCGGTCATGGATTCGTCTCGTTGGGGGAAAGCTCTACGGCCTCGCCGGGGGCGGGGACCGCGCGATCGACGTTCAGGAGTTCAAGGAGGAAGCCCAGCGTCCCTCCGTGGGCCACCACCACCGCGGCCTCGCCGGGGATCAGCTCCGCCTCGAACCACCCCCGGACTCGTGCCTGGAAGTGGCGAAGGGACTCCCCGTCCGGTGGAGGCGCCTCGGCGGGATCGGCCATCCAGCGGGCCCACGCCTCGGGCTCCCGGGCGGCGGCCTCGTCCGCCGTCCATTCCTCGAAGCGGCCGAAGTGGAGCTCCCGGAGTCGGGCGTCGACCCGGTGGGCCACATGAGGGAAGAGGATCCGGGCGGTCTCCCGGGCTCGCCGCAGGTCGCTGACGTGCACGGGGACGTCGGGAGAGAGGGGAGGGAGGGTCGAGGCCATCGCCTCCACACTCCGGCGGCCCTTGGGGCTCAGGGGTGGATCGCTCCAGCCCTGGAACCGGCGGGTCTCGTTGAGGTGGGTGGCTCCGTGGCGGATCAGGAGAAGGGTCATGGGGCCCCCGGGTCCCGGTCCCGCGCGGTCCCGTTCGGAGGCGTCCCGGCTGGGGCGAGCGCGTTCAGGGCCTCCAGCAGGCGCCCGTTCTCCGGTCCGGTGCGGCTCCCCACTCGCACCCAGCCCGGCAGCCCGAACGATGCGGCGTCCCGGACCCGGATGCCCCGGGCTTCGAGGCTTCGGATCACCGCCGTCGCGTCCGGGACCCGGGAGAGGATGAACCCGGTGGTGGAAGGGCGGGGAGACCACCCGGCGTCCTCGAGCCCCCGGGCCAGCTCCACGCGCAGCCGCCGCAATTCCTCGAGGCGCCGACCGAGCCGCTCGAGGGGGCCGGGGCGAACCGCCGCCTCCACCACCCGCTGCGCCGGAGCCGAGACGGCCCATGGCGGCGCGGCTCGCTCCAGCAGCTCCAGCACCTCGGGAGATCCGGCCGCCACGGCGACCCGGAGGCCGGGGAGGGCCAGGTCCTTGGTGAGGGAGCGGATGTGGAGGATCCGGTCGTCGGTGGGTCGGTGGGGTGGCGAAAGGTCTCCCGTGGCGAAGGACCGGTACGACTCGTCCAGGACCAGGAGGGAGCCCGTGGGAAGGGCGTCGGCCACCGTGGAGATGGCCCCGTCGGGCCACCCGTCGCCGGTGGGGTTGTTGGGCGAGCAGAGGAAGACCAGGCGGAGGGGTCCCCATCGTCGGGTATCCCACCCCCGAACCACCTCGACCACCGCGTCCGGGTCCGGAAGGCGGGCGCGACCCCGCCCCACCTCCCGCACCAAGGCGCCCCTGAGGAGCCCCGCCCTCCGGTACTCGCCGAAGGTGGAGCCCACGATGAGGAGGCCCTGTCCGGGAGCCACGAAGGTGGCCGCGGTGCGGTGGATGAGCTCTCCGCCCCCCGGGGCCAGGGCGATGCGCTCCGGGTCCGTGGCCCAGTGTCGAGCCATCGCTTCCCTGGCCCGCCGGGAGGCAGGGTCGGGGTAGGTGTGGAGGGGCGCGTCCCGGAACGCCTCCAGGAGCTCGGGATCCGGGGGGAAGGGGAGCACGTTGGTGCTGAAGTCCAGGAGGCGCGGCCCGCCCTCGGGCCCCTGCCCTCCTGCCGGGTCCTCCCCGTGGCGTGGACCCCCGTGCGGGTCGAGTTCGGGGAGTCCGGACTCCAGGGCCGGGGGTGGTGGCGACCAGGAGCGGCTCATGGATTCGGTTCCCGGGCCAGGAGGAGAAGCCCGCCCAGCGCCACCAGGGCTCCATGGCGGACCAGCCGGACCGCCCTCGCAATGTCTTCTGCCTTCGGTGCCCTTCCCCCGGGGTTGAGCACATAGGTACCGGGCTTCTCGAGTCTCACCCCCAGCGCCAGCGCCGCCGCGGCCATGGGCCAGCCCGCGTTGGGTCCGGCGGCCTTCCGGGCCTCCCGGCGCAGCGCTCCCAGGAGT
>SKKH01000014.1 GCA_007121555.1 Gemmatimonadota bacterium | reverse complement strand
GCGCTGCGGGTTGGCCGCGCTGTTCATCGGGGTCGGGCTTCTGGCGGCGACGTCAGGCACCGCGTACGCGCGGGCGCAGATTGAGCAGTTCGAACCGCTGCCGGCGCAACACAACGCGATCCTGAACATCGGCACGTCTTCCATGCTACCGCACCTCGCCCCCTCGGCGGGGGTGCTGTTCCACTGGTCTACCTCGCCGCTCGTGTGGCAGTCATCCCGACGCAGCGCAGGTAGTTTCGATGTCGTGGCCGGCCGGGTCCGGGGCGAGGTTTGGGGCGCCATCGGACTGTTCGACTGGGCGCAGTTCGGGTTCGTCTTGCCCCTGACCGTCTACCAGTTCGGCGACGATCGGGGCCTGCCGACGCGCCCCACCGACTCGCTCGATTCGCTTTCTCTCGGGGACTTGCGTCTCGTCCCGGAGGCCCGCGTGCTGGATGCGGAACGGCACCCGATCGGGTTGTCGTTCATCGCGACCGTGTATGTGCCCACCGGAAACCAGGATGCGTACGACTCCGATGGGGCTGTGCGGTTTGAGCCGCGCGTTGTATTCGACCATCAGACTTCGTTCGGTTTGCGCACGGCCCTCAATCTGAGCTATCAGGTCCGCCCGCGGCGCGAGCTTGCGAACATTGTGAGCGACGACTTCTTCCGCTGGGGACTGGGGGCTCGGTGGACGCTGCCGTGGCACGATCCCCTGAGTTTCGAGGGGACGCTTTGGGGCAGCCTCCCGATCCGCGAGAACGCCGATCCCAAGCGTCCGGGCCAAACACAGTACGACATGCGGGGCATCCCCATGGAGTTCCTCCTAGGGGTGCGCTACGCTCTGCCGCACGGGTTTCTCCTTCAGGCCGGCGGCGGCGCGGGCATCACCCAGGGTTGGGGTAGCCCGCAGTATCGTCTCTATGCCTCCATCGGCTGGGCGCTACCGGAGGAGCAGCCGTGTGTGCCCGACTGCAGCGAGCTCGCCTGCGGGCCGGATCCCATCTGCGGTGTGGAGTGCGGGCTGTGCCCCGCCGGGCATCTCTGTCAGGAAGGCGTTTGCGTCTGTCAGCCGGACTGCACCGGCTTGGCGTGCGGTCTCGATCCTGTCTGTGGCGTGGAGTGCGGTCAGTGTGGTCCCCACCATCGCTGCGAACGCGGCGTTTGCATCTGCGTTCCAGACTGCACCGGACGCGCCTGCGGCCCCGATCCCATCTGCGGTACGGAGTGTGGTCCCTGCGAGGATGGGTATCTCTGTGACGAGGAGGAAGCGGTCTGTGTCGGCGTCAAGGTTGCGGTTGAGCGGATCGAGTTCCTCGACCCCGTCCAGTTCGAGCTCGATCGGGCCGTCTTGTTGCCCGAGAGCCATCGCATTCTCCGTGGGGTCGCGGAGGTGTTGAAGCGCAACCCGCATATTCTGCGGGTGCGGGTCGAGGGCCATACATGCACGCGCGGTTCGGCGCGGCGCAACACCGTCCTGTCGCAGGCGCGCGCAGATGTGGTGACGCAGTTCCTCATCGACCGTGGCATCGAACCGGAGCGACTGGAGGCCAAGGGCTACGGCCCGTCGCGGCCGGCGGTCCCCAATACGTCCGAGGAGAACCGCATTCTCAATCGCCGTTCGGTCTTCACCATCCTGAAAGTTGCCGAGTAGCGCCCCGAAGCGTCGGTGTGGCCATGTTCCCCCGGCCACGAGAGCATCCCAACGAGTGTTACGCATCCGCGTGTTGCACCATCTTCAGCCGTTCTCGCGCGGTAAGCCCGAAAGCGCCGAAGTCCACTCTACTCCGGCACGGCGCACCGCCTCTTCTCAGCCTAACAGAGCGAGTTCGGGACGCTCCGTTGAGGAGAGTGCCTTGTTGCGTCTGCGTCGTTCCGGGGTTGCGTTTGCGTCGAATATGCGCTAGCCTGACCCTCGTCGAAAAGGTCCGCGATGCCGACAACGAGCGCAGCGAGGCCACCCCTTGGGGGCGGGGGGGGGAATAGAGGCGAAGCCGGATTAATCGCATGCAGCGGCGCTTCTAGAACCTAAGACCACCCACGCGGGCACCCGGTAACTATAGCGGCGTAACGGGAATGCGAGGGCCGCGCAAACCTCCGCCGGGCTTTTCGGCGAGGCTCTAGCCTGATTGTGTAGGCGCTCGGAACGGCGAAGACCTCGTTCGATGCATACCAGGACTCTCTGCATGGGACACAATCGCTCTCAGAGTTGTGGCATGAGTGAAGCTCTCGCTCGTTACCGCGAATTGGAAGATGCGCTCATCTTCGCGCGCTGGCTCCATCGAGGCATGGAGTCCCACGAGGAAGACTGCCTATTGGAAGAAATGGACCGGGTGTGGTGGGAGTTGGACGACGCCGAGCGATGCCGCCTTGATGCGGAGCCGCCGCGGTCGCTGATTCGGCCGGGCTCGAAACCACATCCTCACCGCGTTCTGGCCGACGCCGACAAAGAGGCGGAACCGAACGCTCCGCCCCGGCGAATCGTGGAGGCTGCGTAATGTACCTCACTTCCCAGAGGGTAAGGCGGACAGATGGAGCTTCAACGGGCGTCAACGTCTTCTTGCACAGTCACGTTGACGACGACCCCATCTCGACCGAAGGGGACTTTCACAAGGTTCTGAAGGAGATCACGGAGTCGCACCCCGGACGTCTAATCGATCAGCACGTCGAATTGAAGCCCGGCGGAAACACTGTGTTGAGCTACCTCGACATCGTGGCCCCCGACAATGCGAAGCACGATGAGATCGAGTCAGCGCTCTTAGGCTTCGAGGGCGCTGCGGCCCAGGGCCCGTGGCCCGTATCCGATCGAATCGGTCGGGTCATTGTCTCTTTTGGTGTCGTGTTCGGGCTGGGTGGTCTTGAGGCTGGAGAATTCGCACGACTTCGCGAAGCCGCACTGACGGTTCTCGCGCGGTAGCTCTTTCGCGACCCCGTTGGCGACAAGCACCCGTTCCCACACCGCCCCCTGCTCCGCCCACGTCTCGGCCCGCAGCACCGCGCACATCTCGCGCTCATCTGGAACACTTCGTCGACCGGCTGCGGCCCTTCACACGGCACCTGGTGGTGCTCCACGGCGGTATGAAACCGAAGGAGCGGCGCAAACAAGCGGTCCAGGCGGTGTTCTCCCGCGAGGGCCTCGCCGTCAAGCGGGCTCCGAGCGACCACGCGGGCGGGAAGTGGCGACTGTCCTATACGAACGCCGCTCGTGGTGCCGCCGCCACGTCTCCCATCGATATCGCAAATCGAGTCCGTTGTGCGTTGGTCGTCCTCTATAGATGGCAGCCGTTGCTTTCAATCGTTCATTCTTCGTCGCTGGTCACGTCTTTAACCCGCTTGACTTGCCCACGTGTCCCACAAGCGGTACACAAGTCCATTGCTTCTGGAAGGATCGTTGCACAATCCAAACAGACGTAGAGTTCGGAACTTTGTGTCATACGATGGGATGGGTTGTTCGAGTAGCATAG
>SKKH01000256.1 GCA_007121555.1 Gemmatimonadota bacterium | reverse complement strand
GGGGCTTGAAACGAACTTCGAAGAAATGTCATGGGATCGACGCTCCTGGACGGGTTCTACCGGGCGATGGTATGGACGACCACGCGCTCGACGTCGAAGGGGCCCCGGGCGATGGCAAGGAGTTGATCGCCCTCGATCCAGACGGGAGTGACGTTGTCCGGCATTGCTACCGAGGCGAGGATCCTTCCTTCGGGGCTCAACACCCACCACTCTCCCCCCGTTCCTGGCGGCGGGCCCAGGTAGACCGAATCCGATGTGGGATCGTAGACCTTGGCCCAGATCCGGTCCGCCCCATCGGCGACCATGCCGGCCAAAGCCGGCGTATGCTGAAGCTGCGGCGGGGGCATCCGTTCGAGAACGGACTCGCGTCCGTCCTCATGGAGAACCTCACGGAGGGCGCTCCACGCTTCTTCGGCGGGTACGGACGGAGCCGAAACCTCGAAGGTGCGCACGACCCCTCCGCCATCCGGATCGAGCACCGCGATCCTGCCGTCGACGCCGTTGGTGAAGTACACCGAATCGGCGACCATGACGGCATGGGGAAAGGGGGAGAACGGGTCGGGCTGGCGGCGGAACCTGTGGAGTCCCTCTCCCTGTCCCATGAGGTGCCGTAGGGATCCCTCGCGCGAGAACCGTCCGAAGGCGGTCCGGTCCGGAAGCACCTCCTCGGCCTCCCCCGGTCCGCCGATCGTCCAACTCAGCGCGACGTCTCCGTCCCGGAAGACTCCGGCGAAGCCGTCGATCACTCCTCCACCTGGCCCTCCCGGCTGGGCCGGATCGAACCGCTCGGTCCCCACCAGACTTCCGTCCGCCCGCACGATGGTCATCCTGGCCAGCGACGCATCCCACACCTGGATCGTATCCGGCGGGCGGACGAAGACCCCACTGATCCCGAGGAACTCTCCCGGCCCCTCTCCCTGGCGCCCGATCGTCCGCTGGTAGCTGCCGCTCTCGTCGTAGATCCGTAGCGCAGCGTCGTCCCGGTCTCCCACCACGATCCGGCCATCGGACAGGAGGCGGATGCCCCGGATGGAGGAGAACATGTATTCCGGAGGACCCTCTACAACCCCGATCTCTAACTCGGGATCGTCCGAGATCGACCATTCCGCAACCTCCTGGCCGGCGAGCTGCGCCGCACCCAGGAACAGCGCGAGGGCGGTGACGGCCAGCGGCGAGACGGTCTGACTGGATCGATTCATCGTTCTCCACAACTGAGGCTGCCCGAACGGCCCGGCCGACGTCAGCGCGATGTAGACGTCAGCGCGATGTACGTGTCACGGCATGGCATGGTTAGTGGCACCAGTCTCCGCAGCAGACGATATTCTGAACAGTGGAACAGCACTGTCCGTTTTTCTCCTTGCTGTAGTCATGGCACTCTTCATCTCGGGTGAGTCCGTTCGGGGTCACCGATGACGTCGAACATACCTCCAGGGCTTCTGCCTCGGATTCGCTGATCGCTCTGGGATCGAACGTCGGAGCGATCAGCGAGCGCTTGTCCAGCTCTCCAATGTAGGTGCTAGCATCCATAGTGGTGGCTGCCGCGGGTGTAAGTAGAAGTCCAAGTCCCGCGACTATCAGGACGGCGACCCCACACATGAAAAGAACTGAAGAGTGGTGCAGCATAGCGTTCCTTCCTCAGTTGGAGTGACCAATGTGATTCCCTGCTCCGAATAGTGCAACGTGCGGATCACGAAGCAGATGTGACCCGCCCCGGCATCGCCGGAGGTTCCAAGGCTTGAGAGGATGGAGGGAAAGGTGGTCCTCTTGAACATCTGGGCGACATGGTCCGTACCGTGCCGAGCAGAGGTGCCTTCGACGAAAAGACTCCACGAGAAATATTCGGAGGAGCCCTTCAAGATTGGTGCGGTGGGTATCGACGGAGCCCGGGATCAGGGAGTGGTGCCAGTGCAGTGTCGCAACAGTCCTATGCCCGTGAGTGAGGCAGGGGATCATCCATATCGGAGCCATGACGATTCCAACGCGAAGGATCCGGCTGCGACCAGGGGACCGAGCCCGACTTGAGACGTGGCTCCGGACCCGAACGATCCCCCACCGGCAGGTCGAGCGAGCGCGGATCGTGCTGGGCTCGGCCCAGGGCATGTCGAGCTATGAGCTCGCGGAAGAGTTGTGCCTCTCCAGACCCACGATCCAGCGTTGGCTGGACCGCTATGAAGCGAACGGACTCCAGGGGCTGGAGGATCGGTCACGGAGCGGTCGCCCGTGCACGGTGACGCCCGACGTAGAGGCGGAGGTCGTGGAGAAGACCCTCAAGGAGGACCCGCCACAGGGCACGCACTGGAGCACGCGGCTGATGGCGGAGGAAACCGACGCTCACCACAGCCAGGTCGCTCGGATCTGGCGCGCCCACGGGCTGAAGCCGCACCGGGTGAAGACCTTCAAGCTCTCCAAGGATCCCCGGTTCATCGAGAAGCTGCGGGACGTGATGGGTCTCTACGTGGATCCTCCGGAACGGGCGGTGGTCTTCGCGTTCGAAGAGAAGAGCCGGATCCAGGCGCTGGACCGGACCCGGTCGGGCCTTCCCTTGAAGTAGGGTCGTGCCGGAACGATGACTCACGATTACAAGCGTCACGGGACCCCGACCCTGTTCGCCGCCCTGCACGTGGCCACCGGGAAGGGGTCTTGCGGTCCTGGTCGAGGCGGGTCGCTAAAAGCCGTGCACTAGCATCGGTGAAGCGGGCCAACGAAGACTCAGGGCCGCAACCCACCTTCCTCCTTCGGGTTGGGTCGGCAGGGGCCCGCCTCGGTCGTTGGCCCGCCTCGACGTAGCTTTCGCTATGCCTTCGACGGGCCGTCGACGATTCGGCGGGCACCCCCGCGAAGCGGGGGTCGGGCGCTCCCAACGGTGGCCCCTCTAATTCTTCAACAGCCTTCTAGCATCAGCGTTAGCTGTTCGCTGCCGCATGGGACTGGTGCAGGGGAGGGGGCGGTGGGGTATGGTGACGGGCAAGAGCCCATCGGGAGGAGGTTACGATGTCGGGAGACGAGAGGCGGAAGATCCGCGTGCGCTCGCTTAGCGAGGCGGAGCAGGGGAGTGATTTGGCGCACCTGACCCCTGGGGAGCGGATGGGTTTGATGTGGCAGTTGGCGATTGATGCGTGGACCTTCAAGGGGGAGCCAGAGCATGCTGAATCCCGACTTCAAAGACATGCTGTCCGTGTTCGACGAGGAGGAGGTTGAGTTCCTCGTCGTTGGAGCGTATGCCATGGCTGCGCATGGTGCGCCCCGGGCCACAGGTGACCTGGACTTCTGGATTCGGCCCTCGAAGGAAAATGCGGAGAGGGTGATCCGTGCGCTGATGAGGTTCGGAGTTCCGATGGACGAGATCGCGGTGGAGGACTTCGTCACGCACGACTTGGTGTTCCAGATCGGGATTGAACCGAACCGGATCGATCTACTTACCAGTATCGACGGTGTGGACTTCGGGGAAGCG
>SKKH01000072.1 GCA_007121555.1 Gemmatimonadota bacterium | reverse complement strand
CGGTGGGGCGGGTGCAGCTCCAGGTCCTGGACGAACGGGTGGCGGCCCGGCGGCGCATCTTCGAGCGCTACCGCGAGGCCCTGGGCGACCTGCCGGGCCTTCACTTCCAGCCCGAGGCGCCCTGGGCCACCCACACCCGCTGGCTCACCTGCCTCAGCATCGACGAGAAGAAGTTCGGCGCCGACCGGGAGGCGGTCCGACAGGCTCTCGAGGCCCGGAACATCGAAGCCCGCCCCCTCTGGAAACCCATGCACCTGCAGCCCCTCTACCACTCCTGTGAGCGCTACGGGGGCCAGGTGGGCGAGACCCTCTTCCGTGACGGGCTCTGCCTGCCGTCGGGCTCGGCGCTCACGGAGGCGGAGCAGGACCGGGTCATCGAAGGGGTGCGCTCGGTGGCCCGACCGGTTTGACCCCCACTCCGTCCCCCTCTGGTGAACCCTACATATTTGAGCCATATTGTCACCTGGGAAGCACCGGTGCTTATAGATGATCTCAGGAGGCAGGGAAAGTGGACGAACGTCACGCGCTCCTGACGATCCTCCTGGCCCACAGCGAGCCCGAAGGCCGATCTCTCGTCATGGCTGCCCTGGAGCGGTGCGACGTACGCCACGAGGTGCGGATCATTCACGACGGCGCCGAGCTGGACGAGCTCCTCCCGCAGCGCCGGCTCTCCAGGTTGCCCGAGGGGGCGCCCAGCCCCGGGCTGATCCTGGCCGACGCATCCTTCCTCCGCGCGCAGGGCCAACGGCTCCAGGAACTCATCGCGGCTGATCCCGCGCTGCAGGGCCTGCCGGTGGCCGTCCTGACCGGATCCGGGTCCGAATCGGGAGAGGACCTCCCCGACTCCGTCCACCGCGTCGCCGATCGCGACCTTTCCGGGTCCCGGCTCGAGTGGGTCCTTCGGTATGCGGCCGAGCGGGACCGGAGGATCCGGGCCGAGGCGCGGACGCGGGAGCGCACCAAGGAGTTGCGTACCCTCTACCGCGCCACGGAGCTCCTCAATCGAAGGCACCCTCCCTTCGAGGAGCGACTCCACGCCCTCATCGGCCTCCTGGCCTCGGGCTGGAGATGGCCGGAGCTCACCCAGGTTCGCCTCACGCTCGGCCGGGGGGTCTTCCAGACGCAAGGCTTCCGTGAGACGCCGTGGATGCAGGAAACCTGCATCGCCCATGAGGGGGGAGACATCCGCCTCCAGGTGGCGCTCACCCGCGAGCCTCCGGAGGGCGAACCGGCCTTCCTCCCCGAGGAGCGGGAGCTCCTGGAGAACCTGGGCCGAGCGCTCGCCGATGTCGTGGCTCGGGAGTCCATGGAGCGCCTCCTCCAACTGACCTTTGCCGGCATGAGGGAAGCCCTCCTGGTCATTGATGCCTCGCACGAGGCGCGGGGCATCCGGTACGTGAACCCGGCCGCAGAGGAGATGTTCGGATACGAGGTGGGCGAGCTTCTGGGAGGGGACACCCGCCGCCTCCACGTGGACGAGGACCACTTCCACCGCTTCGGCCTGGAGTCCAAGAAGGCACTCGAGGCCGAGGGCGTCTACTTTGGGACCTTTCCGCTCCGACGCAAGGATGGGAGTGTGTTTCAGGCCGAGCAGACGGTGAGCCTCCTCGACCCGAAGCTGGGTCACGACGCCGGTGCCGTGAGCGTGATCCGCGACGTGTCCGAGCAGAAGCGCATGGACCAACAGATTCGTGCGATGCAGAAGATGGAGTCCGTCGGGCAACTGGCTGGAGGCATCGCCCACGATTTCAACAACCTCCTGACGGTGATCCGCGCCCAGACCGACCTCATTCTCATGGATCTGCCTCCGGGTCAGGCCAGCGAGGACATCGCTCTCATCCAGGCGACCACGGATCGGGCGGCGATCCTCACCGGCCAGCTCCTGGCCTTCAGCCGCGAGCAGGTGCTTCAGCCCCGGCCTGTGGATCTGTCGGATGCGGTGCGGGAGTTCGGCGGTCTCATCCACCCCGTGGTCGGCGAGCAGATCCGCATCGAGCATCGGCTGTCCGACCAGCTTCCGACGGTGCAGCTCGACGTCCATCAGCTCGAACAGATCGTCCTGAACCTGGCCCTCAACGCCCGCGACGCCATGCCCAGGGGAGGAACCTTCACGATCTCCACCTTCTCGGAGGCGATGAGGCCCGACGAGGCCGAGACACTCGGCATGGAGCCGGGGCGCTGCGCCGCCCTGGCCATCTCCGACACCGGAGAGGGGATGAGCGAGGCGGTCCTCGCGCGGGTCTTCGACCCCTTCTTCACGACGAAGCCCAAGGGGAAGGGGACCGGGCTGGGCCTGGCCATGGTCTACGGGACCGTGAAGCAGAGCGGGGGAAGCATCACGGTCGAGAGCACGCCGGGGCGGGGCTCCACCTTCGTGCTCCGCTTCCCGGCCGTGGACGCCGAACCCGAAGATCCCGGCGCCACCGAGGAGACTGCCGGAGAGCCCGATTCCGGCCCCGGACCCGCCACGATCCTCGTGATTGAGGACGACGCGACGGTCCGGAGGATGATTTCGGCCGTCCTCACCAGAGAGGGCTTCGACGTGCGGGAAGCCGAGACCGCAGAGCGCGGCCTGGAGGCGCTCGAGTCCATCCAGGGGTTGGACCTCGTGCTCACCGACCTGGTGCTTCCAGGTCGGAGCGGGCTCGCCCTCATGGAGGAGCTGGCCGAATCCCGACCCGAGCTCCCCTTGATCATGATGTCGGGGTACGCCCTCGGGGCCTTCGAGAAGCCCGTGGAGCTTCCACCGGGTGCGATCTTCCTGCGCAAACCCTTTCGCCCCGATGAGCTCACCGAGGCCATCGGGGCGGCCCTCCGGGGCGGCTGAGTCCCGGCGCCGTCCGAGCCCCAGGGTCCCAACTCACGCATGTTCATTCCCGGCCACCTGGCCCTGGGCTATCTGGGTGCCGTGCTCCACGCACGGCGTCTGGAGCGTCCGCCGCGTCTGCGCCCCGAGGTGCTTCCTGCCTTCGTGGGGGCCCTCACCCCCGACCTCATCGACAAGCCGCTCCTCCTGCTCGGGGTGATGAGTGGGGGGCGGACGTTGGGCCACAGCGTGTTCTTCCTCCTCTTCACGGTGCTCCTCTGGGCCGTGATCCGTCGCTGGAAGGACCGCGAGACCGCCGTGCCCTTCGCCCTCTGGTCGCTGGGGGTGGCGACCCACTCCGTCGCCGACGTCCTGGAAGACGCCACTCGGGGATTTCTCGAGGGAGGGACGTTGATCCGGAGCTGGTTCGCGTGGCCCTTCCTGGACCGGAGTGATTGGGCAGTCCCAAGCCCCGAGGCGCTCTGGCCCACCTCCATCGCGGTGACCCCGGTGGAGATCCTGGTGGTGGTGCTGGCGCTGGGGGTGGCGGGGGGGTATGGGGTGCGGACCCGTTCCTGACCTTATGGAACCGACGCGGCGGTTGATCCCCGAGGCGTATCCGAAGCCGCCGGAGTTCCCAAACTGCTATG
>SKKH01000105.1 GCA_007121555.1 Gemmatimonadota bacterium | reverse complement strand
GGGAGTCCACCCTCGCTGAAGTACAGCAGGTACTCCAGGTGCTTGCGCACGAGCTGGGCCGCCGTGGCCACCGCGTCTTCCGGGGTGACCGAACCGTCGGTCTCCACGTGGATCGAGAGCTGGTCGAAGTCGGTGCGCTGCCCCACCCGGGTCTCCTTGACCTCGAAGTTGGCCCGACGCACCGGATTGTAGAGCGCGTCGATCCGGACCAGATCCACCGGAGAACCCTTCTCCAGCACGTGCTGGTCGGCCAGAACGAAGCCTCGACCCTTGTTGATCCGGAGCTCCATGTGGAAGGCCCGGTCCTCCTGCAGCGTCAGGATGTGGTGGCTGGGATCCAGCACCCGCACCCCCGACTTCTCCTGGATGTCCGCGCCGGTCACCGGACCCGCCTTGTCGGTCTTCACCTCCAGGGTGGCCTCGTCCACGTCGTCGTCCAGCATGACGACGAGGGCCTTGAGGTTCTGGATGACCTGGTGGACGTCCTCCACCGCACCGGAGATGGTCTGGTGCTCGTGCACCACCCCATCCACCCGGAAGGCCCACACGGCCGCACCCTGCAGGGATGAGAGCAGCACCCGGCGAACCGAGTTGCCCAGCGTGTGTCCGAAGCCCCGCTCCAGAGGCTCCACCACGAATCGCGCGTATGTCCCGTCGTCTCGCGACTGGACGGTTTCCACCTTCTCCGGCAGTACCAGTCCTGTCAGATCTATTTCCACCAGTTCCTCCATGCCCGTAAGGCTCGGATTGTCCGTTACTTCGAGTACAGCTCGACGATGAGCTGTTCCTGGACGTCCATCGGGATATCGTCCCGGGTCGGCTTGCGCACCATCCGGGCCACCCGATTCTTCTCGTCCAGGGTCAGCCATTCCACCAGGTCGGGCCGCGTCCGGGACTTGAGAGCCACCTCCACCACCTCCATCTCCCGCGAGGCGTTCTTCACGGCGATGTCGTCGCCGGGCTTCACCTGGTAGGAGGGGATGTCCACCAGCCGACCGTTCACCTCGACATGACGGTGCCGCACGAGCTGGCGGGCCTGATTGCGACTCGCGGCCAGGCCCAGCCGGAAGACCACGTTGTCCAGCCGGGTCTCGAGGCTCACGAGGAGGTTCTCACCCGTGACGCCGGATTCCTTGGCCGCCTTCTGGAAGAGGTTGCGGAACTGGGTCTCCTGGAGACCGTACATCCGCTTCACCTTCTGCTTCTCCCGAAGCTGGTTGGCGTACTCGGACTGCTTCCTCCGACGCGCCTGGGCGGGTCCATGCTGGCCGGGCGGATAGCTCCGGCGCGACACGGGGCACTTCTCCGTGTAGCACTTCTGACCCTTCAAAAAGAGCTTCTGCCCCTCTCGGCGGCAGAGCTTACAAACCGGACCGGTGTGACGAGCCATCTAACTACCTGTGTTACAAGTGATTCGCGTCAAAAAGAGGGCGGAGGCGATCCAGCGGACCGCCTCCGAGACCTCAGACGTCTCCCCGCGACGCATTGGCTGCAGGGTCGAGACCGTTGTGATGCTGAAGGATCGGATCGTCAGACCCGACGCTTCTTCGGGGGCCGACAGCCGTTGTGCGGCAGCGGCGTGACATCCAGAATCGACTTTACGGTGAGCCCGGCCGAGGCCAGGGCCGAAATGGCCGATTCCCGACCGGAGCCCGGACCCTGGACGCGCACGTCCACCTTCCGCAGTCCCAGGGCATAGGCCTCCTTGCCCGCCGTCTCGGCCGCCAGGGTGGCGGCGAACGGAGTGGACTTCTTGGAGCCCTTGAAGCCGGCCTTACCGGCGCTCGCCCACGCGACCACGTCGCCCTTGGAATCCGTCAGGGTGACGATGGTGTTGTTGAACGACGCCTTGATGTGGGCGACGCCATCGGATTCAACTGTCTTCTTGCCCCGTTTTGCCCGGGGCTGCTTCTTCTGAGCCAAACGACCCTTCCTCTTCAGTCAGTGGACTGGGTCCGAAGCTCGGGGCCCGCTCGGTGTCTCCACCGGTGAGCCGCGGGTTCGGAACCGATTACTTCCTCGGCGGCGCCTTCTTGCCTGCGATGGACCGCTTCTTACCCTTGTGCGTCCGGGCGTTGGTGTGGGTTCTCTGTCCTCGCACGGGAAGGCCCCTGCGATGACGAATCCCCCGGTAGCACCCGATGTCCATGAGACGCTTGATGTTCATGGAGCGCTCGGTCCGGAGGGCACCCTCCACCTTGTACCCGGCCTCGATCTCGCGCCGGAGGCGGCTGATCTCCTCGTCGGACAGGTCGTGGGTCCGGGTGGTGGGATCCACGGAAGCCTTCTCCAGGATCTCCTCCGACCGGGTCCGACCGATGCCGTAGATGTACGTCAGTGCGACGACGATCCGCTTCTGTCTGGGGAGGTCGACTCCCGCAATGCGTGCCATACCTGTTCCTCAGCTCGAGCGAGGCGCGAACGGGTGCATCATCCCTGCCTCTGCTTGTGGCGGGGATTGCGCTTGCAAATGATCCGAACGACACCGCGGCGGCGAACCACCTTGCAGTGCTCACAGATCGGCTTGATACTGCTTCTGACCTTCATTGAGACCTCACCGTGCGTTCGTTGCAGAGCTTGGAAGTATAACCCGGATCCCGAGAGGGTTCAAGGGACGGGCTCACCTTCCGTCAGGGGGCGGAGGCCACTGTGTCGGCCACCGCATCGGGCAGCGCGGTGAGGACCCGGGGGCCCTCCTCCGTGACGCCCACGGTGTGTTCGAAGTGGGCCGACGGCCGGCCGTCGGTCGTGGTCATGGTCCAGCGGTCCTCGAGGGTCCGGATCCGCCACGTGCCCACTGCAATCATGGGTTCGATGGCGAGGACCACGCCCGCCTTGAGCTTCGGGCCCACACCGGGCTCACCCCGGTTCGGCACCTGGGGATCCTCGTGGACCTTCCGGCCGATCCCGTGACCGACCAGGTCCCGGATGATGCTGAAGCCGGTGCCCTTCACCGTCTCTTCGACGGCGTGCCCGATGTCGCCCACGTGATTCCCGGGCACGGCTGCGGCGATGGCGTTCTCCAGCGCCTCTTCCGTAACCCGGAGAAGGCGCTGGGTTGCCGGGGCCAACTCGCCCACCGGGAAGGTCCAGGCCGAATCGGAGCACCAGCCGTCGAGCTTCACCCCGGTGTCCAGCGAGAGGATGTCGCCCTCGGAGAGGATGCGCTCGTCGCGGGGGATCCCGTGGACTACCTCTTCGTTCACCGAGGCGCAGATGCTTCCGGGAAATCCGTAGAGCCCCTTGAAGGCGGGCTCGGCTCCGTCGTGGCTCCGGATGAACTCCTCGGCGAACCGGTCCAGCTCACCCGTGGAGACCCCGGGAACGATCCGCTCGGCCATCTCCCGGTAGAGGGCGGCGATGATGGCGCCCCCCCGGGCCATATGGCCCATCTCCTCCGGGGTCTTGAGCTCGATCACGCCCCGCTGTCCCCCACGCCAAGCTCCTCGTCCAGCGCG
>SKKH01000111.1 GCA_007121555.1 Gemmatimonadota bacterium | reverse complement strand
GACGACCAGTTGGTGGAGATCGAAACCAGGGGCTTCACGGTCCACCGCCGCTTCCACGTGGGTCCAGGCGCCGCCGGTCCCCTTCCCGCCGAGGCGACGGAGGATGCCCATCCCCACGGGCACGGTGCCCATCACGCTGAATGCTCTCCCACCTGGGCGAGTCCGTCGCCGGATGGGCGCCGGATCTACGTGGCGTGCAACGCGGCAGACCTGGTCCTGGAGATCGGGGTCGAAGAATGGGATCTCCTTCGCACCTTCGAGACCGGGAGGGGCCCCTACAACCTCGAGGTCACCCCGGACGGCGCGACCCTGGTCATCACGCTGAAGCAGGGAGACGAGGTGGAGATCCTCGACCTCGAGTCCGGAGAATCCCGGGCCCATCTGCCCACCTCGATCCGGGTGCCGCACGGCGTCGCCCTCACCCCGGACAACCGCCTCGCCCTCGTCTCGGTGGAAGGCATCGGGGCCCAGCCGGGACGCGTGGACGTGTTCGACCTGATCACACTGGAGCGGATCCACTCCATCGATGTCGGGCTTCAGGCCGCCGGCATCGCCCTCCTCGGCATGGAGCCCCTGGAGTGACCATCTCACGCAGATCCCCGTCCCCATCCACACCATCTACTTGTCAGGAGTTCATCATGTGCTACGGCTTGCGTTCGAATCCTGGTTGCCTGGCACTTGTCATCAGCCTGGTCCTGCTCGCATTCGCACCCGTTGCCCCTGGAGAGCTGGGGGCCCAGGAACCCCAGGTCATCGTCGCGGAGCTCCGGGTCGAGCCCACCGAGATCCGGATGGCGATCGGAGACACCGTGGCGCTGGACATCCAGGCCCTGGACGATGAGATGATGCCGGTAGAGGCTGAATTCCGGCTTACCGGTCCCATGCAGTCCCTCTGGATGAGCGAGGACCGGGTCGCCGGGATCGAGGCTGGTGAGCACACCCTTCGAGTTCAGCTCTTCCCGGCCCCGGACATCGAGTGGCTCGGCGAGTCCATACCCACCGTGGAGGTGCCCGTGACCGTGCTCCGACCGGGACTCGAGGGGATCGAGCTCGGGGGAACGGTGGAGACGCTCTACGAAGGCACCTCGGTTCGTCACCGGGCTCAGGCCCTCCTGCCGGACGGGTCGGTGGATCCGGACGTGCAGGTGGAGTGGCGTTCCTCCGATCCTTCAGTGGCGCAGGTGAGTTCCTTCGGACACGTCACCGCGAGGGGACAGGGAGAGGTCACGATCACCGCCGAGGCGGAGGGGGTCTCGAGCTCCGTGACGTATCAGGTGGCACCCTTCCCTGCGGACCGGCTGGAGATCAGCGGGGGGCAGGATGAGGCGCTGACCGGAGACGTACTTTCATTCCAGGTGCGCGCCTACGATGAGGCGGGTCAGGAGATCGAGGACCTCCCGGTGTCCTGGTCCCATGCCTTCGACCATGCGGATGAGCTGGCCGCGCCGTCGGTGGCCGGAGGCGTCGTCAGGGAGGGAAGATTCGTGGCGGAACTCCCCGGGCTTCACACGATCCGGGCCGGATCCGGCCCGCTGACGGCGGAGACGATCGTGCGCGTCGAGCAGCGAGACCCGATCCAGGGGCTGGAGATCCTGGGACAGGGTGCCGTCGACCACACCCGGACCACGGATTTCTGGGTCTTCGAGGGGGTGGACGGACGGGACTACGCCATTACGGGAAGCAAGGACATTGGAGGGCAGGCCTACGTCTGGGACGTGACCGACCCCACCTCCATCATCCTGACGGATTCCATCCTCGTCGACGCCCGGTCAGTCAACGACGTGAAGGTGTCGCCCGACGCGAGGTACGCCTCCATGACCAGGGAGGGGGCGTCGGATCGCAGGAACGGGGTGGTGATCCTGGATCTTTCCGATCCGGCCCATCCCGTCATCGCCGCCGAGCATACCGAAGGGTTGACGGGTGGGGTCCACAATTCGTTTCCCACCGACGAGTATCTCTTCGCCCTCTCGGCGGGTGAGAAGTATGTGATCATCGACGTCAACGACATCTACAATCCCCGCAATGTCGGGGAGTTCCAGCAACCCAACGCACGAATCCACGACGTGTGGGTGTACGACGGGATCGCCTACTCGGCCCAACGGCCCTACGGGGTCATTGCGGTGGATGTGGGGAATGGACAGTGGGGTGGATCCCCCGAGAATCCCGTGCTGATCAGCAAGACGGGCCCCATGCCCGACGGGGGCGGCTTCCACGCGATCTTCCCATACAGATCCCAGAGCACGGACCGGTTCTACCTCTTCATCGGAGATGAGATCATGAACCGGGACGGCCGGGCCTTGCAGAGTCCCTGGCCTCGGGGGGCGTACCGGCAGCGCTACGATCCGGAAACGGGAGAAGGCGGTGTTCCCCTCCACACCTCGGGATACACCCACATCGTGGACTTCACCGACCCGGAGAATCCTCGAAAGGTGGCGAAATACCACGTACCCGAGTACGGAACCCACAACATCTGGGTGGAGGACGACGTCCTTTACCAGGCCTACTACGAGGGTGGACTCAGGATCGTCGACGTGAGCGGCGAACTCATGGGCGACCTCTACCGGCAGGGCCGGGAGATCGCCGTCTTCAAGCCTGCGGACCCCACGGGGTACGTGCCCAATTCGCCCATGGTGTGGAGCGCCATGCCCTTCAAGGGGAACGTATTCCTCTCGGACACGAACAGTGGTCTGTGGAGCGTACAGCTCCAGCCCAGAGATCCCGTTGTCCCCTGACCCAACTCAGGGGCCGGGCCGGCCGACCCCACCCCGGACCGGTCCGGCCAGGGCTGCGGGCCGGTCCGCAGTCCTGGTCGTCCTCATGGCCCTGGCCGCCCTCACGCCCGCCGGCCTGGACGCCCGGACTCACGACGTGGATCTCCAGATCCCGGTAAACGCGGGGGATTCAGACCCCGGCGTGCCGACCCTCCAGGCCCTGGCCCTGGAGGACGAAATCCAGGTGGACGGACGGCTGACAGAGCCGGCCTGGTCCGCCGCACCGCGGGCCGGGGACTTCATACAGGGAGAACCCCTCGAAGGCGTGCCCGCCCAGTCCCCCACCGAGGTCCAGGTGCTCTTCGACGAGGAGGCGATCTACATCGCCGCGCGCATGTACGATCCCGAGCCCGGGACCATCGCTAGGCAGCTCACGCGGCGAGGCGAGGAGGGCGACGCGGTGGACTGGGTCGAGATCTCCCTCGACACCAACAACGACCGCAGGACGGCCTACAGCTTCCGGGTCACCGCGGCCGGGGTCCAGGGCGACCGATTCCGATACGACGACGTGTCCAGCGACGACGCGTGGGAGGGCGTCTGGGAAGCGGCCGTCGCCCACGACGAGGACGGATGGACCGCCGAGTTCAGGATCCCCCTCTCCCAGCTCCGCTTCGAGCCCGCCGAGAACCTTCAGAGCTGGGGCCTCAACGTCACCCGCTTCCGGGTGGCCTCCAACGAGGTGAGCTACTTCTCCCTGGAGTCCAGGGAACGCTTCGGCGGGGTGAGCGCGTTCGGTCGTCTCGCCGACCTTCGCTTCACGCAGCGCAATCGACACCTGGAGATCCGTCCCTACGTCCTCGGGATGAACCGGCGGGCTCCCGCCGCGGAAGGGAATCCCTTCTTCGACGGCAGTGAGGTCCAGGGCCGGATGGGCGCCGACGTCCGGTATGGACTCGGGTCCACCTTCGTCCTCGATCTCGCGGTGAATCCGGACTTCGGCCAGGTGGAGGCGGACCCTGCGGTGATCAACCTCACCGCCTTCGAAACCTTCTTCCCCGAACGGCGGCCGTTCTTCACCCGGGACGACGCCGTCTTCGACTTCAATGTCACGGGGGCCCGGAACAACCTCTTCTACAGCCGGAGGATCGGACGCAGCCCGCAGGGCACCGTCCCTGGAGGAATGGAGTTCAGCTCCGTCCCCACTCAGAGCTCGATCCACTCGGCGGGCAAGATCACCGGGCGCACTTCGGGAGGTCTCGAGGTGGGCGCGCTCCTGGCCCTCGTCGGACGGGAACAGGGCCGGGCTCTGGACCCCGAGGGCGAGGAGGTCGTCCGCTTCGACGTGGAGCCGGCCAGCAGATACGGGGTGATCCGCGTGCACCAGGAGGCCCGGGACGGGGATTCCCGGGTCGGCTTCATGGCCACCGCCACCCACAGGTCGATTCCTTCCGACTCCCACCTCTTCGGGGCGCTTCCCTCGGAGGCGTACACCGGAGGGGTGGACTTCCAGCACACCTGGGACGACCGGGGATGGGAGCTCCTCGGGATGGCCGCCGGCAGCAGGGTGTCCGGCTCACGTGAGGCCATCCTGAACCTGCAGCGCTCCTCGACGCACTACTTCCAGAGACCGGATCTGGACCATCTGGAGGTGGACTCCACCGCCACCGCGCTCACAGGCGCGGAATGGAGGCTGCAACTCTCGCGCAGGACGGGCCGGAACTGGACCTGGTCGGCCTGGACGGGTCAACGGCTGCCGGGATTCGAGATCAACGACCTGGGATTCGGACCCGAGGGAGAGCGGATGCATGCCGGCGGTCGACTGGCCTATCAGGAGCTCCAGCCGGGAGACATCCTCCGGAGCTACAACTTCAGCCTCTTCGGCTACAACCGGTGGCGCCACGAGGTTCTGGACGACCCGTGGTCCCGCTCGATGTGGGGTGAGGCCCGAGAAGACGCACAGCTCAATGCGGGTGCCGGGTTCACCTTCCTGAACTACTGGGCCCTGGACCTGGACGTCCGGTACAAGCCCCAGTTCCTGAGCGGGGTCCTGACCAGGGGAGGGCCCCGGATGATCGATCCGGGGGCGCTGGAATATGAAGTGGGCTTCGCCTCCGATCGTCGAGCCCGCTTCAACGTTCGCCCCTACGTCATGTACGGCCACGGCTTCGAGGGCGGTACCCGGAGCGGAGGAGGATTGGACCTCTCCCTCCGCCCCGCCGAGTGGGTTCGGGTGAGCCTGGACGCCGACTTCAGTCGAAGGCTGGACGTCACCCAGTACGTCACGAGTATGCCCGACCCCAGCTTCGAGCCCACCTTCGGCTCCCGCTACCTCTTCTCCGACCTCCAGCGAAACGAGGTTTCCGTCGAAGGCAGGCTGAACATGGCGTTTTCGCCGAACACCAGCCTGCAGCTCTACGCCCAACCGTTGATCTCCAGCGGACGGGTCGAGGCGTACAAGCAGCTGGAGCGGTCCGGGAGCTTTGATTTCGACTACCTCGACGAAGGCGAGGCGCGGACCGCGGAGGACGGAGCCGGATGCGTCACAGGGCGAACCTGCGCGCGCGAAGGCCTCCGGTACGTGGACTTCAGTGGTGACGGGTCGACGGACCACACCTTCCAGGATCGGGACTTCACGATCCGCTCCCTCCGGGCGAGCACCGTCCTCAGGTGGGAGTACCGCCCGGGGTCCACGACCTACCTCGTGTGGCAGCACCGCCGAAGGGTGCAGGAGAACCGGGGCGACTTCTCGCCGGGCCGGGACCTCGCGGACCTCTTCCGGTCGCCCATGGAAAACGTCTTCATGCTCAAGCTGAGCTACTGGATCGGCACCTGAGGCTCCTGCGGACCATGGGGGGCCGAGAGGTCGATGTCTCTGCGGCGCCGGCCGGAGACGGCTTCCGCAACTGATGCAGTCAGAGCTCGAGGGGCGGACGACGAGCCGAGGGTCTCCGACCGCTGCCCTGCCCCGTCACCAGTTCTCGAGCTCGTCCGGTCCATGGGGTCCAAGCTGCCCCCGGTTCTGGTTCAGAAGCACCTGCGGATCGTAGATGCGACCGTCTTTGATCACCATGCGAGGGTGCCGTGTGTTCCGGATGTCCTCGAGGGGATTCCCTCGAAGGACGACCAGATCCGCCAGCTTGCCCTCCTCGATGGTTCCCAGTTCATCGGCCACTCCCAGGGCGCGAGCGGCATTGATGGTGCCGAAGCGAAGTGCAGATGCCGGAGGGATTCCGGCGAGAACGAAGACATGGAGCTCCCGATGAACTCCGAAGGGTGTGAAGTACTCACCCCAGGAAGGATGATCCGTACCAAGAGTGATGTTCTCGCCACCACCCAACTCATAGAACCGGCGGATGAGCTGTTTCTTGACCCTGTAGATCTGCTCAAAACTCTCGTTCACGGGCCTGGGAAGCCGGCTCTCGACCAGCTCGCGCGCGAAGGGAGTCAGGTAACCCATTTCGTCTTCGAAGTATTCATATAGCTCCTCGGGCTCCCGCTCTCCGAAGTATCCGTAGGTCGCGATGGTCGCGTTGAAGAACACGCCTTCGTCGATGTACAGTCGAGCGATTCGCTCGAACTCGGGCATGTCGGGAGTCATTTCCACGAGCGAGGCATAGGCGGATCGATCCGGCGTCATGGCGTCCCCGCCCATGAAATGCTCCACCCGGTCGATCCCCATGTGGATGGCGTCCCGGGGATTCACCGATTCCCGATACCCGGATCCGAGATGCCCCGTCACCGTGAGGCCGTGATGATGGGCGCGGTCAATCAAGGCCTGAAGGTGGGGCGCGGTGATCCCCTTGGCCTTGAAGCCGCGGGCGCCCTGCTCAACCCAGTAGTCGACCTCCGCGTGAATTCCCTCGGCGTCGATATCCGGATCCCAGCCGACTCGATCAGACCCGAAGTACGGCCCGGAGTTGAAGAGTCGCGGGCCTACCTGTTCACCGGCTTCGATCCGAAGGCGGAGATCCCTCATGCGCTCCGGCTGAACTTCACCGGCAGGGAATGTAGAGGTCACCCCGTTGGCCAGGAACAGAGCGGGATAGACCTCGGTCTCATCGATTCTCCCCTCTCCGCGCAGATCGATGGCGTAGTGGGCATGAAGATCGAAGAACCCCGGAACGATGACCTCGCCGTCTTCCAACTCGATGAGCTCGGCGCCGGCTGCGATCGCATCGTTGGCGCGAGCCCCATCGACGGCGAGAAACCGGCCGTCATCGATGACGATCCCGGGGTTCTCCAACACCTCCGTTCCCGTTCCATCGAAGAGTGACCCGCCCTGCACCACGATGGCTCCGTCGGAGAATCCAGCTTCGCCCTCGGACTCCGGCGCACCGCAGGCCGCGACGAGGCTCGCGAGGACCCCCGCGAGGACGAGTGCTTCCCCGGTCCGCAGCGTCCATCCTCGATCGTCTGGATTGCTTCGTTTGAACATCGTCACTCCACTCCCGTTGATTGGCAGGATCCTTTCGGGTGGTCCCCGGCGGGATCCAGCCCTCTGGATCCATGCCCCTGGACGCACCTGATCGTCGGTTCAGCTCCCGATGTTCGGGTTGTTCAGGCGCTCCACGTCGGGCAAGGGTACGCAGGTCACGTTCCCGTAGCTCTGACCCTTGTGGTTCGTGCCCGTGGGAAAGGGTATGTCGTGCCGGAGCATGTCGTTGTAGCGGTGCCCCTGGAGGAACAGCTGTCGTCTGCGCTCCTCCAGGAGCACCGAGGTGAAGTCGGACACCTCGGCAGGATCGATCTGGGGGATCCCCTGGGCCGTCCGGACACGGTTGAGTGCGTCGATTCCCTCCCCTCCACCCCGAGCCTCGGCCAGGATCATCTGTGCTTCGGTCCAGGAGGCCAGGGGCGCCGGCGCACCGCGGGCGCCGTACTTGAGCTGATTCCACTGAGGCGTGACGCCATCCTGTCCCTCCGTCCCGGAGAAGGCCACCGGCACTCTGGGATCGGGCGAGCCGGGCACCACCTCCAGGTCCCGGTAGTCCGGACCCACGGACATGAACGCCGCATCGGTCAGGTTGTACAGGCGATTCTCCCGCCGCGGTCTGACCTCCGAATGCTCGACGTACTTGACGAAGCCTTCCGGCACCTGCTCCGCGTCGGTTGCCGCCTCAGCCGGCCTCCCCAGATTCAGGCGGACCCTGGCTCTGCCCACCAGCGCCATGTTGCGGAATTCCTGGCTTCCGGCCTCCTGGGCGAGCTGGATGGCCTGGGAGAAGCGATCCTCCGCGATCTGGAGGACCTCGGAGGGGGTCAGAAGGGGGCCATTGTCGATGGCCATCTCACAGAACCCCTCCCCCAGGAGGGTATATGCGTAACCGGCGTAGGCCGACAGCTCCGCAAGCTTCTCAGCCCGATTCGGGACATCGGCGTCCGCGAATCCACGAATCCGTTCGGCCCCGTCGTCCGCCAGGAAGCGGGCCGTCTGCAGAGGTGTGTAGTAGCCGAGGCCGGAGGCCGATCGGGAATTGGGACAGCTTCCCGCCGTGCCCCGGATCTCCACGTCTCCTCGCCAGCCCCAGATGTTGGCATTAAGGAAGAAGGTCGAGACGATGAACTCCTCGGTCAGGACCGCCGTCGTGGCCACGTAGCTGCTGAAGGCGCATTCGAACTCGCCCACTGCGCTCACCACCATGGTCGTCGCCAGGCTCGGGTCGTTGAGTTCACCCTCCTCCACCTGTCCGGGGATCTGCACCTCCAGTAGGGAGTCGCAGGCCGCCAGGGCCAGAAACAGGGTGAGGATGAACAGCCCTCCCAAAGGCCCTGAGGCCCTGCGAAGGCGAGCTGGAGTCGTGTTGTGCCCGTTCATGGATTCCCCTTTCGTCGACGAAGCTTCTGCTGACCTGAACGCTCTCTTGTGCGTCATCATGGCTCTCCTCCTCAGAAGCTCAGGCGGAAGGTGAGGTTCGCACTGGCCGTCGGGGGCAGCACGGTCTGGAAGTCAGCCTGCACGTCTCCCATGCTTCGCATCTCCGGATCCCAGGTCCACAGCCCGCCTCGTTCCGCGTCCACACGTCCGTCTCGAGGGGTCCCCACGCCGTGCTTCTGTGTCCAGAGCATCCAGAGGTTCCGGGCCGACAGGTTCACCGAGGCCCGGGTCGCTCCGACCCGCTCGGACCAGGTGTCTGGCACCGTATACCCGAGGGAGACCTCCCGCAGTCGGGCGAAGCCGGCTTCGTACAAGCCCATGTAGTCGTTCTCGAGGGCCCGGGTCGCCTGCACCATGGGGTCGTCTCGCCGGAGCACGGTCTCGGTGATCCCCAGGTTGTGCATGGCCCGCAGCTCGGAGTTGAACCCGTAATGTCCGCCCAGGGCATCCACACGAGCGTAGAGCCTCAGGTTCCCCAGGAGGGTGACCGTGGAATTCAGTCCCACCTGCCACGTGGGCAGGGAAGGTCCGAAGTACAGACGGGAGGCCTCGGAGCAGGGAATCGCAGCACCACCCCTCTCGAGGCCGTCCCGCCCCGTGCCTCCATCACACATGGCCTGAGTCACGAATCCCTCGCTGTCGATCTCGGCCGATACGATGTCCAGGAAGTAGAAGCCTCCGACGGGGAACCCCGGGCGATGCTCCTGCCGCCCTCCGGCACTCCTCATGTCCAGCCCGCCCAGATCCTCGACCCGGCTCCCCGTGGTCGAGATCTGAGTCCCGAAATCCCAGGCCAGGCGGGGACTCTCGAAGACCCGGGCGTCGACGGAGATTTCATTCCCCCATCCTCGCACCTCGGCCAGATTTACGATCTGGTTCCCCGAAAAGCCCGTGGACGGGGGCACCGGCTGTTGGACGATGGCATCCTTCACCCATCGTTCGAATCGGGTGAACTGCACCTCGACCCGACCGTCCAGGAGGCTGGCGTCGAACCCGATCTCGAGCTCCTCGCCTCGCTCGGGAGCGAGCTGGGGGTTTCCAAAGGCCTCGGGGACCAGGGCCGGGTTGTCCTGCTTTCCGATCTCGGGGCCGTAGAGTCGTGCCGCGTCAAAGGTGCCGGGCTGCTGACCTGCGGCGCCCCAGGCACTCCGGAGCCGGAACTGGTCCACCCATTCCACGTTCCAGAAGGGCTCCTCATGCACCACCCAGGCCGCACTCACCTTGGGATAGATTGCGGCGTCGAACTCGGCTCCGAAGGCACTGTTGTCATCGGCGCGGACGGCTCCGGTGAAGAAGAGTCGGTTGCGCCAGTCCAGGGCCTGCTGGAAGTAGACGCCGACTGTGGCGTTTTCGGTGAAGATCTCGGAGGCCGAGAACTGGGCCCCACCGCTGATGGTGGTGATGGGCGGTGCGGGGAACTCACTTCCTCCTGCGCCGATCTGGCTGGTCTCGGTCTTGTAGTACTGGAAGCCCACCGAGCTGGTGAGCCCCAGATCATCCGAGGCCTGGTAGGCAGCCGAACCCGAGTAGTCCACGGTAAGAAACCGTCGCGTGGCCCGGAGTTCATCCTTCTGGCCCAATCCCTGTTGCCCGAAGAAGTGATTCGCACCCTCGGCCTGACGGGGGTATAGGGTCCAGTTCTTCTCCTCGTTCAGGTCAAAACCCACCGTGAGTCGATGCGTGGACCAGCCGGCCGCGTAATCCAGTCCGAGGCTGGTGGTGATCCGGTCGTTGTCGGCCCGGGATTCGACCTTCGGCCATTCCTCAGGTGGGGCAACCATCCATCCCCGCTGTGCGGCGTTCAAGGTGCGGGGATTCGACCAGATGAGGTTGCTGAACGGGTCGGGGTTGATGCCCGGCTGGGCCAGACGGGTTTGACGCTGGTTGTATCCGGTGCCCAACTGGACCGTGAGGTTGTCCGTCAGGAGCAGATCCAGGTTCAGTCGGGACCCGAACGCCTTGTTCCAGTTCCAGTCCACGATGCCGGTCTGGTCGTCCCAGGAGGTGGAGGCGAAGTACCGAACCTGGTCCGTGCCCCCCCGGACGTTCAGGTTGTAGCCCTGGGTCTGTCCGTACCCGAAGATTCCCCCCGTGTGATTGATCCGCTCGTTACGGTAGATGTTCACCCCTTCGAGCTCTCCGGTGTCGCTCCTCTGGTGCCAACGGAGGCCGGCTCGCTCCTCGGGGCTCCAGAGCCAGTCGGTTCCGGCACGTACCGAGAGGTCGAACTGGGGAGACCCGGTGGCCCCCCGCTTCGTGATGATCTGGATGACCCCGTTGGATGCCTCGGTGCCGTACAGAGTGGCCGCCGAGGGCCCCTTGATGACCTCGATGCTCTCGATGTCTTCGGGGCTCAGGTCATCCAGGCGACTCACGCGAGACCCCCCTCTTTGACCCGGGCCCCGGGTTGCATCGCTGTCCATCCGGATTCCGTCTATGTAGACGATGGGGTCATTCGAGAGGGCCATGCTGCTGATGCCCCGTACCCGGATCCGGGAACCCGTTCCGACCTGTCCGGCAGAGGGGAGCACCTGCATCCCCGGCGTACGTGCACCGATGAGTTCGTTCACGCTTCGAACCGGAGCGACCTGGACGACACTGGCCGCGTCCAACGTGCCCACCACGTTCCCGATGGCTCGGCGTTGTTGGCCTCCGGCCGTGCCCGTGACTACGATCTCATCGAGCCCCAGGACCTGCTGGCGCAATTCGAAGTCGAGGGTGACGACGGCCCCTTCAGCGATGGTCACGGTCTCGCGAAGCTGCGCATATCCCAGTCGCTGGACCTGGATATCCACCTCCCCCGCCGGAACGTTCTCGATGGTGTATCGTCCCCGAGCGTCGGAGAGGCTGCCCTGTCCGGTCCCGATCACCTGTACCTGCGAACCCGGCAGCGCCTCGCCGGTCCCGGCCGCCGTGACGACGCCGGTGACCGTTCCGACCTGGGCGTGAAGGGCCGACAACGAACCACTTCCCAGGTGCAGGCCCATGCCGAGAAGGAGGAGCGGAACCACGCGGGAAAGGGGGAGCCTGAGATTCAGGAGACTCGTCACCGACCGCCTTCCTCGCTTCCGCTCCGTGCCGTCGGGGGGAACGTTTGATTTGGTGCTCACGCTCATGGGAATCCTCCCTGCGTTGGGGGATGCTCCGTGCACCGCAGGGCCGGTCACGGAACAGTTCGAACGGGATCGGTACCTGGCGCCGGTGGGAATCCACGCACCCCACTTCCTCCGGCCTTGACCCCGAGACCCGCCGAGTCGAAAAATGATTGAGTTGACCCTAGCTTAAGAGCGGGTATCACTGCCGAATCACCTGGCCATCACCCGGGCTCCCCCAAGGCCTGCGAACCGGTTGGGATTCGCCCGGGTCGGGGACAGGGCTACGTTGGGAGGACCGCGTTTCGAAGACCCCCTCAAGGAAGGACCCAGGCACCCATGTCGAGTCGTTCCCACCTGGCCATGACGACCCCGTTCGGGGCCGCCCTGCTCCTGCTTCTGACCTGGACGACGGGGGATGATCCCCTGCCCCGGACCGCTCCGTCCACCCTCGACATCTGCTCCGAGCTGGCCGAGGCGAGATCCTCAGCTGACGATCCGATCCGGGCCGCCGAGGCTTCGAGCCTGCTCCTGAACCCCCGAGATCCCTGGTTCGGACGCCAGGCTCCTGAGCGTTTTCAGCTCTGCCTCCTCACCAGCGCAGGGCCGATGCTGCTGGAGTCCAGACGCGAATGGGCGCCTCATGGAGTGGACCGGTTCTACAACCTGGTGACCGCGGGCTACTACGACGATTCCCGGATCTTCAGGGTCGTAGAAGATCGCTGGGCCCAGTTCGGCATCCACGGGAACCCCGAGGTCGCCTCGACCTGGAGGGAGGAGTCGATCCCGGACGATCCACCGGGGCTGAGCAACGAGCGCGGAACCCTGGCCTTCGCCTTCGCCGTGCCCGATGGGAGGACCACTCAGGTCTTCTTCAACCTT
>SKKH01000067.1 GCA_007121555.1 Gemmatimonadota bacterium | reverse complement strand
GCATCTCCTTTTCCAGCATCTTCGCCAGTTCCTCACCACCCTTGACCGCAGGCCGGATGGTCAGACGACGGGCGAGCATCGCGAAATCACCCGGCGTCAGGCTGTCCAGTCGATCGACCAGCTTGCGGGCGCGCCTGGCTGCCAATCCACGAACCCGGATACCGACGTGAGCTGCCAGGTCCAGAAACAGACGCCAGCGCTGGTCCGGTTCCAGGTAACCGAAGTGAATCTTGAAATCCAGGCGGCGCATCACCGCTCCGTCCAGCCGGCCCATGAGGTTGGTGCTGGCCACGAACAGCCCCTGGAATCCTTCCAGACCCTTGAGCAGTTCGTTGACATGGTTGACTTCCCAGTTGTGGCGGGCACCATCGCGGCTGGCAATCAGACTGTCAGCCTCGTCCAGGAACAAAAGGCAGTCGGAACGATCATGGTCCTCGAACATGCGGCGAATGTTCTTCTCCGTCGAACCCACCCATTTGTCCACCAAGTCCGAGGTACGGTGTTCGGCCAGTTTGAGATCACACTTGTCGGCCAGGTGACGGACAAAACGGGTCTTGCCCGTTCCGGGCGGTCCGTACAGGCAGAAGCGCCCACGCGGGTCAGCTTGCATTGACTTGACCAGAGCGGACAGGTCCTCGTCGGCATTGACCATCTCCAGGCGATAGGGCAACTCAAGATCCTTGCCCTTGCCGGCCGAGCGCTCATCCTGGTTCAGATCCAGGTTCTCCGTGATCACCTGCTTGAAAAGGCGGACATGACTGTCCTGGTCCTTGCCCGCGATCAGGCGCGCCACCTTGTCGGCCTGGGCAATGCGTGCGGGTGTGACCTGCCCCGACTTGCTCAGTCGTTCCAGCCATTTCGGCCGGTTGTCGACATCGGCCAGCGCCTTGCCCAGCATGCGCTCCCGGGCAGAACGCGGCAGGCTGCGAAAGCGAATCGTCAGGTCCAGACGACGCAGGATGGCGGGTTCGATCATGTCGCCGTGATTGGTAATCCAGATGACCGGAACCTGCAGACTCTCCAGCAAGTGAATGAGTCCCGCCTTGGTGCTGCGCAGGGCACGGCGATGATCATCCAGGTGCCCACCCAGCACGGCATCGGACTCGTCGAAGATGATCAGCCCGTTGTCACCTCGCTCCACCAGGCGCTGACAGATACGCAGGAACTGGACGCGTTCCCCCGGCATGGCCGGGTCACCGTCCGAGTCCACTTCGTTGATCTCATAGGCATCGAAACCCAGGTGGGCAGCTGCCAGCCTGGCCAGTTCACTCTTGCCCACCCCGGGTGGGCCGTCGAAAAGAATGGAGGCAGGACGGTGCTTGCGACTGCGAACGGCATCCAGGTAGCTGATGACCAGGTCGCGTTGCTCGCTCATGTGATCAAAATCTTCCAGCTGCAGCCCGGACGAGCGGCAGGTACGAGCCGCATACTGCAGCAGATCCTGCACGTCGAACGCGGTGTGGGTGAGCAGCCTGAGGACCCGGCGATTGATTTCCAGTATCAGGGGAATGCCCATGCCAACGGCTGTTTCATCCAGGCGAACCAGCCCGGCAGTAGTCAATACCGATGCAGGATGAAGGGCGCGCTCGATCTCCTTGTGAGGGTATCCCAGCATGCTCGACAACTGCCAGGCCAGGCGTCCAGCATCCACCCTGGGAAAGGCAACATCCACCAGGTGTTCGAACGGTGCCAAGGCACGATACAGCACCAGTACGGCGAGGATATCCTTGTCGATCTCGCTCAAGCGCAACCCCCTCTCGAGCACTTGCAGGTTATTGGCCATGATCCCGTCCACGGGTGCAAGGCCGGTCAGATGCTTCTCCTTGAGCCTGTAATAATGTTGCGCCAACCCTTTTTCGTCTTCGATGTCCTCCGGTACCGGCAACAGACTGTTCGTATCCGCGATGAACCGGTTATGTGAGAAGTCTTCACTCCAGACGGCACCACAGTCGCACAGCAATCTCAACATCCACTGGCGCAGTCGCGACCCATACCCGGCAATCGCCGGGTCTTCCAGGGTCCCCCCCGTGGTTCCGGCAAACGAACCGACGAACTCATCACTCCTGAAACGCTTCCTCAACCTGCCCATGGCCAACACTCCTTGATCACCTTCCGACCATGATCACATGGCCCCCGGTCATCGAATGTCGCAACCCCTGAAATCATTCGTTCGAATCAAATCGTTCCTCCGGAGACTGGAATGCTTCCGAATCGATGCGACCGTCGGCATGATGGCCTTTCCACCACTCCACGTAATGGCGGTTGGTGCAGAAGCCGTGAACAACTTCGTCGTCCTCGATCGTGATGCCCGAATCCACCTCTCGGCCGCAGAGCACACAGGTCGCCGGCACTTCGATCTGCGGCTCGGTATCGTCATGCCAGGGAATGCGCACGTAGCCCTCGTAAAGACCGGACGAGAAGATCGGCCCACGAGGACGTTCATCGGAACGATACCGATGCGCAGTGACGTTGGCACAGTAGGTCCAGAACGGTCGCGTGATGTCGACCCCACGCAGCGAGCAGTAGCTGTGCTTGATGAAAGCCACCGGCCCGGAAATCCCCAGGCTTTCCGCTTCACGCAACGCACGGTTGTGCAGGCAGTTGCTGCAGTTGTCAGGTCCGCCGTTAGGCATATCGCTACTCCTCTTATTTATACAGCAGGCAATTCATGGCACGAGCACGCAACGCGTGGCCATTGAGGTCCATGTCGCCCATGACCACCTTCCGACCATGATCATATGGCCCCCGGTCACCGAACGTCGCACACGAACGGTCAGGCCAAAACGACCGCTGAATTCATATCAAGGATCAATCAAAGCCCTGGGGTCGACAATCCGGTGTGATCCAACCCCGATCTATCTCACCGGGTAACAGGCTTCACCCCAGTGTTCGAAGGCGTTGTCCATCATGATCTCGATGACGTGCGGGACCAGTTCGCCCAGGATCGCGTTGGCATCACGCAACTGATCGCGATTGACATAGCTGTTCCAGGTCGCACCGCCGTGCATGAGCTGGTTGCGCAAGGTATACAGGCGCGCAAAGACCACGCCCAGTACGGTGCCAACATCACGCCGGCCCAGGGCCTGGTTGGCTGCCTTGTTGGCCTTCGTGAAACGTTCCTCCCAGTCCTCGCTGTCGGGCAGCAGGTTGAGATGGTCCCAGAAGGGCTGAAACACGTAGCGATTTTCCAGCAGCACCCGGATGGCACCCGGGTAATTCTTCCAGATCACCCCGGCAAGTCGTCCCTCGCCGTCCAGGTCTGCCAGCCGGCGCAGGAAGTCCCCGAAGCGCTGGCTTTCGACAATGCGGATCTGCCCGGTCTCGTTGGCATAAGCAGCATTGAACGCGATCCACAGGAACACGAAGCGACCGTCGTCGTCCTCGCAGCGCTCGGCGCGATCCAGCCAGCTCAACGCGCGGTGGATTCGAAGGGAAATGAACTCGTGCCAGCCTTCGCGCTCGGCGCGCTGACGGGCTTTCAACTG
>SKKH01000154.1 GCA_007121555.1 Gemmatimonadota bacterium | reverse complement strand
CTTGTCAATATTCTTGTGAACACCTATGTTTGCTCATGACAAAGAAGCCTGCACGAGAACGGATTCTGGAGGCAGTGGTGGAGCTCCACGAGGAGGTGGGGCCGGCCGACACCACGATCACGGCCATCGCGCAACGGGCCGGCGTGCAGCGCCTCACCGTGTACCGGCACTTTCCCGATGAACGAGCCCTGATCCACGGATGCTCGGCCCACTGGGGCCAGCAGCACCCACCGCCCGACCCCTCCGTCTGGACCGGCATCGAGGATCCCCGCCGGAGACTGAGGGTGGCACTGCGATCCCTCTATACGTACTTCGAGGATGGAGAGGAGATGCTCGCCCAGGTCCTTCGAGACGAGCACAAGGTTTCGGCTCTGCAGGAGGTCCTGGCGCCCTTCTGGGACTACATGGCGGAGACCGCCGGGGGGCTGGCGGCCGGCTGGGGCACCGACCAAGGCACCCAGAGGCTCGTGCGGGCCGTGGTAGGGCACGCGCTGCGATTCACCACCTGGCGCTCCCTCACCCGTGAGGGCCTGTCCAGCCAGGAGGTGGCCGAGCTCATGACCGACCTCGTCTCGGGTCTGGCCGACGCTCGGAGCTGACCCTCGGGGTCAGCCGGCGGCGGCCGCAGGCTCCGCGAACCGTACGTTGAACGGACACACCTCCTGGGAGATCTGCCGACTCAGCCGTCTTCGCTTCACGCTCACAACCGGATGCAACGTGAAGAGATCGGGGCATCCGACAGATCCACACTCCTCACCACGTCCCGGAGTCCTGAGTTCGGTACAGATGGAACTCAGATCTGCGATCCCAGGGCAGGACCACCTCCCGCCATCTCTGCTGCGACTGAGCGTTGGGATCGAGGACGCGGAAGACCTCTGGACCGATCTCGACTCCGCGATCCACTCCGCTGCTCAATGACTCGGTTGGCGGCGGTGCATCCGGCGTCCGAAGAACCGAGGATTGGAGGGACGGTGAAGGACGGGCGCTCCGCGAGTCCAGAACTTCTACTACGCGGTGTGTTCAATAGCTTTCCCGTCCCAAGACTGGTCCGGGGAGCCTTCCCGGGCCCCTCGGCTGGCGATGCCCACCGGCACCCGTGTTTTCGTGGCGTTCCGGAAGGGGCGTCCGTATCATGGAGGACATGAGGCGCGCCACCCTGCCTCGTTCCGATCTACCCCTCGAGCCCGGTATGCGAGGGGACGGAACGACGGCGACTCCTACCGCACAGGAGGTTCGTATGCGCTTCCATAAACGCTTCACGCCAGGGGACCTTCCCTCCCTTTCCCGCCGTGGTCGAGCCAGGCCCGGATGGATGGTCCTCGTTGTTCTGGGAGTGTTGGGAGGAATGCTCCTACTCCCGAGAGATGGTCCGGCCAGGGATGGAGCCGACGCCCTGCAGGGCGAAACGGATCTTCCATCGAACGGGGCTCCCCCGGTCCCGCTCGCAGTGAGCCCGGAGCTCGATGGGGTGGTCCCGGCCCAGAGTCTTCTCAAGCCCGGGGACGTGATGGTGCTGGCTTCATGGCGCTGCTCCTTCCCCCGCCTGGAGGAGGTCAACGAAGTGGCGCTCCAGCTCATCGAGGCACCGCTCACCCGGTTGACGGAGGCGGGCCAGCTGATCGGATGGGGCCAGTTCAACGGGGAGTTCCGGGATGAGTACAACTACCACACGTACTACATCGCGGAGCGGGTGGAGGACTACCGCCGGGCCATCGGCCAGGTCCTGAACCACATGAACCGGGATGTTCCGGAAGTCATGGCCCAGTTCTACGAGCTCTGCAGCATGACGCGGGAGACGCGGATCACGGTGGTCACCGCGCGCCCCTGAAGGTTGGTGGGACGACGGTGGAGAGGGTCACTCCTGGGTGAGTCGGTTGGGGAAGGTTCCATGCATGGGTGGCGCGCCCATGACCCCGGCCGACGGAACACCGGAAACAGGAGGGGCCTTGGCCCGTGGTGTGCCCGGACGTCGTACACGGCCAATCCCCACTCGGCGAAGAGAGTGCGCCAGACCGTCACCCGGTCCCCGTTGTCCCCTTGAACGGCCCACCGGATCCCACTGGTAGCCCATCCGCGGGGCCGCCTCTTGCTGCGGGACCACCTGTTGCGGGCTGTTGGAGGCAATCCCAAAGCTGGTTGAAACTGGAGCGACCCCCATCTCAGGCGACGGGTTGTGTGGTTCGATCGAGATGGCTGATCCCGAGTTCCTTCTGGATCGTGGCGCGGAGTATGGGGAGGGGTCAACTCCATTCCCGCCCGCCATCACCGAGTCCCACGCCACCCGAGCCCGCTTGAGGACCCGGGACACATGCTCCTCCAACAGTAACCCCTGCCTTGACCCGGCCCTCCGCATTCCTTGGGGGCGTGGGGAATCCGACCGACCAGGGCTACATCCCGCCAGCCGGCCGCCCGTTCGAGAGGTTCCACCGCACCCGCCATTCACCTCCCTCGATCCGCTCAACGAGCGACGCGTAGACCCCCCACCGAACCGTCTCACCCCCTTCCGCGGGGGCCAGCTCGTACCATCCAAAGTCCAGCGCCCACCCCTCCTGCAGGTCGGTGGTCCCGACCCCATGGATCTTGATGGTGGTGGGTGCAGCGTCCATCTGCTCCCGCAGTGATCGGGCTACGGCCGGGCGCCCATGGAGGACCGGCTGATCGGCGCGGGCCGCCACGGCGTCCGACACATAGAGGTCGCCCACCCCACCCGGATTACTGCGGTTCCAGCGGGTCTCGTAGTCCCGGATGAGATCGGTCATCCGGCTCTCCAGCGGAGGCGCCTCGGAGCCCTCTCCCCAGGCCCATTCGGCGGGGCGGGGGGAGTCGTAGTTGGAGACGTTCCCCGCGATCCGCCAGGCTCCCTCCACCCGCTTCAGGTAGTTGAGGTACGCCCCGGACGCCGCCATCGGGTCCCCCGCCGGTCCCGTGGCCTCCACCGCCCATGTGCCCCACGTCACCGCCTGGTCTCCGAAGAGCCTCACGTCGCCGGAGGTGATCGCGATGGTGGGTGACCCCTGCATGTCCTCGCGCAGGCTGGCCTCGATGGCCGCCCGTCCGGTGGTCACCGACACGGCAGCGTTGGTGATGGAGGCGTTCTCGGTGTAGAGGGCCGCCACCATGTCGGGATGGTGGAGGTTGTAGTGAGTGACCCACTCGGCCCGGAGGGCCTCGATGGCCGCTCGGTCCTGGGCCACGGGGTCGGGGGGAACGGGGTTGGGAGGATTGATGCCGAAGATCGTGAGAAGGAGCAGACCGACAGAAATCGGCAGGGGGGGAATGAGGAGCATGGTCGCCTCCGGGTGAGAATGGGAACTCCATGGCAGGCGGGGCTTGAAGCTGAAAGCCACGGAGCCGTCGTTGGCGCGCGAGCGCCGGTCTCTCCCCCTTACGGAAGAGGCGTGCGAAGGGGGCCACCTCTGCCTCCGACTTCTCGCCCCTCGATACCTTCAGCACCACGTTGAACTTGAACTGCGGCGTGTCCCACAACCCCAACTCTTCCGG
>SKKH01000148.1 GCA_007121555.1 Gemmatimonadota bacterium | reverse complement strand
TCGGACTGGGCCGAACGCGCATACCAGGAGGTGCGCTCCGCGCGGACCTCTGAACTCCCGGGTGTGATAGACGGTCGGCACCCGAGCGTCGGGGTAGGGGTGATCCCCTTCCTGCTGAGAGACCGGGGACCTGGGTAGTTCTCACTCGCGGAATACCAGCGCTAAGGCACCGCAGGACCAAACCACCGGGAAATCACCTCCTGGGCAGGCTTGCCGGCGGGAGTGAACCCGGGATGGCGGTCCGGATCCCGGGGCCCCACGGTGGGCCACTTCCACCAGAACACCCCGGCGATCTCTTCCCTGCCGCCCAGCGCCTGGATCAGCGCACGATAGGCCCGAGCCTGGTCGTCGAGGGCCACCTGGGCCTCGCTTCCCCTGGTCTCGGTCCACGGCTCCCGCCAGGGAGCTGGGCTGCTGGCGAATCCCGCCTCGGTGAGCAGCACGGGACGATCGTGACAGCGTCCCAGCTCCTCCAGACGGGTCAGGACCCGGTTCGCCTCCCGGACCAGCGCCCGATCCGATGGCCGGGAGCCGGAGGCGAGGGGGTAATAGAAGCTCACCCCGATGAAGTCCACCGCGTCCCAGAACTGGAGGCTCTCCACCTCTTCGCCCCAGTTCGCGCAGTACCCCAGCTCTCCGCGGTACACCTCCCGGATGCGCCCGGCCAGCTCCCGCCACCGGTGGGGCTGCTCCAGGGCGGCTGCGGACATCTCGTTGCCCATGCAGAAGGATTCGAGCCCGTAGGCCTCGGCCATGAGGGCATAGTGCCCGATCCACCGGGCGTACTCCTCGAAGAAGAGGTCCCACGCCTCCTCCGACTCCATCCGGACCTCTCCGGGCCAGCTCCCCCGGAGCCAGATGTGGGGCTTGAGTAGCACGGATAGACCCAGCTCCCGGGACGCCAGCGCCGAGTTGAGGACTGCGGCGTCGTTCTCCGAACCGACACGGTTCGAAATCGTCAGGGGGCCGGGGAGGGAGGGATCCCTGAGGAAGGTGTAGGGCACGATGGCCACTGCGTTCGAGCCCAATCCCGCCATCCGCTCCAGAGACACCCGGGCCTCGCGGGAGCCGTACCCGTTGTAGATCTGGTATCCCTCGTGAGCGAAGTTGAAGCCCTGACGAAAGGCCGCAGGGGGATCCGGAGGACCTGGAGCCGGGCCGGGCGGCGGAGCCGCGGAACCCAACCCGGCCAGGTGGGCCGTCCATCCCGGCTCCATCACCTCCAACTCGGGCGGGGCGAGGGGGCCGGCTCCGTAGACCTCGGCGAAGCCCTCGCTCCCCCGCTCCTGGACGAGCCAGTCCACCAGCACGGCAGCCATGGCGGGGTGGGCGAGCATGGAACCGGCGGAGAAGAGGTCGTCGTCCATGAGGCGCTCGAGGGAAGGCACCAAGCGAGCCCGCCACAGCCGGCCCACCCACTCCTCCGGTTCGGCCCCGAGCCATCCGTCGGAGAGGTGGACGGCCAGCCCCACCTCGAGGGCCCGGGGCGGGGCCTCCGCCCCCTCCGGCCCATCAGGATCTCCAGACCGCCCGGGACCCGCACCATAGAGATGGTCCCGGACGGCCACCATGGCCTCGAAGGCGAGGCCGAACCCCTCCAGGCCCTCCTGCATGGAGAAGTGGACCTGACGTGCGTCATGATCCACATGGGCGACCGACATCTCGCCGGTGGCCAGGGCCTTGGTCTCGAGCGTGGGGTGGAGGTGCACCTCGATGTCCGGTGCCGGACTGGATCGCTCGCTCGAGCCCCACGCCTCATCCAGGAAGGCACGGATCCGGGGCCGGCGCTCGTCGAGAGTCTCCGCCACCCTTCGGGCCGCCTCGGCGTCCACCCTTTCTCCCGCCGGACCTTGGTGGAGGACCAGGCGGTAGCCGTCGAACGCAAGGGTGTCCGGGACGATCGACACCTCCACACCGAGCTCGGCCTGCGTGGGATCCACTGGGGCCGGATCGACCGGGTCTCCGGAGCCGGCTGGAAGCCCACTCGCAGACGCGGCCCCCGCCATCACGGCTCCGCCCAGGAGCAGCGCCATCCAGACGCGGCCACGCCAAGGTCCACCCGCGGGACCCGCTCCATTTCGAGCCGGACCGGACCCTTTCGGTACGCCCACCGGGTCTCCTCTCACTCCTCGGGTCGGCCTCAGTCCTTCGGGGAACGAAGTTCAGCTTCGAAGGCCCGAGCCTCCGACAGAGTGAGCACCCTGCTCTCCAGGTAATCCACCCGCTCCACGAGCATCTGGATTCTCTCGTCGGCCCCCCGGCCGTCGAGCTTCTCCTGGGTGTCGACCCACCGGTTGAGGACCTTCACCAGCGGATGCACGATGAAGATTGCACCCACGACGATGAAGCCCAGCAGGATCCCCAGGATCGGGATCATGAACGGAAGGATCTCAGGAAGCTGCTCCCACATGGCTCGACTCCGGGTTCGGGGCAGGAAGGGCACGGCCCAGGATGCCGCTCCGGCGTGCGTCCGTGTCCGTATCTGATCCTACGAGACGACGGCCCGTTTGGTTTCCGGCCACCCTTTCGACGTGCGCCCGGCGCTGAGGGAAGACCTGGGATCTCTCCGCCGGCGGGTCGTACTCCTGGAGTCAGGGCCGCCCCGGGGCCCCTCGACCTACGGAGTTCAGACGTCCCGGGCCGTATTGATCACGGTGATGTCCCGGTGGCGGGTGGCGGGACACCCATGGGTGATGGCGTTGGACTGGGCCGGCTGGCCCTTCGCGTCTCCCACGGTCCCGTACATGAAGTACGTGCTCTCGCCCCCGCACAGATCCATGGCGTTCCAGAACTCCGGCGTCCGGATCTGATAGGCCACGTCCTTCAGCATCCCCACCACCCGGCCGTCCCGGATCTCCCGGAAGGTCTGGCCCCCGTACTGGGAGTTGTAGCGCTGCTGGTCGATGGAAAAGGATCCCCGGCCATCGATGATGATCCCCCGCTCCACCCCATCGATGAGCTCGTCGAGGGTGACGTCCCGGTCGGGATAGGGCTCCAGGTTGATGTTGGGCATCCGCTGGAACTGGACGTCGGCCCAGGACTGGGCGTAGGAGTTGCCGTGGGAGCGGACTTCCCGACCCTGGCTCCGGTACCAGTCCTGCAGCCAGAGCGCCTGTTCCCGGGTGGTCTGGAGGTCGTTGAGGATCCCGTCCTTCACGATGTGGTAGCTCTGGGGCTGGACCCCCTCGTCGTCCCATCCCACGGTGGCCAGTCCGCCCTCGGCCGAGCGCTCTCCCACGATGTTCATGAACTCCGGGCCGTACTGGAATTGGCCCAGATAGTCCTCGATGGGGCTGATGAAGGAGGTCCCGGCGTAGTTGGCCTCGAACCCCATGATCCGGTCCAGCTCGGTGGGGTGGGCGATGGTCTCGTGGAGGGTGAGACCCAGGTGGCTGGGCAGGAGGATCAGGTCGTAGAGGCCCGGATCCACCGATCGGGCCGAAAGCTTCTCCACCGCCTCCTCGGCGAACATGGGGGCGAGCCCCACCATGTCCGAGTCCACCACGTG
>SKKH01000083.1 GCA_007121555.1 Gemmatimonadota bacterium | reverse complement strand
TCCGAGGGCACCCCTGGCGCCCAGGCCAACCGGGTGAGCGGCGCCCGCGCCCTGTCGCTCCACGCCCAGGACGAGATCGAGATCGGGCGCCTCACCCTCGTGCCCGGCGCACGTTGGGAGCACATTCGCCTGACCCGCACCGACTATTCCACTGAGGATCCCGACCGTTCGGCTCCCTCGGACGTGCGCGAGCTCACCGTGTCCTCCGTGATCCCGAGTCTGGGCGCCACCCTCGCCGTCACACCCTCGTTCCACCTGTTCGGGGGAGTCCACAAGGGGTTCGGACCGCCGGGACCCGGGGCCGCCGAGGAAACCCGACCCGAAGAGAGCGTGAACTACGAGGTCGGATCCCGGCTCCGGAGCCGGGGGCTGGCGCTTCAACTCACGGGCTTCTTCAGCGACTACCGGAACATCCTGGGAGAAGCCACCCTGGCCACCGGTGATTCGGGGGTCGGACGCCTCTTCAATGGAGGCGAGGTCCACACCCTGGGAATCGAGACCTCCCTGGACTACGACCTGGCCGCACCCCTGGACCTCCCGGTCCGACTTCCCTTCAGCCTGGCCTACACCTACACCCGGGCCACCTTCCAGACGGCATTTCGGAGCGACTTCGGACCTTGGGGCACGGTCGAGCGGGGAGACCACCTTCCCTACCTTCCGACCCACCAGGGCTCAGGAAGCCTCGCCATCGAAGAGGGGGACTGGCGGGTGTCCGTGACCGGACGGGGCGCCAGCGCCATGCGCACTCGAGCAGGCCAGGGGCCGGTCGTCGAGCTCGAGTCCACCGACCGGCACCTGATCGTGAACCTCCAGGGGGAGTACACCCTCCCCACAGCGGGAGACGTGGCAATCCATGCGGGCGTGCAGAACCTGGCCGACCACCGCTACGTGGCGGCCCGGCGGCCGGCGGGTGCCCTTCCCGGCCTCCCCCGGACGCTCTTCATCGGAGTGCGGGTCCACCGCTGATCGGAGCGTCCAGCGGCGCCCACCCCTCGAGCCCCAGGAGGAAGCGCTTCCGGTGCACCCCCCCGCCGTAGCCGCCCAGCGACCCGTCGGCGGCGATGACCCGGTGGCAGGGGATCACGATGGCGATGGGGTTCCGGCCGTTGGCTCCGCCCACCCCACGAACGGCGCGGGGCGAGCCGATTCGTCGAGCGACCTCGCCGTAGCTTACCGCCCGGCCGTAGGGGATCTCGCGGAGCGCCGCCCAGACCTTCATCTGGAAGGCCGTTCCCCGGGGTGCCAGGGGCAGCGTGAAGCGGCGTCGGTCGCCGGTGAAGTACTCGTCGAGCTGCCGGCGGACCGCGTCGAAGGGGGCGGGATCGGGAGTACCTTCCGGGCTCTCCCCCTGGTCCCCTTCCGAGGTCGGAAAATGAAGGCCCGTGAGGGCTCCTCCGCTCCAGGTGAGGAGCAGGTCGCCCACCGGGGTGGGATGATGATGGTAGCGCACGCCGGAGGTCATGGGTCGCTCCTGTCGTTCAGGGAGTTCCAGAGGTGAAGGGTGGCGTAGCCCCGCCAGGGCCGCCAGCCCTCGGCGCTGCGCCGGAGTTCGCTCGGAGAGGGGTCGCCCAGGGCCCTCCGTAGCACGAGGTCGTTCACCGGCCACGCATCGGGCCAGTGGAGTGCGCGAAGCCCGATGTAGCCCGCGGTCCAGGGACCGATGCCGGGGATCTGCAGTAGCTCACCGGTCGTTTCGGCCACGTCCACTCCGGGAGAGAGCTGGATCGTTCCCTCGGCGACACCGGCGGCCAGCGCACGCAGGCACCGGGCCCGGGCACCGGTGAGGCCGAGGCCCACCAGTTCGGCTTCCGTGGCCGCGGCCAGCGCCCCAGGGTCTACGGGCTCCTGGCTGAGCCCCGACGGCATTCCTTCAGCTGGCGCCACCGTCGATCCGAAGGCGGCGACCACGCGCCCTGCCAGGGTCCGGGCCGCAGCCACACTCACCTGCTGACCCAGGACCGCCCGCCAGGCCACCTCGAAGGGATCGGCGGCACCGGGCACCCGGAGGCCGGGACGCCGACGCACCAGCGGAGCCAGCTTCGGGTCCCGGGTGAGATGCGAATCCACTACCTCGGGTTCGGCGTCCAGGTCGAAGAGGCTCCGGAGTCGATCCAGGACCTCCATCAGTACCGGGAGGAGCGAGAGGGAGACCTGGGCCTCAAGGGCGTTCGGGGTGTCCGGCGAGGGGGCCACCGACACCCACCCCCGGTGACCATCGACCCTCAGCGTCCGAAGGTAGCGGGCCTCGGCTCCCCTTCCCTCCACGATCTCGAGCCCCGGGACCGCCCGGACCGCCAGGAAGTCGAGGAGGGCATTCCATTCGTAGGGGGGCCGGTAGTCCAAGGTGAGAGACACGGTGGCGGCCGGGTGAACGGCGGCGGGCCGAGGGACGGAGCCCTCCCCCTCTCCTTCTCCTGTCGTGAGGCCGCTTCCACCCCGCCTCCGAAGCTGCGTCGGGGTCAACCGCCATCGATCGCGGATGAGCGCGTTGAAGCGTCGCAGGCTCGAGAAGCCCGCAGCGAAGGCGACCTCGCTCACGGGAAGCTCCGTCTCGGCCAGGAGTCGCTTCGCCAGGAGGAGTCGGTAGGTCTGGGCCAGCGCCACAGGAGGCAGTCCGCACTCCCGCTTCAGGGCCCGCCGGAGCTGCCGGGAGCCCACGTGGAGCTCCCGAGCCAGCTCGTCCACACTCCGCCCGTTCAGCCCACCGGCACGGATCCTGGCCTCGGCCCGCTCCGCCAGCCCACGACGGGAGTCCACGATGGACCGACCGGGAGCCCGCTCCGGGCGACATCGGAGACAGGGCCGAAAACCCGCCGACTCGGCCGCTCCCGGGCTCGAGAAGAAACGGCAGCGGTCCCGGCCGGGCAGCCGCGCCGGACACACCGGTCGACAGTAGATCCGGGTGGTCCTTACGCCCACGAAGAACACCCCGTCGAAGCGAGGATCGCGGGCGCTGAGGGCCCGGTAGCAGGTGTCGGGATCGGGAAGCATGATCTCAAAGCTAATCCCTCTCCCCTTCCCTGACTCGCCATTTTCGGACTTCGAGATCGGGATGCGAGATCCCGGCTTCCATGGAAGGCTTGACTCGCACCACTGGGCAGGGGGAGACTCATACGGCTCCGGAATGAACCGGCGGCCCGAACGCGTCAGCCCCCTGCACCCAGCCTGAAGGACCCCGGGGCATCGGGCGGCCTCCAGACGACCTCCAGACCGGAAGACCATGACCCCTCTTCGCCACCACGCCCTGTCCCTGAGCCTCTCCCTGGCCCTCGCCCTCGGCTGGTCGGCCGTCCCGGCCTCGGCGCAACAGGAGCTCCTCTCCCAGTCCGAGCACGAGCTCCCCGCCGAACAGGACGCCTTCTGGAGCTCCATCCTGGAGCTCTGCGGACAGGCCTTCGAGCGGGTGGACGACCTGTACGTCATGCATGTGCGCCAGTGCGATCCGGATGAGATCCGGATTCCGGTCCATGTGGGCGACGAGGAGGACGGAAGCTGGAACCGTTCCCGCACCTGGATCCTGACCCGGACCGCCGAAGGCATCCGCCTGAAGCACGACCACCGGTACGAGGACGGGAGCGAGGAGGAGGTCACGCAGTAC
>SKKH01000210.1 GCA_007121555.1 Gemmatimonadota bacterium | reverse complement strand
GAGAAGAAGCCCTTCGCTCCCTTCCGCCGGTTCTCTTCCACGAGCCGGTCCACCTCGGCCTGATCGTCGGGGTGGACGAAGGGCCACTCGCCCAGGCCTTTGCCCATCACCTCTTCAGCCGACCACCCCAGGAGGTCTTCGGCCACGCCGGACCAGCCGGTCACCCGGGAGTCCGAGTCCCACTCCACCACCGCCACAGGGGTGTTCTGCACCAGAAGTCGAAGTCGTTGAGCCCCCTCCCGGATCTGGCGAGCGGCCTCGGCCCTCCGTTGGAACTGGAGCTGAAGGACCAGAAACAGGATGCCGGCTGTCACGGCCACGAAGCCGATGCCCTTCCACGTCTGAAGCCGTGCGAACGCCTCGGGAGAAGGAGCGAGAACCGCGAGGAGGTGGTCCGAAAAGACGATCCACAACCCGCCGGCCAGGGTGTAGATGAGGGCTGCCGTGGCCGCGGATCGAACGGGGGAGGGGAGGCGCGCGCTCCCTTCGGTCGAGAGCGACCGACCTCGGTCCATGGCGTTCGGTCCCTGGAAATAAGGTGGCGTCTCGCCGGAGAGCGTCCGTCGATGGGGGCCAAAAGTACCCATCGAGTCGGATCCCGTCAAATTCAGTGGACGGGGTGCCGGAGCGACTCTGGGAGCTCTCCTCGAGCAGGCTCGGACGGGATCCTCGGAGCTCGGGTCGAGGAGCTGGGCCGGGGTGGCCCCTCGCCGCTCACCCTGGTGGATTTCCAGCGGTGAACAGCCCGGCTGAACGGTCCCGGGAGCAGAGGTGACAAATGCCTTGACGGGACCGGCGGACCGTACTATTGAAGATCAAGTAGCTCGCTGCGATGAATGGCACCCGGGACCCACCCTACCGGTCCTGGATGCCGTAGAACCTCCCCCGCACGATCGCAGGGCCGTTTCGGTCATCCCCCGAGCTCGGTGCCGGGACCCCACCTTCCCAGCCCAAATCCCCCTTTTCGAGGAGGCGACGTGCGTATTCCCCTGTCTATCTCCCTTGTCCCCCTGGCCGCAAGTCTTTGGCTGGTCGGGACCATGACGGCCATGGCCGCGCCTCCCCTGGCGGCGCAGGATCGCGAGATTACGGGCCAGGTCACCCGGGCCGAGTCGGGACAGCCCCTCGTGGGCGCAGAGATCAGCGTTCTGGCACCGGCTCGAGCGACACCCACCTTTTCGACCCAGGGCGGTACCTTCGTCCTCCGGGTCCCTGCCGGCGAGGTACGGCTCCAGATCAGCGCCTTCGGCTACGCACCTCTCGAAGTGATCGTGGGTCCGGACCAGAACACCGTGGACGTGGCTCTGACGCCCGACGTGTTTCGGTTGGGCGAGCTGGTCGTCACGGGGCAGGCCACCGCCATCGATCGTCGCAGCGCCACCACCTCCATTGCCTATGTCTCCGGCGAGGACGTTCGGCGAGTTTCATCTCCCACCGTACTCAACGCCCTTCAAGGCAAGGTGACCGGGGTCAACCTCCAGACGAACTCCGGAGCTCCCGGAGGTGGGATCCAGATGCAGGTCCGGGGCAACAGCACCCTCCTCGGAGGGTTCGATCCGCTCTTCGTGGTGGACGGGGTGATCTATTCCAACGCGGCCATCCCCAGCGGGCGGGGATTCACCAACAATGCCGCCAGCCCCGCACTCGAAGCCGACCCGGTGAACCGGATCGCCGACCTGAATCCCGCGGACATTGCCAGCATCGAAATCCTGAAGGGGGCTGCGGCCTCCTCCATATACGGTTCCAAGGCGTCGAACGGTGTGGTGGTGATCACCACGGTCCGGGGGCAGGAGGGTGAGGCCCGGGCCAACGTCACCCAGCGCTTCGGGGTCTACTCGCCCCTTCGGCTCCTGGAGACCCGGCGCTGGACGGCGGACTCGGCGCAGGTCCGATACGGCGATGCGGCCCTTCCCTTCTTCCAGGGAAACCAGAACCCCTACTTCGACCATTACGGGATGGTCTACGACAACCGGAGCCTGTCCCATGAGACGCTGGCCAACGTAAGCGGAGGAACGGCCTCGACCCGGTACTTCATCTCGGGGCAGTGGAAGCACGACGAAGGGACCGAGCGAGGGACCTTCGCCGACCAGCAGAGCCTGCGGGTGAACGTCGATCAGGAGCTGGGCTCGGCCATCGACGTGAACGTCTCGGCCAACTACTCCCGTTCGGAAAACGATCGGGGGTGGAACAACAACTGCAACAACTACGGGTGCCACGGCTACGCCATCGCCTACATCCCCAGCTTCATCGACCTGAGTCGGCGAAACGATGACGGCTCCTTTCCGACGCCCACGGTAGGGGTCCAGTCCAACCCGCTGCAGCTCACCGAGCTGGGTGTGAACGCGGAGGAGACGAACCGCTTCACAGGGGGGGTGAACCTGGGCTGGCAGGCTGTGGATGCCGGGAACCAGCGACTCCGGCTCGTGGTCGGTGGAGGGCTCGACGCATTCGACCAGCGTAACGACGTCTGGACCCCCAACGAGCTCTTCTTCGAACGGGTGCAGGCCCTGCCGGGCGAATCGGTGGAGAGCGGGGGCCGGAGCCTCTTCTACAACTGGAACGCCAACGCCGTGCATGAATGGCTGGCCAGCGGATTCACCGCCTCCACCTCGTTCGGAGTCCAGTACGAAGACCGGCGACTCAACACCTTCTCGATCCGGACCCAGAACCTCCTTCCGGGTCAGCGGAACGTGAACCAGGGCACCTTTACGACCGCCACAGAGAATCTGACCCAGGAGCGGACCCTGGCGCTCTACGCCCAGGAGACCCTCTTCCTTCTGGACGATCGACTTCTGATCCTGGCCGGGCTCCGGGCCGAGCGGAGCAGTGTGAACGGAGACATCGACCAGTTCTTCATCTTCCCCAAGGTCTCGGGATCGTACCGCTTTCAGAACCTCCTGGGGCAGGGTAGTGAGCTGAAGCTCCGGGCCGCATACGGAGAGACCGGGAACCAGCCCCTCTTCGGCCAGAAGTTCACGAACCTGGGGACTCCCCAGCTCGGCGGCCAGCAGGGCGTGACGGTCTCCACGACGGCGGGCTTCGCCGGTGTGGAGCCCGAGAGAGTGAAGGAGTGGGAGGGAGGGGTGGATGGGGAGGTATTCCAGGGCCGGATGACCTGGGACTTCTCACTCTTCACCCGGAACACCACGAACCTGCTGCTCCAGCGGGTGCCCGCCCCGTCCTCGGGCTTCACCACCGAGATCTTCAACGGAGGCGAGATCCAGAATCGGGGGATCGAGGTGAGCCTGGGCTTCACCCCGATCCTTACGGGCGATGTGCAATGGGTGAGTCGGAACACCTTCACGCGCTACACCAGCGAGGTGGTGGACCTGGCCGGACTGCCCCCCTTCTTCCCGGCGGCCTCGGGGTTCGGAAACCTGGGGCGTACACGGATCGAGGTGGGTCGCCCCATCACGCAACTCATCGGCTTCGACTACGACGAGAGCGGGAATCGGGCGGGCGCGTTGAGCCAGCTCGGGAACACCGCCCCCGACTTCCGGATGGGCTTCATCAACGACGTGACCTACCGGATGGTGAGTCTTGGGGTGGTCGTGGACTGGCAGCAGGGTGGGAACGTGATCAACCTGACCCAGTTCCTCCTCGACGACGGGCGAAACGCGAAGGATTGGGGGAGCCCGGAGTGGGCTGCCCGCTACGACGGGTACCTGAAGGGGGTGATCACCCCCTACATCGAGGATGCCTCGTTCGTGAAGGTCCGCGAGGTGTCGCTGGATGTGGACGTCCCGCAGCGGTACACCGATGCTCTGGGGCTTGGAGCCAGGAATATCCGCATGGGCCTTTCGGCTCGGAATCTCTTCATGTGGACCGAGTACAGCGGGCTGGATCCGGAGGTGGCCAACTTCGGCGCTGCAGCCGTCCGCAATAACCTGGACATCGCTCCCTATCCGCCTTCTCGCAGCGTCTTCTTCAACGTCTCCGTGGGGTTCTGACCATGAATCGCATCGATATCGCCCCCAGCGAGGGGCGTGGTTTGGGGGGACGGCGCTTTGCGGTGGCCTCCCTGATGGTCCTTGGCGCCACGGCCTGCGGCGACCTGGACGTGTTGAACACGAATGCTCCTACGGTGGAGACCCTGACGGGATCACCCACCCGGGAGGTCATGGCCCGTGCGGCGACGGGGATCTTTGCCCAGAGCTTCAACGACGTGGGCACTGAGATCCAGTTCTACGCCCTCTATGGACGGGAGGGCTACAACCTCCTGGGCAATGATCCGCGGGAGACCGGCGAGCAGATCCGGGGGCCTCAGGATCCCACGGGGAGGAACTCGGGGATCTGGCAGGGTCAGTATTCGGCCATCCGCACGATCAATACGTATCTGGAAGCGCTGCCGAGTACCTCTGGTCTTTCCGATGTAGAGCGGAGGGCATCGGCGGGGTTCGCCAAGACGATGAAGGCTTCTCACCTCCACCGGCTGGCCGTTCGAACGGGCCAGCATGGGATCCCCCTGGATGTGGATCGCCCCATCACGGCAGAACCGGCACCCTTCGTGAGCTTCTCCGCGGCATTGGAGACGGTTTCAGCCCTCCTGGACGAGGCGCTGGCCGACCTTCAGGCGGGAGGAGCGTCCTTCCCCTTCACGGTGGCACCGGGATACGCCGGATTCGACACTCCGACCACCTTCGCCCAGTTCAATCGGGCCCTGGCCGCCAAGGTGCTCGTACACCGAGCCACCTTCGTGGGCTGCACGGCCTGCTGGGGCCAGGCGTCGACAGCCATGGAGGCTTCGTTCGTGACGACGGGGGGGCTGCCGGAGAGTCTGGCCGCAGGCGTGTACTTCGGATATTCATCGGCTGCCGGGGAACCGGCCAACCCGGTGAGCGAGCCGCTGTCGAACGACCGGCTCTGGGTGCATCCCTCTCTCCTGTCGGGGGCGCAGTTCCAACCTGACGGAAGTGCGGACCGGCGGCTTCTGAGCAAGGTCTCCGACGCCGGTCGGACCCGGAACCTGAACGACCTCATCGGGACGCACAAACCCACCCTTTTCAACAACCCCGCGAACCCGGCCGTGGCGAACCTGGGCGCGCCCATCCCCCGAATCGTCAACGAGGAACTCCTGTTGCTCAGGTCGGAGATCCGCTGGAACACAGGGGATCGACCGGGAGCCATCGACGATCTGAATCTGGTCCGTTTTCATGCCGGGGGGTTGGCACCCGCCGGGGTGACCGCTGGGAGCGGCAGCGAAGACTTCGTGACGGAGCTGCTGTACAACCGCACGTACTCCCTGATGTGGACGCAGGGCACGCGGTGGATCGACGCCCGGCGATACAACCGGCTTTCGACGCTTCCGCTGGACCGACCGGGCGACTCGCTCTTCGAGCACATGATCGTTCCGGCCAACGAATGCTCCGCTCGCGGGTTGTCGAGCCCCTGCGCGCCTGCGATCAGCTGAATGGTGGGGTGGGACGGCTGCGGGGCCCCGGTGGGTGTCGCAGCCGTCCCTGCCCTTGGACGATGTCTCCGTGGTCCTCGTATTCCTGGAAGGTTTCGGCGTAGACTCTAAGAGGCTGTTGAAGAACAGGAGCGACCGCCGCGTGGGGGCCGGCCTTCGATTCCGGGATGACGTCGACTCTTCCCGGCTCTCCGTGGAATGAGAGGAAGATCGGACCGGACGGGCGGTCGCTGGTTCGATCAGGCTGGATCGGGTTCGGAGCCTTCGCCCAGAGACGCCGGCTTACGGACCGGGAGTATCTGGGCGCCTCAGATGCGGTCGCCCCCCCGGTCGTTCTCATCCACGATCAATGAGTGCTGTGTGGCACGTTCCACCTGTAACGCATTCTCATGCCTCACCCGTAGGGCGGGCGCGTTGATTCTCCACGCGTGTCCGGCCCGGATGGGCTCCGAACATCCGAGGCACCCCGAGCCCGACATGGCATGACGGATGCTGAACCCGCTTCGGACAAGGGGGGTGAGGGCCGGGATGGGTCGCTGGCGCGGCTCTGGATCCCCCTCCGTGCCCGCTGTGGGGTCCTGGCTGGACCACCCCTCACCCCTGAGACCTCCGAGGTCCGCTTTTCTCCTCCTGCGGCGATTCTCGAGGCCGAAAACCCCCTCGTGATATTTGTACAAGTCATTGTATGTCTTGCACTTGGTAGGGGTGTCATGGGGGTTCGGGTGGCGGAGTCCAGTGCGGTGTATGGGGCGAGGTGCGGGGTACGGTCAGCGGTAGGGCGACGAGCGTCCGGGTCGAAAGCGGAGGGGTTGAGGAGACTTCGCCTCTCCGGCCCCATCCCCATAGAAGGATGTTGAACAAGTACAGGGCGCCACCGTTGGGAGCGTAAGGGGGCTCTCCATCGTAGGCGGTTCGTCGAAGGCATAGCCGTGGCTACGTCGAGGGGCGTGGAAGGCCGAAGGGCACCGGTCCTGCGCCCACTGGCTCCATGTGGACCGGGGCACCCTCCAGGCCGATGGGGAGGTTGGGCGGTCCCATCTGGAGGACGGGACCCGGGTTTCAGCTGAAACCTCCCGGCGTCTCAGCTGCGGTGGGGGCGTCGTGAAGGTCACCACTGGCGACAACGGCTCGGTCCTCGATGTGGGACGGCGCACCCGGACCTTTCCGCCTGCGCTGCGGCAGGCGCTGCAGGTTCGGGATGGGGGGTGCCGGTTCCCGGGCTGCGGGCTCCGGTTCACCGAGGGCCATCACCTCGTTCACTGGGCCGATGGCGGGGAGACCACCCTCGACAACGTGGTCCTGCTCTGCCGGTTTCATCACCGACGGGTCCACGAGGACGGGTTCGGGGTGCGACGAGGGCCCGACGGGGGGGTCCGGTTCTTCGATCCGGAGGGGCGGGAGATTGGTTCAGGACGAGCGGTCGATCGAGAAGGTGCGGTGGATAGCTGAGGTACGGTCGCTCGAGAAGGTGTGGCCGCGCGCCAGGGGTGAGCGGATTTCGGCTTCGAGCACGCCCGCTCTATAATAAAAACACATTGCTTCCGTCTGGCGAGACCCCTCATTCTCACAGTATTCTAATCGGGTCCTGAAATTGGTTTGGCGTCGTGTCTCAGGGCTCACATCGGTCCTTCGCCGTTCGCGGGTCCCGAACCCTTTTCCACCTTAGCCCCCGAATCCTTGATGCGTCGTTGCAACTCGCAGGTTCCCGGCTCCGATCTCTCCCTGATCGGTTCTCTGCTCCGTAGGCTGCGGGCTTCGAGGTTTCCGACCTCAGGGGTTCCGGTTCCAGGACTCCTGATGCACGGGCTTCTGGGGCTGGGCCTGCTGTTGCTCGGCTTTCTGGTTTCGAGCCCCGCACTCCTCGAGGCCCAGGCTCATTCGCCATTTTCCTCCGTCACTCCGGATGATCGTCCGGTCGTACTCATCACTGGCTCCACCGACGGTCTTGGGCGGGAACTCGCTCTGGAACTGGGCACGTGGGGGGCCCATGTCATCGTGCACGGTCGCAACGAAGAGCGGGGCCAGGAGGTGGTGGACGCGATTGAAGCGGACGGTCGCGGGTCGGCTCGTCTCTTCCTGGCCGATTTCGGCGAGCTGGCCCAGGTGTCGGCTTTGGCGCAGGAGATCCGAGCCCACTACGATCGCCTGGACGTACTCGTGAACAACGCCGGTGTCGGGCCCGGCTCGCCCGGCCACGAGCGCGTCCTTACCCAGGACGGATACGAACTCCGGTTTCAGGTCAACTACCTGGCCGGATACCTCCTGACCCGGGAGCTCCTCCCCCTCCTTGAGAGAGGCGTACCTTCCCGGATCGTGAACGTCACCTCCCGGAACCAGCAGACACTCGACTTCGCCGACCTGGACATGGACGAGGGGTACCAGGGAGGGGCGGCCTACGGCCGAAGCAAGCTGGCCCAGATCCTCTTCACCATGGACCTGGCGGAAGAGCTGGAGGGGACCGGGGTCGCGGCATTCGCAGTCCATCCCGCTCCGGCCATGGACACGGAAATGGTCCGCCAGACGGGCTCCACACCTCAATCCTCCGTCGAGCAGGGCCTCGCCTCGGTACTCCAGGTTGCCACCGAGGCGGGGCTGGAGAGCGGCCAGTACTTTCACGAACTCGAGGAGCGCGAGGCTCACGAACAGGCGTACGATCCGGAGGCGCGCCGGCTCCTTCGAGAGCGGAGTGACGAGAGGATCGATCGGGCCCTGAACCGCTGATCAGAACACGAACCCGCCCGATCGACGAGGCCCTCAACCCATCCTGACGTCAGTTCTTGCAGTACTCATGGGATGGGGTCACTCCGTCCCACTCGTGATCGTCGAACGAGATCTCCGTCACTTCGATCTGATAGCACCCGTCCGGGTGCCGGCTGAGTCGGAAGTGGACCCATCCTTCCCGGTCCGTCTCGTCGGAGTACTCCCATTGCTGGCCGGTGGTCAGGTTGTGCAGTCGAGCAGAAAGGCGGACCCCCTCCACCCCCTCACCCTCCTCACCTTCCACCCGCATCGCCATTCGCAGATGCGGATGGGGTGCCACGCTGGGTGGAGTGGTCAGGATCACCTCGGTCACGAAGAGTTGGGGTGGCGGCGGGAGGGCCTCGAACTCGACCAGAGCGTCCTGCGAAAGGGTCTTTCCATTCACTCGCCCCGTGACCCGGGCGGTGCCGGGTTCGTTCGGCGCCGTGAGGATGGCCGTATGCCGGCCGCGCCCATGGTCCTGCACCGCGCTCAGACTGCCCCGACCCTCCAGACGCACGGTCACCCGACCATCTCCCTGGATGATGGGGTCGCCTCGGAGGTCGTTCAACTGGATTTCGACGAGTGCCGTGGAAGCGCCATCGGCCGGAAGGAGCTCAGGCTCGACCGTGAGGGTCGAACGCTCGGTTGAAGCCGCCGGCACCAGAGTCAGGCGCACCGATGCAGCCTGGGGGGAAGTGGACGCGGCAGGCGCCTGCACCCGGACCTCGGCCTCATAGGTCCCGGGCACCAGGTTCCCCTGGTCCACCACGAGCCGGACCGTGGTGGGCGCCTCGGTGGACTCGAGCGCTGCGACCAGCCATTCGACGGAACTCTCCCCAGGTCCGACCACCTCGACGGAGAGGTCGGTAAGACGACGCCCTCCCTCGTTTCGCACCTGCAGGGGAGAGAGGGGCCCGAGCACCCCTCTCTCCGGCGCCGTCACCCCCACGGTCAGGGGGCTCAAACCGATTCGAGGAGCGGGCTCCCCTACATCGAAGCGGACGGGGATCCGCAGGGGTGAGTTCTCGGCCCCTGCTCCCACCACGAACACGACTCCCGCGTAGCCTCCCGCCGAAAGGCCAACCGGATCAACCGTAACCGTCAGGTCGGTCGGCGTGCCTTGGCCATCCAGCGATGCAGTGAGCCATCCCGAAGACCCGCTCCCCATCTCCACCGTGGCCTCCAGGCCAGACACGTGGCGTCCACTCGCTTCGCTGACGCGGACCGCAACCGGGGGAGGCGAACATGCATCCTCGTCGGTCTGGAAGGCAAGGGCCGAAGGGGAGGCCAGGAGGAAGTGAGGCTCTTCCCGAACCAGGAGCTCGACCGCGAGGGATCGGAGCAGCTCGGCCCTCTCCCCATGGGCGAGGACGACCTCCGCGCGGTGGAGGCCGGGCTCCAGTCCGCCGGGCGATACCGTGACCTCCAGAACCGAAGGCGTCGAGGTGCGTGACACGCTCGCCTCGAGCCAGCCGGACCGATCTCCGGCTTCGTGCACCACCTCCACAGCCAACCCCGTGAGCTGACGCCCTCCCCCGCTCGTGAGCTCCACCTCCTTCCGGAGGGGAGACGTTGTGCCGACGCGGGATTCGAAGGAGACGGCCTCCACCTCGAGTTCCAGCCTGGGTTCGGTATCCACGGTCACCAGTGCGGTCCCCTCGATCGAGCCCACCCAGGCCCGAACGGGCGTGACTCCTGCACTGAGGGCTCTCACGAGCCCATTGGGGCCCACGGTGGCGATGGACGGATCCTGGCTGGTCCAACGCACTCCCCGATGCGGCAGGACCTCGCCACCCCGAGCGCGAAGTATGACGGCCAGCCCGAGAGAATCGCCCACCCACAGGCGAGGAGACTCGGGCATCACCTGGACCTGGGCCACCTCGACCACGGAGACGGTCCGGTCCTCACAGCCCGCGACGAGCCACGCCATCCCGAAGGTGGTCAGGAGGAGGACCAGAGGACGGGCCCTTGGGAGATGTCGAGGTAGGCGCCCGCCCGCGGCGCCCGCGGTGCTCCTGGTCCGCACCCGAGCCCATACGCCTACGGAGTGTAGCGAATACGCAACACTGCTGCAATAATGCCGCACAACCCGCCCCGCTCCGGCTGGAGTCCAGACGGGAGGAGACAGAAAGGTGAGGGAGTCTGCGGAGCCGACCAAGGCGGACTCCGACACGGATTCCGGCCGCACGGCGGCCGAAGGGGGACGGTTCATACCTCGCATCAGTGCAAGACTGAGGCGAGAAAACTACGGTTCCGGAGCCCACCAGGGGATCGGGAGCTTCAGTCCCTGCAGTATTCGTTCGTCGGTGTCGAGCCGTCCCAGCTCCAACCTTCGAAGGTCAGCGTCACTACTTCGAGCTGATAGCAACCAGATGGAAGGTTGTTGACCTGGAAGGGAAAGCGCCCCTGGCTCCCGGTCTCGCCCGAGAACCCCCAGGATTGGCCGGTATCCCGATTCTCCAACCGCGCCGACACCGCGGCTCCCGCCACCGGACCGCCCTGCCCATCCTCGACCTGGACGTTGCCCCTGAGGTGTCGATCGTCTCCCGGGCCTCCCGTCCCGGTCATGACCACCTCGGCAACCACCAGCTGGGCGGGGGGAGGGGGAGATCCCTCGGCCTCGAACTGGACCGTCGCGTCCTGGGACATCCTCTGACCATTCACCCGGCCCGTGATCCGCGTCGTGCCTGGCTCCTGCGGGGCCGTCAGGACCGAAGTGTATCGGCCGCCCCCCTGATCCTGGACCGGCGCCAGACTTCCCCCGCCCTCCAGGCTCAGAACCACCTCATCGCCCCCACCAGGCATGGGGTCACCTCGAGAGTCCTTGAGCTGCACCTCGACGCGGGCCGTAGCCTCTCCATCGGCCGGGAGCACTCCAGGCGAAGCCGTCAGCGTGGAAGTCTCCGGTGACGCGACCGGGACGACGGTGAGGCTCACCCGTGACGACTGCGGAGAGTTCTCCGCATCCGGCGCCCGGACCACCACCTCGGCCTCATGGACTCCCGGATCCAGGTCGCTCTGGTCCACCCTGAGCCGCACCTCCGTGGGCGTCCGGGCGGACTGAAGCGATGCCGTGAGCCACTCCCCGGAGCCTCCGCCGGCCCCGACCACGGTCACCGAAAGGCCGGTGAGCTCATCCCCGACCGCACTCTCCACCGTCAGAGGAGAAATCGACCCCAGCGTCGCTCCTTCCGGCGCCGTGACCTCCACCCGAGAAGGGCTGAGCTCGATCCCCGGCGGAGGCGGAGGTGGGGGGGGGGCCCCTTCGAACTCCACCGTCGCCCGCTGGGAGATGACCGCACCGTTCACACGGCCCGTGATCCTCGTCGTACCCGGCTCCTCCGGGGCCGTGAGGACCGACGTGTATCGACCACCTCCTCGATCCTGCACCGGCGCCAGACTTCCCCCGCCGTCCAGGCTCAGGACCACCTGATCGCCCCCATCGGGCATGGGGTCGCCTCGGGAGTCCTTGAGCTGCACCTCGACGAGGGCCGTGGCCTCTCCATCGGCCGGAAGCACTTCCGGAGAGACCGACAGAGTCGAGGTCTCAGGCGACGCGACCGGGACCACCGTGAGAATGACCCGGGAGGACTGGGGCGAATTATCCGCGTCTGGCGCCCGGACCACGACGTCGGCCTCGTAGACGCCCGGATCCAGACCGCTCTGATCCACGCTCAGCCGAACTCCGGTAGGCGCCACGGTGGACTCGAGGGAGGCCGTGAGCCAACCCGCCGAGCTTCCGCCGGCACCCACCACCTCCATCGAGAGGTCGGTGAGCTCCCGTCCGCCGTCGTTCCGTACGCTGAGAGGTGAGATCGAACCCAGGCTCCCCCGCTCCGGGCCCGTGACCTCCACCCTGGAGGGACTCAGTCCGATCCGCGATGGCGGTTCCCCCACCAGGAAGCGGACGGGGATCGCGAGAGGGGTGTTGCGGGCCCCGGCCCCGAGGATGTGGAGGACTCCCTCGTAGTCCCCTGCTGACAGGCCGTGCGGATCGACGGTGACTATGAGGTCGGTGGGCGAGACATCATCGACCAGCGATGCCGCGAGCCATCCGATCTCGTCGTCTCCATCCCCGACCTGGACCTCCAATCCTGAGATGCCGCCCCCCTCGGAATCGGTGATTCGAACTGCCACAGGCGGGGGTGGGGCCACACCCTCACTGGACTGGAAGGCCAACGCCGAGGGCGACACGGACAGGGTCGGAGGAGCCCGCTGAGCCTCGAACTCCACCTGGATGCGCAGGGGCGAATCCGCGATTTCGTTGGCGCTAAGGACCAACTCTCCACGGTACATCCCAGGTTCGAGGCCCTCGGCCGACACCGCGATCTCCAGAAGGGCTGGGGTCGTCGTGCGGGAGAGGCTCGCCTCGAGCCACCCGGAGGCAGTCCCGGGTGGATGCATGACGTCGACCGTGAGGCCGGTCAGCTGGCGACCACCCCCGCCGGTGATCTCGACCTCCTTCCGGGTCGATGTCGAGCCTTCGTCCATCGCCTCGAACGTGACCGTCAGCTCCTCGACTTCGAGGGTGGGTCGCGCCTCCACGGAGACGGGCACGGCGCCCTGCACCGAGCCGATGGAGGCCTGGATGGAGGTGGTTCCCTCGGCCACTGCCCTGATGAGCCCGTTTGCCGCCACACTGGCCACGGATGGGTCCTGGCTGGACCAGCTCACATCCCGCTGCGGAAGGGCGCCTCCGTTCCGATCCCGGAGAACTGCGGAGAGGGCCAGGGAGTCACCGACCACCAGAACCGGAGTGGCCGGCACGATCTCCACTTCGGCGACCTCCGTCAGAGAAACCGTTCGGTCTTCGCATCCGGCCAGCGCCAGCCCTGACAGTGCTACGAGACCGAGGCACCATCCAAACCAGGAACTCCACCACTGCTTGGCGGACCTGCCCCGACGGGGAAGATGGCGGTCCCCCTTTCTCAGACCGAGAGGGTCACGAAGGGGCGCCGGCGGGAAGGGCCTTCCGGCCCCCGGAGACGTTTGCATACTTCAAGAGACTGCAAAAGGGCTGCAAAGACAAGAGACACGGAGGCTGGGCCGAGGGATGTCGAGACACGGGATGCCCCCCCGGAAACCCGGGGGCACCGGCCCCGCCCGATCAATCGCCGAGCTGCCCTTCGAGGAAGTCGGCAGCCGCTCCAACGAAGCGCTCGAACCACTCTCCGTGGTAGGGCTCGAAGTGACCCACGGGGAACTCCCGGATCTCCCCACGGGGCACTCGCCGTGCCACACGCCGGGTGGCGCCAATGGGGCAGATGGCATCCCGGCTCGCCGCCAGAAGTAGAGTGGGAACCTGAATCCGGTGGGCGACCCGTCCGGGATGGTAGCGAAGGATCTCGAGGAAGACCCGAGCCGGCACCCGACCGCTCCACCCCTCCCCCTCCGGCACCAACGAGATGTATCCGTCCCAGGAGTCGGGGGATGCGAGGAGGGCGAAGCGACCTCCCTTCCGAGCCACCTCCACGGTCACGGGAGACCGTCCGAAGAGCGAACCCAGCCCGTCGGCCAATCCCCACATCACGGCAGGAACGTGGTAGCGAAGAGGGTACGCCAGGGTGCTGGCCCAGCCGCTCACGAAGGGAATCTGAGACACCACGGCCCGCAACCCCGACGGACGGCTAGAGGCCACCTTGAGAACGTGTCCTCCCGAAAAGGAGGTCCCCCAGAGGCCGATCCGGGCCTCGTCCAGCCGCGGATCCGCCCGAACGAATTCCATGGCCGCCAGGAAGTCGGCCACCTGCCCGGCCGGGGACACGAGGTTCCTGGGCTCCCCCGTGCTCTCTCCGAAGTGACGATAGTCGAAGACGAGTGAAGCCATCCCCTGGTCCGCAAAGCGCCGAGCGAAGGGAGCCAGACCGAACCTCCGCTCCGCCCCGATTCCGTGGGCCATCACGACCACCGGCCAGCCCCCACCCGGTCCATCGTCCGACGGGAGGTACAGGTCCGCCGCACAGCTCTCCCGGTCCGACGGGAAGTGAACGGATCGCGGCATGGAAAGCGCCTCTCCAGGAGGGTCAGGAACGGTGGTTCCGCAAGAAGCCCACCATTTGGAACCGCTTCGTGCGAACATTACTCTTAAGACTCACTTGGAACGGAGGTTCCACCACGTCCCTCAAGAGCTGCCATGGGTAAACGACGCTCAAGTTCCAAAGATGGCAAGGTCGTTGGGAGTCCGGCAGGTCGCCGGCGCTCCGAGCCCTACCTCGCGTGGTTGGAGGCGGAGGTCCGTGAGGGACGAGCCGACCTGCGGGAGCGAATCAACGAGCTCGAGTGCCTGTTCAGCGTAGACCGTGAGCTTCGGCGCACCGACCACGAATCGAGAACCTCCGTGCAGAGAATCGTCGAGCTCCTTCCCTCCGGTTTTCGATTTCCCGCTCGGACCGCGGTCCGAGTCCGATGGGGTGAGGAGGAATTCAGCGGCGAGGGCTTCGAGTCCACCCGGAACAGGCTCTCGAAACGCATCGCTGCGGGAGATCAGGTCCGGGGTGAAATCGAGGTGTGCCGTAACGCAACCGAGGAGGGGTCGGCGGCCTCCTTCGGACCCGAGGAGGAGAGCCTCCTGGCGGGGGTAGCGGACCGACTTGGAGAGGCCCTGGGACGGAGGGAGGCCGAGGGCGAGCTTCGGGAGAGCGAGGCCTTCCTCCAGTCGCTCGTCAGGTCCGCACCCATTCCGCTCTTCACCATCGACAGTCGAGGCCGCGTGTTGAGCTGGAATCCGGCAGCGGAGCGTACCTTCGGGTGGGCTCCAGACGCGGTGGTCGGTGGCCCGCCCCCGATCTGGCCCGAGGCCCGAAGGGAGGAGCTGGCCTTGATGCTCAGGCGGGCCCTGGACGGGGAGTCGATCTCAGGGTTGCGGCTGGCCTGCCTGCGCCATGATGGATCGTCCATCGACGTCTCCCTGGCCGTCGCACCGGTACAGGGCCGGGCGGACCGGGTGAACGCCATCCTCTTCGCGGTACAGGATTTCTCCGATCCTTCCGGAGCGTGGAGCAGGAATCGATTCCAGGCAAGACTTCTGGACTCCGTGGGTCAGGCCATCATCGCCACGGATCTGGACGGGAAGGTCGCCTACTGGAACCGGGCCGCCCAGGAGCTGTACGGCTGGGATTCCACCGAGGCGTTGGGAAAGAACATCATGGATCTCACCCCCGCCCTCGAACCCGCAGCCGAGGCAGAGGAGGTGATGGAGATCCTGAGAAAGGGAGGGAGCTGGAGTGGTGAGTTCGAGACCCGGCACCGGGACGGCTCCCCTGTCCACGTTCTCGTCACCAACGCCCCCTTCTCGGACGAGCAGGGCAAGCTGGCGGGAATCATCGGGGCCTCCTCCGACATCAGCATCCTCAAGAACCTGGAAGCCCAACTCGGCCAAGCCCAGAAGATGGAGGCCCTGGGACGGCTCGCGGGGAGCATCGCCCACGACTTCAACAACATTCTGACCGTGATCCAGGGGCATACTGAGATCCTTCTGGACGACCTTCCGCTGGATTCCGGATTCCAAGACGACATCCGCGAGATCATCGATGCCACTGAACGTGCGACCCAACTCACCCGCCCTCTACTGGCCCTGAGTCGTCGACAGGTTCTGGACTTGCGGATCCAGGACCTCAGGGAATCGACGAGGCGGATGGAATCCATCCTGAGGCGCCTCGTACCGAGCCGCATCGAACTCAGCTTCGATCTGGAGGGGGATCCCGAATGGATCAAGGCCGATGTCAGCCAACTGGATCAGGTCATCCTGAATCTCGTCGTGAACGCCGTGGACGCCATTCCCGGGACGGGGGCGATCGGAGTAACCGTGGACCGACGCGAGATCTCACGGGAGCAGGCAGAGTCGGGACCCTGGGAGGCGGCACCGGGCACCTACGCTCGCCTGAGTGTGACCGACTCGGGGATGGGGATGGCCCCGGATGTGGAGGAGCGGATCTTCGAGCCCTTCTTCACGACCAAACCCCCGAATGAGGGCACCGGACTGGGACTCAGCACCGCCTTCGGGATCGTGAGGCAGGGACGGGGATACATCCTGGTCGACACAGCCCCCGGACGAGGCTCCACCTTCGAGGTGATCTGGCCCCTGGCCAAACCTCCGAGGGAGGCGTCCGAACCGGTCGCGGATTTCGGGTCCGACCGTGATAGCCGGCCTCCGGAGACTCCGCACAACAAGCTCGTGCTCATCGTAGATGACGCGCCCGCGATCCTCAGGATCACGACCCGGGTGTTGGAGCAGGCCGGGTACCGATCCCTCACGGCAGCCAACGGTGAGGAGGCCCTCAGGATGGCGGAAGCCCATCACCCCGAACTCGCACTGGTGATCAGCGATGTGGTCATGCCCGTCATGGGGGGCGCCGTCCTGCTGGAACGGCTGCATTCGTCGTTCCCCGATCTGCCCATCGTGCTCATGTCCGGTCACACGGACCGGGAGGTGGGCGAGGACCTTCGGGCCTTCGCATCGGGCTTTCTGGCAAAGCCCTTCGGGCCTCGAGACCTCATCCGGGTCGTCGAGGAAGCCACGTCCGGCTGAGTTCCCGACCGCCGGATCTCGATCCGGCGGTCATGTCTCCGGCAGCCCCCGACGCCTGCGTCCGACTCCGATCCGTCATTCCAGGTCGGCCTCGGTCCCTCGCGGCTCATCGTGGAAGTAGGAGTCGGTGCCGTCGAGCCAGTCCGAACGGGGCGGCGCGAATACGTCCACGTCCAGGGTGTCTTCCAGAGCCTCCGCCTCGTGAGGCAGATTCGCAGGAATGTGGAGCACCTCTCCGGCCCGGACCACCACCTCCCGTTCCCCGTTGGCGCCCAGCGTGAATCGCAGGGCCCCCTGGACGATCCAGGTGATCTGCTCGTTTTCGTGGCTGTGTCGGGGCACGACGCTGCCCCGGTCCAGATAGACCTGTGTGAGCATGACCTTCTCGCCGGTCACGATCCGGCGCGCGATCTGGGGGGTCACGACTTCTCGCGGCATCTCCTGCCAACTGTGCAGAGTGGCGCGGGAGGGGTCGGATGATGGAGCCGGGTCGGTGGGTTCGGGCATGGTCTGAATCCGTTGGGGAGGGTGAGCGAACGTCCCCCCAAAGGGCGGCCGCATCGAGCGCCTGTCAACGGGGACGCCCAGAAGGCTCGGCCTTCTCGACCACCCGGCGAGCCGTGGCGCCCGCTCGGGCGATGATCTCCTCTTCGTCGATCCCCTCCACCTCCCAACGGTGCATCAGAACCCGGCCGTCGCAGATGGTGGTGTGGACGGCCCGTCCGTTGGCCGCGTAGACCAGCGCAGACACGGGGTCGTGGAGAGGCTGGGTGGAAGGATGGGAGAAATCCACCAGGATGAGGTCGGCCGGGGCGCCTTCCTCGATCCGGCCGGGCCCCCAGCCCAGCACCTCGGCGGGGTTCTCGGTCGCCAGCTCCAGCGCCTCCCGGGCCGGGAGGCAGGTGGCGTCTTCGGCCCGGTGCTTCTGGATCAGGGCCACCGTCTTCATCTCCTCGATCATGTCCAGATCGTTGTTCGACGCGGGCCCATCGGTGCCCAGAATCACCCGCAGCCCCGCCCGGCGGGCCCCCGCGTAGTCGAAGATCCCCCCGGTGGCCAGCTTCAGGTTGGCGTTGGGATTCGTGACCACCGTGGCCCCCGCGTCGGCCAGCAGCGCCAGCTCCTCGGCGTCCAGGTACACACCGTGGGCAGCGATCAGGCGGGGACTCACCACGCCCAGCTCCTCCAGGAAGTGGGCGGGCCGGACGCCGTGGGCGGAAAGGCAGTCGTCGACCTCGCCCCGGGTTTCCGAGAGGTGGATGTGCAGGGGAAGATCCTCCGACTCGGAGAGTTCACCCAGCCAGGCCAGACTCTCGGGCCTGACGGTGTAGATGGCGTGGGGCCCCAGGGTGATTCGGATCCGGGCGCCCAACTCCTTCCGGCTGTCCAGGTGACGCAGAACCATCTTCTGCTGGGCCCGGGCCTTCTCGGCGTCGCCGAAATCCAGGAACGCGGCCCCCACATGGGCCCTGAGCCCCATCTCGTCGATGGCCCGGGCCACCGTCTCGTGATGCCAGTAGAGGTCGTTCAGGTAGGTCGTCCCACTTCGGATCATCTCCAGGCACGCCAATCGCACCCCGTCGTACACATCTTCCGGAGTGAGCAGGGCCTCGGCCGGCCAGATCCGGGTCTGAAGCCATTCCATGAGGGGCATGTCGTCGCCCCACCCCCGGAAGAGGGTCATGGCCGCGTGGGTATGCCCGTTTCGTAGCCCCGGGAAGGCATGCAGCCCACTCCCGTCCAGGGTCCGGTCCACCTCCTCGCCGGGCGAGGGACCTGCGTCGGACCCCAGCGCCTCGATCACCCCGTTCCGGATCAGGAGGGATGTGGTCTCACCGTCCACTACGGCGTTCTGAATCCAGAGGGAGGGTCGGTCGCTCATCGTAGGGTCTCCTGACTGCTCATCCATCGTGTTCCTCGGAAGAAGGGGTGCTGGACGTCGTCTGATGGGGGACCTTGGGCCCTTCAGCAAGTAAGCGAGGGAGCCGATCCAGAATCCCAGCCAGAAGCTCCACGGCCCGCACCCTGTTCCGGGCGAGCTGGGCCTCGAATCGCTCCATGGTGAGACGGGCATCGCCGACCCCATGAGCCATGTTGTCGACCATGGCGAGCATGGCGAAGGCGATCCCCCGTTCCTGGAGAAGGGTGGCTTCAGAGGCCCCCGTCATCCCCACCACATCGGCATGGTGGGCCAGGAAGCGAATCTCGGCCCGGGTCTCGAAGCGGGGGCCCCGGGTCTCGACATAGACTCCCCCCTCCCGCACGGGCCCAACAGTGGACCGGGCCACCCGGCTCAGCTCTCGTCGCAGATGGGGATCCAGTTCGGGAACGATGTGCAGTCGCTCCTGGTCGGCGAAGGTGGGGGGCGGATGGAGGCAGAGGTAGTCCTCGGGAATCACGGCGCTGCCCAGGGCCAGTTCACGGTGCAGGGCACCCACCGAGAACAGCCCCACGGCCCGTCGCACACCGAGCTGCTCCAGGGCCAGAGCATGGGCGTGGTGGGGAATCCGGTGCGGAGGCAACTCCTGGCCCGGTCCGTGGCGGGAGAGGAAGGCGAAGCGGTCTCCGACCCTCACGCTCACCTCCCCGCGGGAAGTCCGGACCCTGCGGGTTTCTCCCGGCAGGTCCGGGGACGCCCCGAGGAAGCTGCTGCCCCCCAGGATTCCGAGCCGGCCCCCAGCCGACGTTCCCAGACCGCCCTGCTCCACCAGGCTTTCCTGCGCCACTCGGCCGCCTCCAACTGGATCGAGTCCCCCGTCGTCGGATCTCTGACTCACCACACTCACCACACCAGGGCGAAACCCAGCGGGTTGGGACCGGGTACCCGCCTCCCCCCGACGTTGTTGCCCTCTTCATGGATGAGGGGTGAGAAGATGCGTTCAGGAGATACGGAGCACCGGAGCATCTGGCTGGAGAGCGACGGATGGTCCGTGGGGATCATCGATCAGACCCGACTGCCCGAGGCCTTCGAAACGTCCCGGCTCACCACCCTCGAGGAGACAGCCGCAGCCATCTCCAGGATGCAGGTTCGCGGCGCACCTCTCATCGGAGTGACCGCAGCGTACGGGCTGGCCCTGAGCCTTCGGCGGGATCCGGGCGACGAGGCGCTGGATACGGCCCGCCGGACGCTCCTGGCCACCCGCCCCACTGCGGTGAATCTGCGTTGGGCGGTGGACCGGGTCACCGCCGTCACCCTCCCCCTCCCGCCGGAGGAGCGAGCCCGCGCGGCCTACGGTGAGGCCGCACGGCTGGCCGAAGCCGACGTGGAGGTGAACCGGCGGATCGGAGAGGAGGGCCTGACCCTGCTTCGGAACGCGGCATCGAACGGAGGGGAGGGTCCCGTCCAGGTGCTCACCCACTGCAATGCCGGCCGGCTCGCCACCGTCGACCTGGGGACCGCCACCGCTCCCCTCTACCTGGCCCATGAGGAGGGGGTGGAGCTCCACGTCTGGGTGAGCGAGACCCGGCCCCGGAACCAGGGGGCCGCCCTCACCGCCTGGGAGCTGGGCCGGGCTGGGATCGCGCACACCGTCCTCGTGGACTCCGCCGGGTCGTACCTCATGGCCCAGGGCCGGGTGGACCTCTGCATCGTCGGGGCCGACCGGGTGGCGGCCAACGGAGATGTGGCCAACAAGATCGGGACCTACCCCAAGGCCCTGGCGGCCAGGGACAACGGGGTTCCCATCTACGTGGCCGCGCCCCTCTCCACCATCGACCGCACTCTGGCCGACGGAGGGGCGATCCCCATCGAGGAGCGAAACCCCGACGAGGTGACCCATGTCCGGGGGCGTACCGCAGATGGAGAGGTGGCCCTGGTCGAGTTGACGCCCCCCGGGACCCGGGCCGCCAATCCCGCCTTGGATCTGACTCCGGCTCGACTCGTTACCGGCCTCATCACCCAGGAGGGATTGGTGCCGGCGTCGCCCGCGGGACTGAACTCCCTCCCGTGGTCCAGGGCCACGGTCAGGTCGCGACGTGCATGAACGCTTCGGCGATGCGAACGGCCGTGGTGGAGGCAGCCCGGGCCATGAACGCGGCAGGACTCAATGCGGGTCGGTCGGGGAACGTGAGCGCCCGGACCGAGGAGGGGATCCTCATCACCCCCTCGGCCGTTCCCTACCACGAGCTGGCCCCGGACGACCTTCCGCTCCTGTCCCCGTCGGGAGAGGTGCTCCGGGAGGGTTCGGCCCGTCCCTCCACCGAATGGCGCATGCACACCGGGATCCTCGCCGCCCGCCCCGAGGTGGGGGCCGTGGTGCACGCCCATCCCGTGCATGCCACGGCACTGGCCTGCCTCCACCGTGAGATCCCTCCCTTCCATTACATGGTGGCGCTGGCCGGGGGCAACTCGATCCGGTGCTCCGGATACGCTCCCTTCGGCACCGCAGAGCTGGCCCATCTCGCCCTGGACGCGCTGGAGGGTCGCACGGCCTGCCTCCTGGCGAACCACGGAATCCTGGCCCTGGGCCCCGACCCTGGGGCGGCGCTGGAGCTGGGCGTCGAGATTGAGACGCTGGCGCACCAGTACCTGACCGCACTGCAGGCGGGCGACCCCGTCCTCCTCACCGAGGAACAGATGGCGCAGGTCCACGAGCAGTTTCGTGGATACGGACGGTAGGGCCCCAGGTCATCAGGTCCGCTTGCCGGATCTCGTCGCCCGAGGAAGATTCACCCGGCACTCGTGGGCTCCGCTTCCCAACACCGCCTCGTCCCTTCGGCCTCCACCATCCATGCGCTTCGCTCACACATCCGGCTCCATGGCGTCGGTCCTGCTGACCCTGGCAGCCCTCATCTCCATAGGCCAGGGCCCCCGGGGCCTGCCAGCCCAGGCCCCGCCTTCCGGGGGCGAGGCTGCAGAGTCAGAATCAGCCGTCGCGGAGGCCGAATGGCTCCGCTATCCCGCCATCTCTCCCGATGGCCGAACGATCGCCTTCACCTACCGGGGTGACCTGTACCGGGTGTCCGTCGACGGAGGCGAGGCCGTGCCCCTCACGACCCACACGGGCCACGACTTCATGCCGGTCTGGAGCCCCGATGGCCGGCACATCGCCTTCGCCAGCCATCGGTACGGGAACTTCAACGTCTTCCTCATGCCTGCCGAAGGGGGTGAGGCCCGGCGACTCACCTGGCACTCCTCGGACGAGTTCCCGTACGCCTTCACGCCCGACGGAGCGCACGTGGTCTTCGGCGCGGCCCGGCTCAACGACGCCGAACATCGGGGCTACCCCACCCCCTCCCAGCCCGAGCTCTACCAGGTGTCCGTCGAGGGAGGGCGCCCGATCCAGCTTCTGGCCAGCCCCGCAGAGGAAGTGGTGATGGCCCACGACGGTTCCTTCCTCCTGTACCACGACCGGAAGGGGGGTGAGGATCCCTGGCGGAAATACCAGCGTTCAGCCATCACTCGGGATCTCTGGCAGTACCACCCTTCTACCGGAGTGCACCGGCAGCTCACCAATGACGAGTGGGAGAACCGCCACCCTGTGCTGGTGGACGACGACCGGGCCGCAGTGTATCTGAGCGAGGAGAGCGGCAGCTTCAATGTGCACCGACTGGAGCTCGAGACCGGGGAACGACGCCAGATCACCTTTCTCGACGGAGCGCCGGTTCGCTTTCTCTCCGCCGCCGACGACGGGACCCTGAGCTTCGGGCATGACGGACGGATCCACACGTTGGCCCCGGCGAAGGAGGAGCCCCGAACCCTGAGAATCACCGTCGCCACCGACCGCCGTACCAACGATGAGCGGGTGATCCCGGTGGCCGGAGGTGCCGACGAGCTGGATGTCTCACCCGACGGGACCGAGGTGGCCTTCACCTTCCGGGGAGACGTTTTCGTAGCCAGCGTGGAGGCCGGAACCACGAAGCGGATCACCACCACCCCGGACCGGGAGGTGGGCGTGGAGTTTTCGCCCGACGGCGACGGTCTCATCTACGCGTCGGAGCGAGACGGCCGCTGGGGCATCTACGAGGCCCGTCGCACCCGTGAGGCCGAGCGATACTTCTTCTCTTCGACCCTGATCGAGGAGACGCCGGTCGTCGTCAACGACCGGCAGAACTTCCAGCCCCGCTACAGTCCGGACGGCGAGCGGATCGCCTTCATCGAGGAGCTGAACCGCCTCCGGGTCCTGGACCGGAATTCGGGAGAGGTGACCACCCTGCTCACCGAGGAGCACATCTTCTCGACGGGGCCCACCCATCAGTTCGAGTGGAGCCCGGACGGCCAATGGATCCTCTTCACCTACGCCGTGCCCGGGCTGGCCCCCCGGGAGATCGGCGTGGTGCGGACCGACGGGAGCGGCGAGGTCCTGAACCTGACCCAAAGCGGGTTCCAGGACGTGTGGCCCACCTGGATCCTGGGAGGAAAGGGCATGCTCTGGCGCTCGAACCGGGACGGGCTCCGGGCCCTCGCCAAGACCGGGGCCACCGAGATGGACGCCTACGCCATGTTCTTCGACCAGGAGGCGTGGGATCGCTTCCGGCTCTCCGAGGAGGAGATCTCGCTCCTCCGGGAAGAGGAGGAGGAAGCCACCGGGGAGGGCGATGACATCGACGAGGCCTCCCGGGATGAGCCCCTCCTCGAACTCGATTTCGACGGAGCCCCGGATCGACGCACCCGCCTCACCATCCACTCTTCGTCCATGAGTGACGCCCTCCTCAGCGACGACGGCGAGACTCTATACTACCTGGCCCGCTTCGAGCGGGGTCTGAACCTCTGGTCCACCTCGATCCGGACCCGGGAGACCCGCCAGATAGCCGAACTCAATGCCACCTCCGCCCGAATGATGTGGGACGGCGAGAACGCGAAGATCTTCATCCTGGCGGATGGTCGAATCTCCACCTTCGAGCCCGGCCCGGGCACGCGCCACACCGTACCGGTGCAGGGCGAGATGCAGGTGAGCGCCACGGCCGAGCGGGCCGCCATGTTCGACCAGGTCTGGCGACGCACCCGCGACACCTTCTACACCCAGAGCTTCCACGGCACCGACTGGGAGGCCGCCCGGGAGGCCCACGAACGGTTTCTCCCCCACATCCGCACCCCCCAGGAGTTCGCGGAGCTCCTCAGCGAGATGCTGGGCGAACTCAACGTGAGCCACAGCGGGGCCCGTTGGACATCCTCCGAGGACACCGACGACTCCACCAGCTCCCTGGGGATCTACTACGACCAGTCCGAAACGGACGGAGGGATCCGGGTCACGGAGGTCCTCACCGGGGGTCCCCTGGATCGCGCCGGGATCGGAATCGAGACCGGAACCGTCATCGAAGCGATAGACGGAGAGGAGCTGGAAGGAGAGGACCCGGCCCGCTTCCTCAACCGGAAGGCCGATCGGAACGTGCTCCTCCGGATCCGGAACGGGGAAGAGCGCCGGGAGGTGGTCGCGAAACCCATCACCCTGGCTGAGGAAAGGCCTCTCCGCTATCGCCGATGGGTGGAGCGGAACCGGGCGGAGGTGGAGCTCCTGAGCGAAGGTCGGTTGGGATACGTTCACATTCCCGGGATGAACGACACCGCCTACCGCTCCACATTCGAAGAGGTCATGGGGCGGCACGCTCACGCCGAAGGCCTTGTCGTGGACACCCGGTTCAATACCGGGGGCGACCTGGTGGCCGACCTGGAGATGTTCCTGAGTGGAACCCGTTTCTTCGACTATACCACCGACGATCGGAGCAGCGGCTTCGAACCCAACTTCCGGTGGACCCGCCCCAGCGTGACGCTGGCGAACGAGGCGAACTACTCCGATGGCCACTGCTTCGCCTGGGCCTACCAGACCATGGGGATCGGTCCCCTGATCGGGATGCCGGTGCCGGGCACCTGCACCTTCGGCGGAGGCCAGGTCCTCCTGGATGGACTTCGTTGGGGAGTGCCCGGCCGGGGGGTGAAGGACACGAACACCGGACGTTTCCTGGAGAACTGGCAGACCGAGCCCGACATCCGGGTCCCGAACCCCCCGGAGGCCGAGACGAGGGGAGACGATCCGCAGCTCGAGCGAGCGGTCCAGGAACTCCTCCGCTTGGTGGGCGAGAACTGACCCGGCCTCAGGACCTTGATGCGCCCGAAAGGGCCCGAACCGGAACAAGCAGGGTCCAAACAGGTTTGGTACCGACCGGCTGTCCCTCTCCCACCCCTGTTCCGCCCGCGCCATGTCGCTACGTCCCCTGCTCTGGTTCGTCGCCTTCTCCGGGCTCTGGTGGATCCTGGTGGGTGGGGGATTCGAGGGGTGGTATGCGGCCCTCCTGGGGGTAGCCGGGGCCACCGCGATCCTGGCCTCCCTGGCCCAGCGATCCAGTCCACGACTCCGAGTGACCGGGATCGTCGGATTTCTCCCCTTCGTCGTGCGTGAGGGCGTGGCCGGCGGAATCGATGTCAGCCGCAGGGCCCTCTCCCCCTCGCTTCCCCTGAGTCCGGACCTTCTGGAGTATGAAGTCCGCCTCCCGGTGGGCCCTGCCCGCAGCCTCTTCGTGAACTCCATCAGCCTCCTCCCGGGCACCTTCAGCGCCCAGCTCGAGGGGCCGCTCCTCACGGTGCATCTCCTGGCCTCCGAACCGGACACCGCCGAGCGACTCGCCGAGCTGGAGACCCGGGCCGGCCGGGTTTTCGGAATCATGACGTCGGGCGAGGGACCTGAGGTGAACTCCCCATGAGTGCCTTCCTCACGGGGGTCGCCCTCTTCCTCCTCCTGAACGTGGCGGCCGGGTTGATTCGGGTGGTGCGAGGCCCCACCCAGGCCGACCGGATGCTTGCCGCCCAGCTCTTCGGAACCACAGGCGTCGCCATCGTCCTCCTCCTCTCTCAGGCCGCCGGCGAGCCCGCTCTGCGAGACATCGCCCTGATCTTCGCTCTTCTGGCCGTGGTCATCTCGGTGGCCTTCGTGAAGCGGGGGTGGGTCCGGAAGGCGGGTTCTCCGGGTGAAGAGGAGGTGGACCTTGGAGGGTGAGCTGCTCGGCGTGGGAATGAGCGCACTGGCCGACGGTGCCACCGTGATCCTGGTCCTGGCCGGGGCGTTCTTCTTCCTGGCTGGGACCGTGGGACTCCTCCGCTTTCCCGATGTCTATTGCCGGCTTCACGCCCTGACCAAGGCCGACACCCTCGGGCTGGGCCTCATCGTCCTGGGTCTGACCTTCCAGGTGGGAACGTGGCCCACGCGAATTCTCCTCCTGGTCATCTGGTTTCTGGCTCTCATGGCAGCGGCCACCGTATGCCACCTTCTGGCTGACGCCTCGCTTCGGTCCGGGGTCGAGCCCCTCAGGGGAGGCCCGAAGAGCGGCGAAGCCGAACATCAGGCCGCGTCCTGATGGCCCCGTCGTCCCTCTTCACCGGCTCTGCCTTCATGGCGCTGGGCACCGGTTCGCTCGAGCCCATCTCCATGGCCTTCGACGTAGTGGTGATCGTCCTGCTGGTGGGACTCGCTGCCCGGATCCTCCACACCCGACAGCTCTTCGAGGCCATCGTTCTCTTCATTGCCTACGGGCTTACCCTCTCCCTGGCATGGATCCGCCTGGGCGCACCGGACCTGGCCCTGGCGGAGGCGGCCCTCGGGGCAGGGGTCACCGGAGCCCTTCTCCTGAACACCTTCCAGCGTCTGGCGGAGCGAACCCCCGGAGAGGTCGATCCGGCAGCCCGGGAGGGAGGAGAATGAGCGAGTCCGCCCCCCGTCCCCGACTGTCGGAAGCTGCCGATCACGCCCTCCTGGCCGACGACGGCACCCGCGATGGTCCAGGGTGGCTCCGAGGTCTCCTGGGTGGAGTGGCGGCGCTGGTGCTGGTCGGCCTGGGATGGGCTCTGATGCAGCGAACCCCCCGGTCCGCGATGATCCCCGATCTCATCGCCCATCGGCTTCCCGAGACGGGTGTGTCCAATCCCGTGACGGGTGTGCTCCTCAACTTCCGGAGCTACGACACCCTCCTGGAGGTCGCGGTCCTGGTTACGGCCATGGCCGCGGTCTGGTCGCTTGACCGGGGGAGCCGGCAGTTCGGCCGAGCGCCCTCGGAAATGTCGAATCAGGAGGTCCTGGACGCGCTGGTCCGCCTGGCCGTCCCGGTGGCCTTCCTGACCGCGATCTATCTGACCTGGATGGGATCCAGCGATCCGGGGGGCGCATTCCAGGCCGGGGCTCTCCTGGCCGGCGCGGGCGTGCTCCTGGCCGTCTCCGGCGTCCTCCGCCCTCCCACCGCAGGATCCCTGACGGTGAGGGCCGCGGCGGCCAGCGGGGTCGCCGTCTTCGTGGCCGTGGGGGTCGCCGTCATGCCATGGACCGGCTCCTTCATGGCCTACCCCGAGGGCTGGGCGTATCCCCTGATCCTGGGGATCGAGGTCCTCCTCACCTTCTCCATCGCCGTGGTCCTGGTGGAGCTCTTCGTGGACGTACCGGCGGTGCCCGATCCGGACCCGTCACTGGCGACGGTGGATCCATTGGGAGACCCCCTGGGCAGGGCCCTGCCCTCGTCTCTCCCATCGGAGGATCCGGACTCGGGCCAGGAGGAAGAAGGATGACGGTCCTGGACCTCTATGCCCTGGCCGGACTCGGCATCTTCGTGCTCGGTCTCCATGCCGTGGTGGTCCGCGCCCACCTGGTCTGGAAGGTCCTCGCCATCAACCTCATGGGAACGGGAATCTTCATCCTCCTCCTGGCAGCCCCAGCCCGGGCGGATGAGGCGGTGGCCGACCCCCTTCCCCAGGCCATGGTCCTCACGGGCATCGTGGTGGCCGTGGCCGCCACCGCCCTGGCGCTGGGCATGGCCCTCCGGGTCACGGCTCGAACCGGCTCCCCCTTCCTCTCGGAGGATCCGGAGCCGGACCACACCCGGAGCGAGGACGAAGCGCAGTGACCTCGTTCGAGCTCTGGACCACCGTCGCGGTCTTCGGGCCCCTCATGGCCGCGCTTCCGGCGCTGGGCGGTCGCCCCTACCTCCTGCGAGTGGGGCTCGCCTTCGGATCCACCTCGACTCTTGCCAGCTCGGTCTTCCTCTGGATCGGGGTGGCCACCCAGGGCCCCGGTCGCCACGCCCTGGGAGGCTGGGGGCAACCCCTGGGAATCGAGCTCTGGGTGGACGGATTCGCCGTGGCCATGCTCACGGTGACGGCGGTGGTGGGCGCACTGGTGAGCCTCTACTCCACCGCCTACTTCGCCGACCTCCTCGAACTCGAGCTCGAGGAGTCCCCAGGAGGTCGCGGCGCACGTCACTTCGCCCCGCTATGGCTTCTCCTCTGGTCGGCGCTGAACGGGATCTACCTCTCGGCCGACCTCTTCAATCTCTACGTGACCCTGGAGATCCTGGGCCTGGCCGCCGCCGCCATGGTGACCCTGGCGGTGACCCGGCAGGCCACGGTGGCGGGGATGCGCTACCTGATCGTGTCGCTCACCGGCTCCATGCTCTTCCTCCTCGGAGTGGCGCTCCTCTACATCGAGTACGGGACCCTCTCGCTGGAGGCCCTGTCCGCGCTGGAGCCCACCGGTCCGCTTCCGGCGGCGGCGCTGGCGGCCATGACCGTGGGGATGGCGGCGAAGACGGCGCTCTTCCCTCTCCACGCCTGGCTCCCCCCGGCCCACTCCGGTGCCCCGGCTCCAGGCAGCGCCCTCCTCTCGGCCGTGGTGGTCAAGGGCTCGTTCTTCATCGTGGTGCGGCTCTGGTTCGGCGTCTATGGGGGCGGGAGTCCCGAGGCCCTCACCCTGCTCGGACTCCTGGGGGCTGGCGCGATCTTCTGGGGCTCCATCCTGGCCTTGCGCCAGACCAGCCTGAAGCGGCTGATCGCCTACTCCACCGTGGCACAGTTGGGCTACCTCTTCGTCTTCTTTCCCCTCATGATCACCGAGAGTGGGGAGTGGAGCGCCGACGCCTGGACTGGGGGTGTCCTCCTGGCCCTGTCCCACGCCCTGGCCAAGTCGGCCATGTTCCTGGCCGCCGGAAACATGAGCTACGCCGTGGCCAAGGACTCTCTCAGCGCCATCTCCGGTGTGGCGCACCGACTCCCCATGTCGTTTTTCGCCTTCGGAATCGGGGGACTGAGCCTGGCCGGCCTGCCGCCCTCGGCCGGTTTCCTGGGGAAGTGGCTTCTCCTGCGTTCCTCTCTGGAGGGGGGCCACTGGGGATGGGCCGCAGTCATCGGGGCGGGAGGACTCCTCACCATCGCCTACGTTCTCCTGGTCCTCCGATACGCCCTGGACCGGAAGGAGGAGAAGGAGTCCATGCGCCAGGTGCCGAATCGGATGGAATGGGCCGCCCTCCTGTTGGCGCTGGGGGCCGTGATCCTGGGGGTTCGGGCCGTCGAGATGGTGGACCTCCTCCTCCTGAACGGGGCCCAGCCATGGTGATCGGCGGGATGCGGGCCATGGGGTCTCGGGCTGGGGGTCGCCCATGATCATCGATCCCCTCATCGAGTGGGAGGCCCTCCCCCTGGCGGTCGTTCTGAGCTCCTTCGTGCCCGGGATCGCCATCATGTTCCTCCGGGAGGACCAGCAGCTCCTGCGTAACACCCTGAACCTGGTGGGGGCGGTGGCGAAGGTCCTGTTCGTGGCCTTCATGCTTCAGGGGGTGGCCCTCGGGGGAACCTACGCCTGGTCGCTGGAGGTCCTTCCCGGACTGGCCCTGACCCTGGAGGCCGACGCCCTTGCCCTCCTCTTCGTGACCCTCTCGGCGGTCCTCTGGCTGGTGACGACGCTGTACGCCATCGGCTACCTGAAGGACTCCCCGAACCGGACCCGCTTCTTCGGCTTCTTCAGTCTCTGCGTCACCGCGGCCACGGGTCTGGCCATGGCCGGCGATCTCTTCACCTTCGTGCTCTTCTACGAAGCCCTGACCTGGACCACCTACCCCCTGGTGGTCCACAACGGGACGCCTGAGGCCGTGAAGGCGGGACGCACCTACCTGGTCTACACCCTCGGCGCCGGGACCATCCTGGTCGTGGGCGCGGTCCTCTTCCAGGTCACGACTGGGACGGTGGACTTCGTGCCCGGGGGCATCGTCGATCCGACGGCGGCGGCGGCCCAGCCCGTCCTCTACACCACGATCTTCCTCTTTCTCCTCGTGGGGATGGGGGTGAAGTCGGCGATCTTTCCCATCCACGGATGGCTGCCCACCGCCATGGTAGCCCCCGCCCCGGTGAGCGCGCTCCTACACGCCGTAGCCGTGGTGAAGGCCGGAGCGTTCGGCGTCATCCGGCTGATCCACTCCCTCTTCGGCATCGGCGTTTCGTGGGACCTGGGGGTGACTACCGTAGTGGTCGTGGCCGCCGCCTTCACCATCATCTACGCATCGGTCCGCGCCCTGGCCCAGGACGACCTGAAACGGATCCTGGCCTTCAGCACCGTGAGCCAGCTCTCCTATATCTCCCTGGGTGTGGCCCTCCTGGATCCCATGGCCCATGTGGGGGGACTCGTGCACCTGGTCCACCAGGGGCTCATGAAGATCACCCTCTTCTTCTGCGCCGGCCTCCTGGCCCAGACCCTGGGGGTGAAGACCGTGAGTTCCATGGGAGGTGTAGCCCGGCGAATGCCCCTCACCATGGCCGCCTTCACCCTCGGAGCGCTGGGCATGATCGGACTTCCGCCCGTGGCCGGTTTCATCTCCAAGTGGTACCTGGGACTGGGGGGACTGGGCGCCGATGCCCCCTGGATCCTCGGGGTGCTCCTGGCCAGCAGCCTCCTCAATGCCGCCTACTTCCTCCCGGTGATCCGCACCGCCTACTTCGACGAGCGGAACGCAGACTGGCGCCTCCCCGAGTCCCTCAAGGGGCTCGAAGCCGACTGGCGCCTGATCGTTCCCACCGTGATCACGGCCGCACTGTCCCTGGGCGTGGGGCTGCTGGCGGCCTCCGACTGGAGTCCCCTGGGCTGGGCTCTCCTGATCGTCGAACGAGGGGACCTGTAATGGGGGGCATGGACGTGGCAACCTCCTCGGCCCCGGCGCTGGGCCTCCTGATCGCTGCCTGGGGTGTTCCCATGGCCCTCTCGCTTCTCTGGTGCTCCCGCTTCACCCGGGGTGTGGGACTCGCCCTGGCGCCGTGGGGGGCCGTCCCGGCGCTGGCGCTGGCGATCTGGGCCCTGACCCGAACCGAACTGGCAGAGGGTGAGGTCCTCTTCGCCGACCTTCCCTTCCTCTTCACGGGCGTCCACCTCTCCCTGGACCTCACGGGAGCGATCTTTCTCCTCTTCACCTCGATCCTCTGGGTGGCGGGAGGGGCCTTCGCCGCCCGGTACCACGCCGACGACGAGCGCCGGCATCCGTTCTTCGTCCTCTTCGTCCTGACGATGGCCGGGAATCTGGGCCTGGTGGTAGCCGGCGATCTGCTGGCCTTCTACCTCTTCTTCGCCCTCATGACCTTCGCCGCATACGGGCTGGTGGCCCACGACCGCAGCGACGCCGCCCTCAGGGCTGGAAGGATCTACATCATCCTGGCCATCCTCGGCGAGTTGGCCCTGCTCACGGGACTCATCAGCCTCGGGGTCGCCGCCGACGGAGTTCCCCTCTTCGGCTCCCAGATGGAGGGGGTATGGGAGATACTCCATGAGGGTCACCCGACCGCTCTTCCCGTATTGGCCACCGGGACGCTCCTCGCCCTGGGCTTCGGGGTGAAGGCAGGGCTCGTGCCGCTCCACCTCTGGCTTCCGCTGGCCCATCCAGTGGCGCCCACCGCCGCCAGCGCCCTCCTCAGCGGGGCCATGATCAAGGCCGGCCTCCTGGGATGGATCCGGGTGTTGCCCGCCGAGACCAGCCTCCCTCTCCTGGCCGGCGGTTTCCTGGTGCTGGGCGTGTTCGGCGCCTTCTACGGCGTGGTCTGCGGGGTGGCCCAGGACGACCCGAAGACCGTGCTGGCCTACTCCAGCGTGAGTCAGATGGGATACATGGCCATGGGGACGGGCCTCCTCCTCCACGATCCGGAGCTGGCTCCACTGGCTCTAGCTGCCATCGGAGTCTACGCCCTCCACCACGGCCTGGCCAAAGGAGCCCTCTTCCTCTCGGTGGGCGTGGCCGACAAAGTGCCCGGCGGACCCGACCCCCACCGGACCGAGGAGACCGCTTCGGGCCCCGACCGCAGGGGCACCTGGATCCTCACTGCCACGTCCCTTCCCGCTCTGGCCCTGGCCGGCCTGCCACTCACGACGGGGAGTCTGGCCAAGAACACCCTCAAGGATGGGTTGGCCGAGCTGGGGGGCACCGCCTACTCGATCCTCGACCCGCTGCTCCTGGTGGCCGCCTTCGGTACCACCCTCCTCCTGGCCCGCTTCCTATCGACCCTGGCGCGACGAAGACGAGAGGCCCTGGCAAACCAACACTCGAAGTCACTTGCGCCCGCCGGGAAGGTGGTAGCCGCCAACGGGGGCCGGGCTCAGGGGACGCACGGGCTCGTACTGCCGTGGATCCTCCTGGTCGGGATCGGGACCACCGGTGTCGTCTGGATCCCGACGCTCATCCCCTCCCCGGAAGCCGTCGCACTGCCGGCAGCGCTGGATGGCTGGCTCGTCGGACTTCTGCCAGTCCTTCTGGGCGCCCTGGTGGGGTGGGGGCTCAGCGTCCGCCCCACTGTCCTGGGATCGCTCCGTACCATCCGGATTCCAGCGGGAGACGCGCTCATCCCCGTCGAGCACGGGCTGGGTCGGCTCACTCTTCCCAGCCAGGAGGCCCTCGTGACTCGCGCCGAAGGGTGGGCGGCCCGGAAGATGGCCCAACTCTCACCGGTGATCCGAATGGCAGATCGCTGGGCCCGGGGTGACATCCGTTCCATGGAGGGGGTCTTCCTGGGCTCGCTGGTCCTCGGTCTGGCCCTGGCCCTCGCGGGACTCCTCCTCGTTCCCTGAGTCCGACGGTCCCAATCCGGATCCGCGGTCCCTCTCCGGGAGACACGCCGGACCCGGGACACCGGGTGTCGGAATCTTCTTGCCGGGGCCTGCTTCAGAAGGGGGGAAGGAAGTTCAGGAACATTCCTCCGAGCGGCTGGGAAAAACTTTCTAAATCCCTTCATCACAATACTTTATGGACATGGCACGCTCCCTGCAATTGAGAAGGGCATGCGCCACTCGACAGACCGGCGCTGAACCAATCAATTCAATCGACAAGGAGGAAGCATGTCTTCTGCAACCACCCACAAGAAGATGACCGCGCCCGGAGGGTTTCTCGCCCTGAGCAGCGCTCTCGTCTTCGGCATGATGCTGGCGTCCTCGCCGGCCACGGCCTCAGCGACCCCTGAGTGCGACCTGAGCTTCGACCCCCGCTCGGTCGTGGCGGGCCAGGCAGATCAGGATGTGATGGCCACCCCCTCGGAGGAAATGGGTGAACCCGCCTCCGTCTCCTTCGCTCCTGAGAGTGGCCTCAGTGGAGTCCTTTCCGAGGACCATGCCTTCCACATCGTAGTCGACGCGACGGAAGGGACCGAGGGTGAATGGTCCGTGATCATCGCGGACGAAGAGGGCGTCTCGTGTGTAGGTCAGCTGGGCGTGACCCCCGGCCGCTGAATCCAGTCCTGTCCAGGTGGGGGTCCGGCCAACCGGCCGGGCCTCTACCCCTCCGGGCCAGGCGGATACGCAGAGTAAGGCTGCCTTCGGCCCAGGCCCGGAGTACGATGGGATTTCGCTCACCGCGAAGGCCGATGGAGCATCCTGTATGGAATCCGATCCGGAACTACGCACCGAGGGCCTTCGTGATTTCCTCGCCACCAACCCTCATTTCATCCTGGTGGTCGACCACAGCGGGGTCGTCCGGTACGTGAACCAACTGCGCGAGGGGGTCGAGCGAGGCCGCGCCATGGGTTTTCCAGCGCGAGATCTCGTGCACCCCGACTCCAGAAGGGTCTTCGACGCACTTCTGGAATGCACTCAGGAGACCGGGGAGCCTCAGGAGCGCGTGATTCTGTTCGGGGACGAAAAAGGGTGGAGCTCACCCTTTCTGAGTCAGACGTTCCCACTCCGTCGCAATGGGACCGTAGAGTCGATGGTCGTCCTGGCCAGAAAGGTCGCGGAGGGCGCGAAAGAGGGGTCCATGGTCGGCGCCACGCAGGAAGTGCGCGAACGCTGCGCCTGGTGCGGTCGAATCCAGATCGGGTCGGATGAGTGGAAAGAGACCGATCCGTGTCCGGAAGAGAAAGCCGGAATCTCCTTCACGCACGGTCTCTGCCCCGACTGTTACGACCTCCAGTTGAGGGACATCCTGGACGCCAGCCACCCACCGGGATAGCTCCTCGCTAAGCCGTCAGACCCCGCGCCCACCGTCGGCTGGGGGTCGCGAGTGAGTTCGCAGGCCCCGGAGCAAGGCCGGAACTCCCCAATGGCCCGCCTTCCAACACTACTTTGTCATTTATAGCCATGCCCTCGTCCGGGTGAGGCTGTCGATGACCTGAGCAAAGAGTTCTTCAAGCACGGTTCGCCGAAGAGCGGCGATGCTTCTTCTTGTCACCGGGGGAAAACCCCGCGCGGGCGGGGGTGAGAGTGGGCGGTCTCCCTGAGGTGGCGCCGGCGGTCCTTCCTGGATCTGGGGACCATAGCTCTGCCGTAGCGTCAGAAACGAGTGGGCAAGCATGACGAGGGCGAGGTGGCGGTGGAGACCGGTCTAGAACCGGCCTTCGTAGTCATCCATCCCGAGTTCTCCCTTCGCATCCTGATAGAACCGCTCGACGACCCAGCGTACATGGGCGAGTTCGATCAGGGCCTCCAGCTCGAGCGCGTCGAGCCCCGTCGAGCCCCCAGGCGAAGTACTGCTTGCGGTCTTCTCCGTGCCCCTCGAGCGGTCGTTCCCCAAGCAGCCGCCCTTCGGTGGCCAGGTGCTTGCCTCGCTTCCGCCGCTCCGGGTCGGCCGCCCAGCCCTTCGGCAGGTAGAGCCGGCCCGCAACCGGCCAGTCGAAGACCCCATCCACCTAGAAGGCTGTTGAAGAACAGGAGCGACCGCCGTTGGGAGCGCCAGGCCGCTGGATCCAAGGCGGCTCGCCGCAGGCATAGCGGACGAGCTACGTCCAGGCGAGCCAACGCCGGAGGCG
>SKKH01000195.1 GCA_007121555.1 Gemmatimonadota bacterium | reverse complement strand
CCGCCTCCGCATTCCCTACGCCCCGGTCCACCTGGCCTCGGTGGTGTGCGACCGGGTGTTCCGCAGCGTCGGACTGTCGCCTCCGCTCTATCCCCGCCGGGTCGAGTTCTTCTCGAAGGACCGGGCCTTCGACATCTCGAAGGCCCGAAACCTCCTGGGGTACGAGCCTCGGGTCGACCTCGAGGAGGGACTGCGACGCACCGCCCAGTGGTACCGAGAGGAGGAGCTGATCTGATGACGGAGGAACCGCGCATGGGAACGAGAGACGACTCTCCTTCGGTGGATGAAGGCGACGCATCGCTGCTCCTCACCGACGGGCACGTCCACCTGCACCCCTGCTTTCCCATCGGGGCGTTCCTGGACCAGGCGGCCCGGAACCTGGAACGAGGGCATCGGGCCGCCGGCCTGCACGCCGGACCGGGCGGTGGCCGGGGTCACAGGTGGACCGGCGTACTCCTCTTCTCCGAGGGCCAGGGGGTGAACCGGTTCGAGGAGCTTCGGGGGTTGATGGGCGCCGCCCCCGGCCTGGACGGCTGGACCGTGGAGGCCACCGAGGAGAGCGGCTCCCTCCGGCTTCGATCTCGTGAGGGAGCCGAGCTCGTGGTCGTGGCGGGCCGCCAGGTCGTCACCGACGCCCGCCTCGAGGTCCTGGCGCTCTGCACCACGGCCCGGTTCGAGGACGGGGGGCCGCTCGTGGATACGATCCACGGGGTGCGAGAGGCGGGGGCCGTTCCCGTGCTTCCCTGGGGGTTCGGAAAGTGGTGGGGATCGAGGGGTCGGCTCCTCGCCGACGTCGTGGGCACCCTCTCGGCCGGAGAGGTCCTTCTGGGAGACAACGCCGTACGACCCCGGGGCACGCCCGAGCCGAAGCTCTTCGAATCGGCGCGGGAGCGAGGCATCCCGGTGCTGCCGGGCAGCGACCCCCTTCCCTTCCCGGCACAGCTCCGACAGGTGGGCTCCTACGGCGCCATCCTCTCCGGAAGGGAGTTCGATCCCTCCCGGCCGGCCGAGACTCTGCGCAGGCAGTTGCTCGAACTGGATCCGGAGGTGCAATCCTTCGGCCAACGGGTGGGACCCCTCCGGAGCGCATGGACCCAGGTGAGACTGCGAGTGGGTCGTGGATAGCCGGGTCCCGGAGGTTCGCCGGTGGAGAGCCCGGCGCGGAGTCCTCCCATGCTGACCCTCCTGATCATGGCGGCGGCGCTGCGCTGCGCGGGAGCCGTTGCCCGGGCCGGGGCCCGTATCGAACTCCTGGTGCCGGGGTGGCTGGCGTGCATGACCGCCACCTGGATGGTGGCGGGGATGGCGGGGGTCGCCTTCCCTCTGTGGCCCGCACTGATCATCGGGCTCGCCGGGGCCCTCGTGGAGTGGCGGAGCGAGGATCCGAGCTGGATCGCCGCCGGAGACCTGACCCTCCTCCTGGCGATGGCGGTGTGGGCCCTCCCCGCACCGGGATGGCAGGAGATGCTCCTCCTGATCGGGGGGCTCGCGGTGGCGTGGACGGTCCTGGAAGGGTGGGCCCGGTTGACCCCGGTACCCCTGCGGGTCGTCTCGGCGGCCGCGGCTCTCCTGGTGGTGGGCCTGATGGGCGCGCGCCTCGGTACGGCGTCGGACCCCCTGCGTCCCCTGGCTCTCATGCTGCCCCAGCTCACCGTGATCCCCTCGTGCGAGGGCCAGAGGATCCAGCTCGAGACTGGGGGTGTGGCCTGGTACGACCCGCCCCGAGGGGGGGATCTTCGTCCGGGCGCGCTCCTCTTCCATGGCGCCGATTCCAGGGGCTCTCGCCAACCCGCGGCATGCAGCCTGCGGCGGGCGCTCGTGGATGCCGGATTCGCGGTCCTGTCGGTGGATCACCCGGGGTATGGAGCCTCGCCCGCCCCGCCGGTCGACGCCGGGGTCGAGGCCTGGGACCCCCTGGATCACCAGTTGGCCGGACTGGACTGGCTCGAGGAGCGAAGCGAGGTGGGTTCCGTCGAGCTCCTGGCGGGCCACTCCATGGGCGCGCTGGACGCCCTTCGGCTTCTGGGGGCCATGCCGGACCCGGCGGCGACCTTCCTGTTCGGGATGGGACTGGGTGACGGCGAAGAGCGGGACGACTACTGGATGGAGCGTTTTCACACGGACCGGGGCCTTTCCGACCGCCTCTCCGAGGAGACGTGGCGAGCGATCCAGGCCCAGCACTACAACTTCGATCGGGTGATCGCGGAGCTCCCCACCGATCATCCCCGGATCGTGTTCGTGGAATTCGGCTGGGAGTGGGAGAACCTGGAGAACTCCAGGGCTCCGGCGTTCGAGGCGATTCCGGGGTCGAAGGAGCGATGGACCCTTCCCCACTCCTCGCACTATTTCAGCGCCTTCACCTGGTACGGACTTCTGGCCGCCGACGCCGGAGTGATCCGGTCGGTGTCGAGGGGCATTCGCGAAAGGAGTGTGGATCTGTAGGAGCGCTGCAACGAACTGTGGGTGATCCGCCCGTCCGACGGGAGCTCGACCCGGGCACTGAACTTGCTTCCTCAGAAAATGAGCGTTCCTATGCCTGTTCGCGTTGCGCGGGCATGGGACGCAGCCTCGACGACGACCCCCAGAGACAGGAAGGTGGGCATGAAGGTGCTCGGACTCGGAACGGAGGGCGACAGCGGTGCAGTGATCGCCGAAGACGGACGACTCCTGGCAGCGGTGAATGAGGAGCGCCTTCAGCGCATCAAGCTGGTGCATGGATTCCCGTGGCGGTCCATCCCCTCGGTCCTGGAGTTGACGGGCACGGCCCCCGAGGAGTTGGACGCCGTGCTCATCGCCGCCACCGACGACCACCTGGTCACCGAGCTCCGGGGCTTCGACGGCTGGTTCGAGGGCATGGAGGGAAATCGGGCGGGGCTCCGCAAGCGGCTCGCGGGTCGACTCGCTCCATACCTTGCCGGGATTTCGTTCGTGGAGAGGGCCTATTACCTGGTGCAGGCGCCGGGATTCCGAGCGCGCCGGGCCGGACTCAAGAGGATCCTGAAGGAGGAGTTCTCCATCCAGGCTCCGGTCCACTTCGTGGATCACCACTTCGCCCATCTCACCTCGGCTTACTACACCAGCGGTTTCGACGACGCCCTGGTGATCTCCATCGACGGGGGGGCGACGCGAAGAGCAGCCGGATCTATGCGGTGCGGGGCGGCCAGTGGGAAGAGCTGTCCGATACCTCGGCCTTCAACTCGCTGGGGAACTACTACGCGTACGTCACGCACCTGTGCGGCTACAAGGCCCAGAAGCACGAGGGGAAGATCACCGGGCTGGCGGCCCACGGCGAACCGAAGTACGTGCCCCTTCTGAAGCGGCTCATCGATACTGAAAACGGGCGCCTCATCAACCATGGGAAGGTCGCCTTCCGCGCCGCCCTCGACCGGATCGAGAGTGAACTCCCCGCCGGGTGGACCAAGGAGGACCTGTCGGCCAGCATCCAGCGTCACTTCGAGGACGTGGTGGGCCGGTTCGTGGGCTACTGGGCCCGGGAGACCGGACTGGGCGATGTGGCCGTGGCCGGCGGGGTCTTCGCCAACGTCCGGGTGAACCAGGTGGTGAACGAACTGCCCGAGGTGGACCGGCTCTTCATCCATCCGGCCATGAGCGACGGAGGG
>SKKH01000194.1 GCA_007121555.1 Gemmatimonadota bacterium | reverse complement strand
TCAGGCTTCCCTTCAGCTGGAGAATCGTCATGCCAAGGACTCCGAACGAACCTGTGGCAGGAGCTCCCAACGTCATTCCGCCCCATGGCTCCGACTCCTTCGATTTCGGGGGGCTGGGTGTCGAGTGGAAGTTTGATGGCAAGGAATCGGAAGGCCGCTTCAGCATCGTGCACCATCCCATCGCGCCTCGGGCGCTCGCCGCCCCGCTGCACTATCACCGCAACGAGGACGAGTACTCCTACGTCCTCGAGGGCACGCTGGGTGCACTGCTGGGAGACGACGTGGTTACGGCGGGGCCCGGGACCTGGGTCATGAAGCCCCGCGGGCAGTGGCATACCTTCTGGAATGCGGGAGACACGCCGTGCCGGATCATCGAGGTGATCTCGCCTGCGGGCTTCGAAAACTACTTCCGGGAGATTGCGGAGGCGTGGGGGGACGTGGAGGCACTGCGGCGGATCAGCGCCAGATACTCGCTGGAGATGGACCTCGAGAGCGTCCCCGGCCTCTGCCGGCGCTTCGGCCTGAGCTTCCCCGCGCCGGATCCTGGCGAAACCGTGGGTGAGAACCCTCCGGGCTGGCACCGTGACCAGTCCTGAAAGGCATCGCCCCTCAAGGGCAGGGACGTGATTCCTTCGTGGTGGGTGGCAGGGCAGGGAGTCAGCTCCCACCCGACTACGCCTCCCTGCTCCTCACCCGATTCCCAACGCCTTCCCAGAGCCGGACCAGTCCAAGGACCAGCCCTGGAAGGAGGAAGCAGGCCAGGGGAATGGAGACCAGAAGGGCTCCGGTGAGGGCGATGGCAAGGGGCTGAAGAAGACCGAAGACCTCCGCTCCTCCCCAGAGGAGAGGGCTCATCCCCAATACAGTGCTGAGGACCGTCAGGGTAATGGGCCGAAGCCGGTCCCTGGCCGCCGTCCGGAGAGCTTCCTCCAGCTCCATCCCCCCGACGGCCGGCCCGGGATCGTCCTTCCTGCCCACCGCCCCTCCGGCCGTTCCGGACTGAGCTGGGGACGTCCTCCACTCCCCTCCAGCCTGCCCTGCCGCAGTCCGATCCCCCACTCCTCTCATGCTCTCCCGGGCCTGGGAGAGCACCAGGATCACATTGTTGGCCACGATTCCCACGGCAATGAGCAATCCGGCCAGAACCATGGCATCCAGGGGACGCCTGAGAAGCCCCAGGAGGATCACCGTCCCAGCACCACTCAGGGGGATGGAGATCAATCCAGCCAGGGCGAAAGAGAGGGAGCCGTACTGGACCACCAGGAGAGTCAGGATCATGGCCAAGGCCAGCGCCATGGCGATGCCGAACGTCCGGCTCGTCTCCTGGAGGGCATCCAGCTCCCCTTCCAACCACCAGCTCACCCCACTGGGAAGCTCAGCCTCCTGGAGGGCCCGGGTCACCGATTCTCCCACTGCACCTGGACCGGGACCTGCCGGATCCAGCTGGGCCGCCACTCTGACCACCCGCTGTCCCTCTCGCCGCTCGATATGGGTCGGTTCTTCGATGAGTCGGAACTCCACCAGGTCACCGAAGCGGACATTCCCCCCGGCCACCGAGGGGACCCGGACTCCAGCTAGATCCTGGGGTCCGCCTGCCTCCCGCCGATCGTAACGGACCCGAAGGGCCAGGGGCTCGCCGTTCTCCATCCGCTGGCGCAGGACCCGGCCCTCCAGCGCGTACTCCATGGCCTGAGCCAGGGTGGCCGGCATGACGCCGTAGGCCGCCAGGACATCTTCCCGGGGTTGGGCCATCCATCGGGGGCTCACTCCGCCTCGGACCCGTTCCACATCGGCCAGCCCCTCCACCCCCTGGAGGATCTCCATGACCTGGGTCTCCACCTCGGTGAGGGCCAGGAGGTCACCTGAGTCTTCGGTGAGAACCACCAGGAGGTCGGCGTCGGAGAGGCGGGTCTGGACGCCCCGGATCCGAGGGAGGGTGATGGACACCCCCAGCTCCGTCACATTCAGCTCCCCGATGGCAGCCCGGGCATCGGCCGCCCAGCTCGATGACGGCCGGTCCCCACCGTCGGTATCCACCCGGACCATGAAGTTGGCCGTACCAGGACGAAAGGAGGGGAGCCCCTCCCGGAAGTAGCCGCCCACCGTGGTGAAGAGGGCCCCCGTCCCTTCCAACGGCAGGAGCTGAGCTTCCACATCCCGCGTCAGACGGTCCATCTCACCGGCCGGAATCCCCACCGGGTGGGTGATCCGGATATCCACGAATCCATCATCCACGACTGGAAGGACCTCGAAGGGAAGGGCCCGGCCCCCCAGGAGGAGGAGAGCCAGGAGAGCCACTGTCCCACCCCAGGTGAGCAGGGGCTTCCGGGCCCACCTCCACCCCCGGCTCTCCTTCCCCAGGACACCCCCGTCCCGATCGGGGGCCCGCTGGTCCGAGGGTTCGATCTCGGCCTCCGCCTGCGTCCCCCGGTCTCCGCCTGTCCCCCCGGCTCCCGACGCCGAACGGGCAGGGGTCGCTTCAGTCGGCTTGACGTCCTCCTCTTCCAGCCGGGAGAAGGTGGAGAGGAGGACCACGGCGAAGAGAAAGGAGAAGATGGCCGCCACCACCACCGTCCAGATGAGGGGCCGGAACAGAAGGGCAACCAGGCCTTCCACCAGGAGGAAAGGGAGGACCGCGGCCATGGTGGTGAGGAGGGCACCCAGGAGGGGACCGGCCACATCCACCATGGCCTGCAGGTGGGCCGGCGCCGGCTGGGCCGCCGGACCGGAGTCCAGGACCATGCGACGGTCCGACTCACCAGCCCCCACGCCGGGCTCCGGGCCACCACGATCGGCAGGGGAGGCGCCCGCGTCACCCATGGCGGTGTCGGACCCGGGTCCACCTGCGGCCACATCTCCATCCGACTCGCTCCGGTCGGCGCTCCAGCTCGCTTCAGCCCCTGCGGGCATGTGTCCCCGCTCACCCGACAGTTCCCCCCTCCCCTCCCGCAATCGGTCCAGCCGATCCAAGTAGATGATGGCGTAGTCCAACCCCAACCCCACCGAGAGGAGAAGCCCCGCCAAAGTCAGGAGGTTCAGCGTCATCCCCATGGCGTGGAGCACCACCACCGCCGACGCCAGGCTGACCCCCACAACCGCCGCCACGAGGGGCACGTACCGGCGGTTCCGGAGGGTGAAGAAGAGGAGGATCATGGCCAGGAAGGCCCCCCCGACCGCCGCCACCACGACGCTCTGTACCGCGCTCCGGGTCACCACCGAGTCATCGTACAGGACGGTGGACAGGATTCCCTCCATGGCCGAGGCGGACGCCACATCCTCCACCACCTCCCGGGCCTCCCTGGCCAGGCGAAGGGAGTGGGCATGCGGAGACCGGTGAACCGTCACCAGGACCGCTGAACTCCCATCCAGACGGGTCCGGAGGCTCTCCTCGGAGGGAGCCCGGTGGGCGCTTCCGATGGCCTGCAACGGAATGGCCTGCGCTGTCCCTTCCACTGGAACGGGCTGGCGGTTCAACCACCCCGCATCCCACCCGTTGGCGCCCAGGACTCCGATACCCTCAAAGGAGGGGGTGCGCATGGCGCTGCTGGGGGCCGGGTCGGTCGCCCGATGCAGGACCCCCTCCAGGGCATCCAGCCGCACGCCGCTGGACGCCTGCCGGAGGGGATCCACTTCGATGACGAGCTCCGAGACCTCCTCACGGCCCAGGTAGACCGC
>SKKH01000007.1 GCA_007121555.1 Gemmatimonadota bacterium | reverse complement strand
TACGAGAAGGATCTGATCCAGGGGGCATTGGAGGCCGCCGACGGAAACGTGGCCGAGGCGGCCCGACGTCTCCAGACCGATCGAGCCAACCTGTACCGCCGGATGGATCGACTGAACCTCAGAAGCCGGGATTGATCTGCGCGCCTTGATCCAGCCCCCTTTGGGAATTGCCGCCCTGGAGATCCCGTCGAGTACGTGAACCACCGGTCGTTGCTCGAGGTGGTCCATCTTCTTCGCCCCCTCTCGAACGGAGGCACGGTTGTGACCCAGCGCTCCACCCTCCTCGCCACGGCCCTGCTCATGATGGCAGGAGCCGTCGAGGCTCAAACTCCTCCGCAGCCCGGCCCCCTTCCCCAGGAGGTCCAGAACCGGATCATGGAGGTGGCCAACGACCCTGCGACCCTGCGAATCACGGGCCGGAGCCGAATCCCCTCCGGAACCCTCGTCGACGCCAACGTGGTGGTCCTGGGCGGGAACCTCAATCTGGGTGGGGAGGTCACCGGAAGCCTCTTCGTCGTGAACGGCTCTCTCGAGCTGGATCCCGGAGCCGTCGTCACCGGTCCGGTGCTCGTCGTGGGGGGACGGCTGTCGGGGCTGGAGGAAGCCACCCTCACCCAACCCCCCGAGGTCTACGCGGGCCCGCTTCTCTACCGGGTCCGGGCCGATCGGATCGAGGGGGTGGACGCCGACGGTCGGGTCCCTTCGCAGTTCCTGGACACCGACCTCGGGATCGGACGCTCCCGCCTCACCCTCCGGGCGGCGGGGCCATACAACCGGGTCGAGGGGCTTCCGGTCCAGTTCGGGCCCATCTTCGCCTCGGAAGGGCGCAATCCCCTGATATTGGAGGCTTTTGGGATCTGGCGATCGGAGGCGGGTCTTTCCGTCGACACCGAGCGGCTCGGCTATGAGTTCACCGTGAATCAGGCCATGGGAGGGCGGGGGACCTTGTCGGCCGGCCTCAGCACCTACTCCCGGATCCAGTCCATCGAGGAGCGGGGCATGAGCAACCTGGAGACATCCCTCGCCACCTTCCTCATGCGGCGGGACTACCGGGACTACTACGAGGCCCAGGGCTGGTCCGCGCATCTCGACGCCCGACCCATTCGATTCCCCATCCACGCCCGTCTCGCGTTTCGAGAGGAGGAAAACTCCCTTGTCCTGCCCGGGGGGCCCTGGACCCTGGGAGACGGGGATCGACCCTGGCGAGCCCAGCCCGCCATCGCCGACGGAACCGCCCAATTTCTGGAAGGATCGATCACCCTGGACACCCGGGACGACCCCGACCATCCCGCCGACGGGTGGTGGGCCCACTTCCGAACTCGTTGGCAGCTCGGCGGGCAACTCCAATCCACCTTCGACCCCCAGATGAGTTCGCTGGGAGGGGAGGGTCCCGAGTTCGCCCGGATCCGATGGGCCGAGCTGGACCTCAGGCGTTACGCTCGACTCAGCCCTTCCTCCCAGGTGAACCTGCGGATCCACGGAGCCGGCTCGCTGACCTCAAACCCCATCCCCCCCCAGTTCCAGTCGGCGTTGGGAGGGGAGGGGTCCCTCCCGGGACATCCCCGCTTCGCGCTGGATTGTGGAGCCCGGAGCGAGGGGCCCGTGCCCGTTGTGGAGTCGAACGGCGAGGGTCAGGCGTATCCCTTCTACGGCTGTGATCGGGTCACGCTGGGGCAGATTGAATTCCAGCAGGACCTCCCCATCAGTTGGGAACCACTCCCCGACGACTGGGGCGACCCGGAGTGGTCGGGCTCGCTCCGTATCCAGCCCGCCCTCTCCCTCTTCGTGAGCGCCGGCCAGGGATGGGCCCGGAATCAAGACGGCTTCCCGGAGCGGCCCGACTCGTCCAGGCGCGGCGATGTGGGCCTGGGGCTCGTGACCGGATCGCTGGGGCTCTACTGGGCCTATCCCCTGAATCGGAAGGAACGGGGCCTCAACTTCTTCGTCCGACTGCACCACCGCTTCTGAGCCTGTGCGCGACCTCCCCCTCCCTCCCGAACTGCGGGGCCTGGCCGCCATCCTCCTGGCGGCCCTGGCCACGGGGCTGTTCGGGCCCCTCCAGTCTCAGGCCCTGTTGGCCCAGGATCCGCTGACTCTCAGGTTGGCTGGGGAGGGTGGGGAGGTTCGGGCCACCCTCGGACCGGTGCTTCAGACCAGGGGCATCCAGAGCTCGCTGCAGCGGGGACTCCCGATCCGGATCCTCGTCGTGACCGAGCTCTGGCGAGACCGCCTGGTGGATGCCCAGGAAGGACGTCACGAGTGGAGGGCATCGGTGCGGTTCGACCCCCTGGAACGGGTCTACCTGGTGGAGACCGGTGAGGGTGGGGTGTTCTCCGCCGGGACCCCCACCGAGGCCAGCCAGATCCTCTCGGAGGAGCTCAGGGTTCCCCTGAGGCCACGGCGAGAGGGCCGCTTTTACTACCTCGGCCGCCTCGAGGTGGAGACCCTCTCCCTCTCCGACCTGGAGGAGCTCCGCCGGTGGCTCCAGGGGGACCTGGCTCCAGCGGTGGAGGGAGAGGGCGGAGGGGGCGTCCGGTCGGCCATCGGCAGGGGATTCCAGCGAGCCCTCGTCCGGATACTGGGACTGCCGGCGGAACGATACCAGACCCGAAGCCCCGCCTTCCGGTATCCTCCGGATTCACAGGAGGAAGGTTAGAAGGCCGTTGGACAAGGGCAGGGACCACCGGGACGGGGTCTTGCGTGTCCTGGTCGAGGAGGGTCGCTGAAAGCGATCGGGCACCCGGCGAAGCCGGGTCGGCATCGGTGACGCGGCCCAACGAAGATCCAGGGCCGCACCCCCCGTCCCCCTTCGGGTTGGGGCCGCAGGGGCCCCACTCGGTCGTTGGTTCGCCTCGACGATGCGCCAGAGGCATCGCCTGCGGCTGCCCGCCTACCGGGGAACTCCGTGGCGCCCGCAATGCGGCTCGCCTCCCTTTCCGATCAGACTGCTAGCAGGCCGACGTGCGGGGTCTCACCCTCCGAAGGTTTCCACTCGATAGGTGAGCGCTTCGATGCGGTCCAGATTGGGTTCGACCCCGATCCCGGGATCCTGAGGAAGGGGCATCCGGCCGTCCTCGAGTTCGAACTCCGGGGATACGATGTCCTCTTTCCAGTAGCGCCGAGAGGCCGAGATGTCCCCGGGCAGGGAGAAGCCGGGAAGGGTGGCCAGCGCCAGGTTGTGGGCCCTCCCGACCCCGGACTCGAGCATCCCCCCACACCAGACGGGGATGCCCTGCTCGCGGCAGAGGTCATGGATCGCCCTGGACGAGGCGTGTCCTCCCACTCGGCCAGGCTTGATGTTCACCACCCGGGTGGAGTCGAGCTCGAGGGCCAACCTGGCATCGCCGACCGACCGGATGGACTCATCGAGGCAGATGGGGGTCTTCAGTTCGCTCTGGAGCCTGGAGTGCTCCAGCAGGTCTTCATGCCCAAGGGGCTGCTCGATCATCATGAGTCCCAGGTCGTCCAGCTCCTTCAGAAGGGGGAGGTCATCCAGGGTATAGGCCGAATTCGCGTCTGCCATGAGCGGAGTCTGAGGAAAGCGGTCCCTGAGACGGGAGAGCATCGCCACATCCCGACCCGGCTTGATCTTGATCTTGACCCGGGCGTATCCCTGGGTGAGGTACTCCTCCACCTTCCGCGCCAGGGTATCGTCATCCGGTTGGAGCCCCACGCTCACCCCCACCTCCACCGGGTCGCCCCGACCTCCCAGGAATTCCCAGAGAGGCATCCCGAGGAGCTTCGCGTGAAGGTCCCAGATGGCCATCTCGATGCCCGCTCTGGCCATCTGATGTCCCCGCACCCATGAGACCGGCTCCAGAATCTCCTCCGGACCGCCCATCTCATGACCCACCAGGGGCGGGAGGAGGAAGTCGGTGAGAACGTGCCACGCGGTCTCCGTGGTCTCGTAGGAGTAGCCCGGATCCTCAGCGGCCACGCACTCCCCCCAGCCCACCGCCCCCTCGCTCTCCACACGGAGCAGGAGGACCCGGCGGTTCTGACGGGCTCCGGAGCTGATCTCGAAGATCTCCCGGAGTGGGAGCCGGATCTCCCGCAGTTCGATCCTCGAGGGCCTCACGACGCAATCACCGAGAAGACCTCGTCGACCTGGTTCCAGCCCACCCGCATGAGAAAACTGCTGTTCCGGCCATACGATTTGTCACCGAGGATGAAGAAGTCGGGCTCTGGATTCTTGAGCGTCTCCGCACCATGGCTCTCCTGGGTCAGGCAGTCCGCTCCGGCCTCGGCTCCCAGGAGGGCAGCGGCCAGCTTCATGGGGCCGCTGGTGGCGTAGCACTCGTGCACCTGAAGCTGACGGTATAGAGTATGATCGCCCACTCCACCGGTCAGCGAAAGAATGCGGTCGACCTGGTGGGTCTCGACACTCCCGTCGGTCCCCCTGAGCTCCACCTGAACGCGGCTTCCGGCCCGAGTGAGCCGGTCCACCACCCGACCCGGAAGAGGGGTGATCCGGGGCGTGGAGCCGGCGGCGAGCTCCCCAGCCGTCCGCGCCAGGGAGCTTCGCAGGGGCAAGGGGTCATCCTCCACGGAGCCCCATTCCGGGTCGTCGCGGCGAAGAACCCAGAGTACCCGGGGCCCACCTCCATTCCCCGGAGCCGCGGCCAGGTCCCGGGCCGCGGTCTGGGCCGAATGCCCCGAGCCCGCCAGGAGAACGACCTTCCCCTTCCACCCGTCGGTCCCGGTGCTCAGATCGGGGATCCACCGCTCGATCCGATCTTCCAGGGCCCGCTCGCCGGGCGCCGGAATCCCTCCATCGCCCAGGGCGTTGGGATTCCCGTAACGACCGGTGCAGTCCAGGACGATGTCGGCGTGGTCCACCCACTCCCGTCCATCGGGGCCCTGGAGAAGTAGCCTGAAGGGCTCCTGGCCCCTGGCCGGATCGCCGATCCGCTCGCTCTTCAGGGTCCCCCGCCGACTCACACCCAGGACACGGGTTCCCAGCTGAAGGCCCTCTTTGAGCTCGGGGAGAGTCCACAGGGGGTCGAGGACCCGATCGGCAAGCTCATGGCCCGTGTGGGTGGCATCCTCGTCCACCTCCAGCGGTCGGCCCAGCTCCTCGAGCCCCGCCCTCATCCGAGGAGAGACGTTCATGGACCAGGGGCTGAAGAGGCGCACGTGACCCCAGGAGCGCACGTGGCCGGCCGGAGTGGTGGCCGCCTCGTAGACCACAACCCGAAACCCCTCCGCCCTTGCGGCGAGGGCGGCGTCCAGTCCCACCGGACCGGCGCCGAGAACGGCTACGGTGGGGGACCTCCGTCCCTCGGGGGCGCTCCCTCTCGTCTCGCGCATCGAGATCTCTTCCTTCATCCTGGTTCTCCTTTTGCGGACTCCTCGGTACCGCCCAACGTCCGGGGGGATCCCATCTTCAGGGGACGGTCCGGAGCTCGAAGGGCTTCGGCAGGCCGCGGAGGCGGCAGGGGCCCTCGTCTCGGTCGGGCGGACCTTCTACTCCTCCGATGGGCCTCTACCCTCACGAACCAGCAGGTACCGCGAGAGGGTTCCCGAGCGGGTCAGCCCCTGCACCTCCCAACCCCGAGCCAGATAGTGGTCCAGGGCAGAGCGGGTGGCCTCTCTCCACTCCCGGGCCAGCTCCAGATTCCGCTCCCGGATTCCGTGGATGTCCGCCGGGATGGCCACCGAGATCCGACGGACCTCCTCCTCGAGCCGGGGCGCTCCCGGGATGGGGTCGGTCCCTTCCAGAGTCCGGCCGTCGAGGACCACGGCCACCCCTCCCTCGTGTGTGCTGGGCGTCGGCTCAGCCCGCCCTTCGATTCGCCGGCTCACCCTGGGAGCGTCGAGCTCCCACAGCGCGATCAGCCGGTCGGTGCCAATCCCGCGATGAAGCGGCGAGTCGGACTGTCCGTACATGTCGTGGACGTATTCCCGGGCCACGACCCCGAGACGCTCCAGATTCAGATGGGCGTTGCGAGACTCCAGCGGGTCGAAGCTCCAGAGCATCCTTCGTACGCCCGCCGCCAGCAGGACTTCTCTCTGATAGAGCTTGAGCCGGCGCCCCAGGCCGGAGTCCCTGAGGCCGGGCCGCACCGCCAGCATATCGGACCAGTGGACTGGTCGGCCTTCCTGGATCCCGGTGAGCCCAAAGACGAAGGCCACCAGGCGCCGCTGGGAGTCGTAGGCCCCGGCCGCCACGCCCCCCAGTCGCTGGGCCACCCTGAGGATGGCCACCGGAACCCGCTCCGCGAAGCCTTCCCCCCAGACCTCCTCCTGCAGGGCCACGCACTCCCGGTACTCTTCGAGGGTTCGGAACTCACGGATCTCATGCTCCATGGCTCACCCCTTCAGGAGTCGATTTTCCAGGAGCGTATCCAACTTCTCTACGGCCCGGGGATCCCTGATGTTCAGACAAAGTACGCCCGTCAGCTTCTCCACCAGTTCCACCCCCGCCCACGTGTTGGATGTGATCCCAGTCACGAGATCCGGAGTCAACTGGAATGCCTCCATCAGGCCTACGACCGAGTAGGGATCCGACGCACATAGGATGGTCAACCGGACCGACTCCATGATTCGGCGTACCGCCACATCGCCATTGTAGGGTTCCATGGGGGAGGCCCCCACCTCGATGACCGCAAGGTCCACCGAAGCCCGACTCATCCGGACCAGAAGCCCTTCCAGCGCCCTCCCGTACTCTTCGGCAGGACACACAGTGGAGGGAAGCCCCATGTCCATGAAGTCGAAAATGGGATCCGCTCCGGAATCGCGCATGGTGAGGATGTCCCGATAGCGTCCAGCGCCTGTGAGCTTCGCCGCCATGACCCTTTGACCCATGTCCAGGAGCCGACGCGTCACTACCCGGGCGGTGGCCGTCTTTCCCGCCGACATGGACGTCCCGATGATCATGACCGAGGGCACGTGAAGTCCAGCGCTGGGCGCTGCTGGGAAGCCTTCCACCTCCGGCACGAAATCCAGCATTCCCAGAGAACGGCCATCTCGGACCACGTGACCCATATAGCGGACACGGGTTAGGGGTGGAATCAGGCTGGACCGGGACGTACAACGACCCAGAAGACCCCCTCCCGTGAGAATCTCCATCATCCCGTCACTCCCGACCTCTTCCCAACTGCCCGTCGCCTCCAACGTGGCGTATCGATGACCCAGCGCTCCGACCACCACCTCGCCCCCGACCAGGTCCACGAAACGTCCGGTGACCAGCTCGACTCTTCCAGAAGCGGGGGCATCCAACACTCCCACGGCCACGTAGTCCCCTGTCTTCCAGCCCTCTCTAGGTCGCGATTGGAGGTGGAAGGGAAGTTCCCCCAGATCCGAGATCCGGGTCATCGAGGTCAGAATGGCTCGATGTTTCACGGAGTCGCCGACCCGACCCGGAGGTCGGGGAGCAGAAGGATCCCCGCGAGGAGGGCGGCCCGCTCAGGCATTTGCGTTACGTCCAGGTACTCATGAACGGCATGGGCCCCATCTCCGACCGCACCCAGGCCATCCAGAGTGGGCGCGAAAAGGCTGGTGGTATTCCCGTCGGAGCCACCCCCCGACATACCTTCGTCCAGCTCCAGCCCAAGGCACCTTCCCACCGCCCGACTCGCCGCCCACAGGGATCGGTTTCCGGGGGTGGGCTCCATGGGGGGACGATCCACGCCGCCCAGGATCTCCACCGTGGTTCCCGGGGTCACCCGGATGCCGGCGGCCAGCTCCCGGATCTGTTCTTCGAGCCATCGGCCATCTTCGGACGTGCGGACCCGGACATCGACGACCGCCGAGGCCTCTGCCGCCACCACGTTGGGCCGGGTCCCACCCCGGATCTCGCCCACGTTCACCGTGACGCCCCGTTCAGGATCCGAGAGGGTGTAGAGCTTCTGGACGAGATGGGAGAGTTCGTGGATCGCGCTGGCACCCTCGCCGGGAGCCAGCCCGGTGTGTGCACTCAGGCCCTTTACCCGGATCTCGAACCGTCCGCCACCCCGCCGGCTGGTCTTCAACTTTCCCACCGGCTCGAGGGCCGGCTCCAGAACCAGGGCGCGGGCCGCCCTCCTGGCGATGTGTCGCACCCTGTTCTCCGACTCGGGGCTCCCAATCTCCTCGTCTGAATTCAGAAAGACGGTCGGGGTGACCCGGGGCTCCAGATCCAACTCCCTAAGGGCCCGGAGCGCAAATACGGACTGCACCAGCCCTCCCTTCATGTCGAAGACCCCGGGCCCCCGCATCCGCTCCCCTTCGCGGACGACGGGCATGAGCTCCAGGGTGCCGACGGGCCAGACGGTGTCCACATGGCCGATGATCACCTGCATCGGCCGTCCCCGGACCCGCCGTTCGGGGCGGGCCCAGAGCTGGCCTCCGGTCTCCCCCCCGGAGAGACGACGGACCTGGAATTCCAGCTTCTCCAACTCCCGGACCATGACCTGGAACACCGGCTCCTGAGTCTCGGGAACGGTGCTGGGGCTCTCCAGTCGGGTCAGCTCCTCCAGGAGTCGGATCATCTCGGGGGTCCGGGACGCCAACCATTCGAGGATGCGAGGCGTTTCAGGGTGTGGATCCATGGTCACCGTTGAAATCCGGCCGGGAAGGGGAAGGGGTGGGTCTCAGCGACGCTGGCATACCGGCCGGGATTCACGTAGACCAGGAGCGGGTCGTCCCGGAGGAGCCCCTCATCGTCCACTCCGGTGACTCTCACCGCTCCCGCACGCGCCCTGGCCGCGACGACGGTGCCAACGATGAGGCTGGCACGCCCGAACCCCTCCACGATCCGGTCCAATTCACACTCCAGAACCAGATGGGCATCCTTCAGAACGATCCCGTCCACCACCTCGGCCGGCAGGGTGGGGAGGGAGGAAAGACCCGGCGTGGCCGCGCCCTCACCCGAGCGAGGAGCCGCCGTGAGGCTCGTCACCACGACCTGGTCGGGTCCTGGGTAGCTCACTGTGAAGCTCCCGTGCTCCCGGACATTGCGATGGGTGCCGTGGGTGGGAGTGCAGACGAATCCGAAGTGACCCTCCCACCCCAGCGGCATGGCCAGATGCTTGGGGGCCAGGTCATAGCCGTCGCCCTCCCGGCTGCCGATCACGACGAGGGGCCCGGTGGTGAAGACCCGTTCCCACACCGGAAAACGGGGGTCCAGGGATACCATGCCGCTGTCGTCGGAGCTCGATGACTCGCTCATGTGTCCGTCCTCGTTCGCCTCTCTGGAGGCTGTTGAATCCTGTTTCACGAAAACCCCGAGGTCCCCTGGGGTCAGCTCTCGTAAAGCCCGGCGCTTCGGTAACTCTCGTCCAGTAGTTCGATGGGGTGGACGACCTGGATCTCTGACCCGAGGAGGCGCAGGTGGGCGCCGATCTGCATCATGCAACCCGGATTTCCGGTGGCCAGGACATCGGCCCCGCTGGCGATCACCGCCCTGGCCTTGTCCATCCCGATCTCACCTCCCAGCTCCGGGTGGGTGATCCCGTAGATTCCCGCTCCCCCACAGCACTCCTCCGCCCTCTGAAGGGGTCGCAGCTCCAGCTCCGGGATCGATGCCAGCAGGGCCTCACCCACGCCGGAGACGGCCTGGGCATGGAGGAGGTGGCAGGGGGCGTCGTAGGTCACCGTCATGGCGAGGGGATCACCAACCCGGGGCCGCCGGCCCTCTCCCGCAAGGAGAGAGGAGATGTCCACGACCCGGTGCGAGAGCTCCCTGGCATCCTCGCCGAGGAGCTCATGGTACTCCCTCATCATGGCCCCGCAACCGGCGGCGTTGTTCACGATATACCTGGGCTTCGCCGACTGGAAGGCGGCGAGGTTCCGCCGCGCCATCTCACGGGCCTGGGAGAGACGGCCGCCATGGGCGTGAAGGGCGCCGCAGCATCCCTGACCCGCCACCTCCACCACCGTCCAGCCGTTGGCTGCCAGGACCCTTCGGCTGGCCTGGTTGACGCGTCGAAACAGCTGATCCTGGACGCACCCGGTGAGGAGGGCCACCTCCCCCCGTGGTTCCCCGGAAGCCTCGCCCTCCCGATCCTGAACGCGCGTCCCCGTGAAGGAAGCGACCCGAAGAGAGGGAGGCGCCGAGGCCGCAAGCATGGCGGCCCCCAGGCGAAGCGGTCCGGGTCTCCCGGCACCGGCCTCTCCCCTCCCCAGGAGGGCCGGGATTCGCGACCAACGCAGAAGGCGACTCATCCACATCCAGGGCAGGAACAGGGCCGGCCGCTGGATCAGTCCCAGCAGAAGCCGTTGCACGAGCGACGGTTGCCGGGCGCTCACCGCCACCTCCCGGGCCCTCTCGAGGAGGAACCCGTACTCCACCCCAGAGGGACAGACCGATTCGCAGGCCCGGCAACCCAGACACCGGTCCATGTGAAGCTGAAAGGCCTCGGAGGCCGGATCCAGCCGACCCTCCACCACCGCGCCCATGAGGTGCAGGCGGCCTCTCGGCGAGTCGGCCTCGTCGCCCAGACGGGTATAGGTGGGGCAGGCCGGGAGACAGAACCCGCAGTGTACACAGTGGGAGAGACGCTCGGTCTGCTGGCTCAGCGCCGAGGCCAGCGCTCCCTCCGGCAGACGCGAAGGCCCCCCGCTCATGTCTCTCCTCGACCCAGGAGGGCACCCAGCGCCCGGGACACCCGACGAATTCCTCGCTCTCCTTCCCAGGCCAGGATGGCCCGGACCAGCCGCCGATCTCCGGGGCGATAGGGGAACCACCACGGCTCCCGGGCGAGGTCCAGGCGGTTCTCGAGAAGGACCCTGGACCGGCTGAAGGCGAGGAGCCCCTCGTCGCCCCTCACCCGGGAGAAGCCGCTTTCATCCACTCCCCCCATGGGGAGAGCCGGTACCGCCCAGTGGGAGAGGGTGTCGTTCACCGACACCCCTCCTCCACGAAGTCGGGACGCCAAGGCCCGGCCCCGCTCCGGGTCACCGGTCCAGACCGAGGCGAAGAGCCCCATGGGGTGGGCGTTGGCCCGCCGGACCGCCTCGTCCTCGTCGGCCACCTCCACCACCGGGAGCAGAGGCCCGAAGGTCTCTTCGCGCATGACCCGCATCCGCTCGTTGACATCGGCCAGGATTGTGGGGAGGAAGACGTTGGAGGCCGGATCGATCCGGTGACCCCCGCAGAGAACCCGGGCCCCTCGCTCCACCGCGTCGGCCAGCTGCTCCTCGACGATGGCGAGTTGCTCCGGGGTGGTGAGGGGCCCCACCTCGGCCTCGCCCCCCGACCCAGCCCGGAGCTCCGAGGTGAAGCGGATCAGCCTTCGCAGGAACGACTCGTAGACCGACGACTCCACGAAGACCCGTTCCGTAGCCAGACAGGTCTGACCGGCATTGAAGAAGGCACCGAAGGCGATGCCCCGTGCCGCTCGGTCCAGATCGGCATCCGAAAGCACCAATGCCGGATCCTTTCCTCCCAGCTCGAGCGAGACCGGGAGCAGGCGAGGCGCCGCGGCGGCCAGCACCTGGCGTCCCGCAGCGGGGCTACCGGTGAAGTGAAGACGGTCGATCCCGGACGCCACCAGGTGGGATCCGGTCTCCGCCCCGCCCTGCACGACCTGGATCAGGCGGGTCGGGAGGTCGGTCTCGGTGAGAAGCTCCTCGAGGATGGCACCGGTGAAGGGTGCTCGTTCCGAAGGCTTGAGGACCACGCCGTTGCCTGCGAAGAGAGCGGTGAGCGCCGGCTCGGCAGCCAGAATGAAGGGATAGTTCCAGGGCGCGATCACCCCCACCACTCCATACGGCTCCTGGAGGATCGTGGAGCGCTTCCATTGCAGCCAGCCGGAGCCGACTCGACGAGGCCCAAGGAGCCGAAGGGCCCGCCGCTCGAAGTACCTGCAGAGGGACACCACCGTAGTCACCTCGGTGAGGGCCTCCACCTCGGGCTTCCCGGTCTCGGCCACGATCCGGGCCGCGATCTCCTCCGCGCCGCGCGCGATGACATGGCGGAACTCACCCAGGAGCCGGACCCGATGCGCGAGTTCGAGAGAGGCCCAGCCCTGCTGAGCCCCTCGGGCCCGCGCCACGGCGGCTCGCACCTCGTCAGGGCCGTCGACGGTGACGCTGCCCACCGGCGCCCCGTCCTGAGGTCGCCGGATGAAGAGGATGTCCGCCTCGTCCGTCAGCTTCACGCCCATCCCTCCCTCCAGGCTCCTGGAAGAATGCCCTCGGGGTCGAATACCCTTCGCAGCCGTGACAGGAGGGCGGAAGCCGCCTCCCCCCCGCCGCCAGCGCCGGAGGGCTCCCGAGCGGGTGTCCAGCCCAGACACCGGATCGTCCCGGACAGGACGTGCACCGCCACCGGACGTCCGGCCGGCTCCAGCTCCTCGAGGACCCTGCCGATCCGGGCCGGGAGGGTGTGGCGTCGGTGGAGTGGACGAACCGTGCCCTCCCGGGTGGAGCGCTGGATCGCCGCCGTGCGCGAGCCCTCTCCGTTCAGCACCCGGTCTGGAGATCCCGCCAGCTCCCGGGTCCCGCGCTCCACACGGGCCACACCGGTCTCCGAGCCCACCAGCCGGAGGAGGACGACGGCCTCTGGAACCGGGTCGGCACTCCCCGGGTCGGGGTCCATCCCCGCCAGAAGCTCCAGGCTGGCTGGAATGAAGGGGAGGCCGGCGAGGGAGCGGGCCACCTCCACGCCGTCATCCAGTGATCCCAGCGTCCAGAGGAGCGTCCGGTCCGCGCCCGGACGGGGATAGAGTCGGAGGGAGAGCTGACTGATCATGCCCAGCGTCCCCCGACTCCCACAGCTCAAACGCACCAGATCGAAGCCCGCCACATTCTTCACCACTCGCCCCCCCAACTCCAGAATCCGGCCCCGTCCATCGATGAGGGTGAGCCCCAGGAGCTGATCCCGGGGCCGACCGAAGGCCGCCGAGAGGGGCCCCGCGACGCCCTCGGCCGCCACCCCTCCCAGACTCACCCCGTCACCTCCCGGTGGGTCCAGGGGAAGCCACTGCCCCTCCGGAGCCAGGATCCGATCCAGCGCCTCCAGGGTGACCCCAGCCCCGGCGCGGATCGTCAGGTCGGCGGGCTCATAGTCCAGGATGTCCGCCATTCGCCCGGAAGAGAGATGGAGGTGGGGAGAGGGGAAACCTTCGACCTGCTGAGGGGCGTGGACCGTCGAGCCCCTGGGAAGCACCCTCCACCCCTCCTCTCCCGCCACCCGCAGGAGGGCCGCAGCCTCCTCGGCGTCCGCAGGAACGGCGAGCACTGGAAGCTTCGAAGCCGCAGCCTGGAGCGTCTCACCGGGTGGGTGGAGAGCCTCGGGACCCAGGAGCTCCTCCACCCGCCCCCTCACCGCATCGGCGAGTCCGCTGGTGTCGGCGGCCGGGGGGGTCATCGGGGATCCTTCGTCGAAATCAGATACTCATCCGGCAGGACCTTCCCCGGATTGCATCGACCATCAGGGTCGAAGGCGGCCTTCACCTGACCCATGGCCTCCAGAACCGAGTGGGACAGGACCAGGGGAAGGTACTTTCGCTTGTCCAGCCCCACCCCGTGCTCTCCGGTGATCGTCCCCCCGGCTTCGATACACACCTCCATGATCTCCCGGGACGCCTCCTCCACCCGCCGCAGCTCGTCGGGATCGTTCCGGTCGAAGAGAAGATTGGGGTGAAGGTTTCCGTCGCCGGCGTGGAAGACATTGGCCACCAGGAGGTCGTAGCGCCGGCCGATCTCCCCGATCCGGGCCAGGACCTGGGGAAGTCGGCTTCGGGGGACGGTGGCGTCCTGGACCATCAGATCCGGAGCGATCCGGCCCATGGCCCCGAAGGCCTTTTTCCGACCCTTCCAGAGGGCCTCCCGCTCCTCCGCCTGGGCCGCCGTCCGCACCTCACGAGCCCCGGAGTCCTGGCAGATCTCACGTGCCGCCGCCATTTCCGCATCCAGGGTCACCTCGATCCCGTCGAACTCCACCACCAGCGCCGCCGCCGCGTCCCGAGGAATCCCCGCCGCGAAGACCGAGTCCTCCACGGCCTGGATCGTGGCCTGGTCCATGATCTCCAGCGCCGCCGGAAGGAGCCCGGTCTCGATGATCCTGGAGACCGCGGTGGCCGCCTCCTCCAGGGAGTCGAAGAGGGCGAGGAGGGTGCGCACCCCCTCCGGCCGGGGAAGCAGCTGGACCTCGATCTCGGCCACCACCCCGAAGCACCCCTCCGATCCGACGAAGAGTCCGACCAGGTCGAGCCCGGGCGTCTCCTGGCCCATCCCTCCCAGACGCAGGAGTTCCCCGTCAGGGAGAACGACGGTGAGGCCCGTCACGTACCGGGTCGTCACCCCGTACTTGAGACAGTGGGGCCCCCCGGAGTTCTCGGCCACGTTTCCCCCGAGAGTACAGGCGCTCTGCGAAGAGGGGTCAGGGGCGTAGTAGAGACCGAAGGGGGCGGCGGCCGTGGTCAGGTGGGCGTTGATGGCGCCGGGCTCAGCCCTGGCGCGCCGGTTCTCGACGTCGACCTCGAGAATCCGGTTCATCCGCGTGGTGGTGACCACCACGGCCCCGTCCACCGCCAGGGCGCCCCCGCTGAGACCGGTCCCCGCGCCCCGGGCCACGAAGGGACGGTCGGCCTCGTGGAGGGTTCGGATCACCCGCTGGAGCTCCCCGACCGAGGCGGGCAGCACCACCGCCGAGGGTGGATAGCGATACTGAGTGAGCCCGTCGGACTCGTAGACGAGGAGCCGCTCGGGATCGGTGATGACGGCGCGTTCGCCCACGATCCCGGAGAGCGTCCGGATCAGCGAGGGCTCCAGGGTGGCGGTGACCTGAGACACGGCCTGTGGGCTCGAGGCGGGGGGGTTCGGGCAAGGGAAGGCGGCCCGGGAGATCCTCTCCGCGGGCCCGGAGAGCCGGTGCGACCCGGGGGGCGAGACCCGCCCACGGGTGCCCCGGAGGTTAGCACCGCCCGCCGACCGGAGGCAAGACGGCAGGACCGGCTTCTAAGTCCCCTGCTCCAGCGATCCGCCACTTTCCGTGGGCACGCCGTCCCGGGGGAAGGGGGCGACTCCGAGATGATCCAGGATCGCCCGAAGGCTCCACCGAGCGCCCTCCCTCAGCGAGTGGGGGAGGGCCTGGGAATAGACCCGATCCACCAGCTCCTCGACGGAGAGCTCCGGCTCTCTTTCCAGGGCGCGACGGACCTGGGCGATCCGCCCGAGGCGATGGGTCCGGTACCGTTGGATCGCCTCGTCGGGATCGTCGAGTGGAGGACCGTGGGCCGAAAGGATCCGGTGGAGGGGGAGCTCGGCCACCCGGTCCAGAGAGGCCAGATAGTCGGCAACGCAGCCGGGATACTCCCCGACCCAGGTCGTGGAGCCCTCTCCCAGGATGAGATCACCGGCCAGGAGAAGTCCGTGATCGGGAAGGAAGTAGGCCACATGATCCCTGGAATGGCCGGGGGTGGCGATCACCTGGAGCTCGCCCTCGTCGGTGGTGATGACGTCTCCGTGGGCCAGGGCCCCAGCGGGTCTTCCTGATCGGACAGGGAAGCCGAGCCGAGCGGAGAGCGCGGGAGCCCCCGCCGCATGATCCGGGTGACGGTGGGTCAGAAGGATCGTCCCCTCCTCGGCGTCCTCCACCATGCGAGCCAGGGCTTCCATATGCCCCGCTTCGTGGGGCCCTGGATCCACCAGCGCCACCCGACGGCGGCCTAGGATGAAGCTCCGGGTTCCGGAAAGCGCAAAGAGCCCCGCGTTGTCGGCCTGGACAACGCGGGGCTCTTTCATGGGCTTGGCGAAGGGGGGCGACCGTCGCCGGGCCGGACCCGGCCTCAGCGACGCTCGGCCGCGATCTGTTCCGCCAGCTTGTCTGAAACGGCCTGCAGGGCGTCCTCATCGTCGTCGGTGAAGGCCGCCGGCTCCTCCGAGTCCAGATCGATCTGGCCGAAGATCTCGTCTCCGGCCCGAATCAGGACCACCATCTCGGACTGGACATGGGGGGAGCAGGCCAGATAGTTCTCCCGTTCGGTCACGTCGGGAACGTTCTGGTTCTGCTTCTCCTGAACCGCCACCCCACAGACGCCCTGACCGACCGCGATCTTCGCGTGCTCGGTGGGATCACCCACGTAGTTGTGGAGCCAGAGTTCGTCGCCCTCTTTGTTCAAAAGGTAGACGCCGACCCAATCGAACCGTTCGTCGGAGGCCGCAATCCGCTTCACGGCCTGCCGGAGGAGGGCGTCGGAGAGATACCCGTTGTCGCGCATCTCCTGGAGCTCTTTCACCACTTCGGTGGCGTTGATCATGGATGTGTCCAGTACCTATGGGATCGGGGGCGTCCAGCCGTCCGCCCCCTGTTCATACTTGATGCCGAGAATGGTTAGTTTAACGAACGCCGTCGGACCGAGTCAACGCACGGGACCCACCCTAGTGGCTGCGCCCGAGCCGAATCCACGGCCCGAAGGCTCACCAGCGAACCCGCGTCCCTTCCGCCACGTCGCATGACCCAGCCCGCCGACCGCACCTCGAGCCCTTCGGGCTTCGCCCGCTTCGCCTGGGGGGTTTTCGGCTATTCGATCCTCGTGATCCTCTGGGGCTATTTCCTGAGGATCTCCGAATCCGGCGACGGGTGTGGAACCGATTGGCCCCTCTGCCACGGCGCCGTGGTCCCCGCAGGACACACCTTCCCGACCTGGGTGGAGTTCGTCCACAGAATCTCTTCGGGGCTGGTCCTTCTCCTCGTGGTGATCCTCTTCGCCTGGGCGCTGAAGGGGTTCGTCCGGCGGCATCCGGTGCGCATCGGGGCCGGCCTCGCCCTGCTCTTCACCGTGACCGAATCCATCTTCGGGGCGGTTCTCGTGATCTACGGATGGGTGGCGGGAGACATCTCCACCGCCCGGATCGTGCTGCGACCCCTTCACGTCACCAACACCTTCCTTCTCATGGCCGCCCTGGCCGTGACCCCGTTCTGGGCCAGCCGGGGCACCCCACGGATCCCGTCGCTTGGGGGACCGAAGGCGCGGGCGCTCTGGCCTGCGGTGGTCGGAACTCTCGTCCTGGCCTGGACTGGAAGCTGGACCGGCCTGGCCGCCACCGCCTTCCCGGCCGAGAGTGTGGCCGAGGGGCTGGGCCAGTACCTGACGGGCGAACATCTCCTGATCTATCTGCGTCTCACCCACCCGATCCTGGCCGTGTTCGTGGTGGCGCTGATCTTCTGGAGCGCAGGACGGTTCCGACGGCTCGAGACCGACCCAGTGGCCCGGACCCTGGTTGCCACCGTGGCGGGGCTGGGTCTGCTTCAGCTCCTGGTGGGGCCCGTGACCGTGCTCCTCATGAACCCCATCTGGTCTCGCCTGCTCCATCTGCTCCTGGCCGACCTCCTGTGGATCGGCCTCATCCTGGCCTGGGCCGGCTCAGGGGCCGCAGCCCGGTCGCCGGCGTCTCACTCCTGGATGAAGGAGACGTCGGGCTCCAGCGCCCGAACGAAGGCCGCCAGGAGCTGAGCCGCCCGCTCCAGGTCCGAGAGGGACACGAGCTCACTGGGCGAGTGCATGTAGCGGTTCGGGATGGACACGAGTCCGGTGGGGACCCCTGTTCGCACCAGGAAGATGGCGTCGGCGTCGGTGCGGGTCGCCAGGGGCGAAGCGTGGAGGGTGACTGGAATCTCTTCGGCCTCGGCGGTATCGATGAGCCGCTCCATGACGAGGGGATGCGTGGCCGATCCCCGGGTGAGGACAGGACCCCCGCCGATCTTGTGTTCGCCGACCTCCTTCTTTGACGCATCGGGTACGTCGGTGGCGAAGGTGACGTCGACGGCCACCGCCACATCGGGTTCCAGGGAGAAGGCTGAGCTCCGCGCCCCACCCCCCGAGTATCCGATCTCCTCCTGGGAGGTGGCCACCGCCACCACCCCGGCGTGGGGAGCCGGGTCGTCCTTCAGGAGACGGAGGGCCTCCAGCACGACGAAGGCCCCCACCCTGTTGTCGATGGCCCGGGACGCGATCCGGTCTCCAGCCAGACGCTGGAATCCCGAGGCGAGGACGGCAGGATCCCCGACCCGGATTCCCATCTCACCCACCTGGTCCCGGGATTCGGCCCCCACGTCGATCCATAGATCCCGGATCTCGGTCACCTTCTTCCGGTCCTCGGGCTTCATGAGGTGAATGGGCTTCTTCCCCATGACTCCGGGAACGTCTCCGTCCCTTCCCAGCACCCGGACCCTCTGCCCCACGAGGACCTGGGAATCCCACCCACCGATCCCCTCTACATACAGGAACCCGTCCTCGTCGATGTGAGTGAGCTGCAGGCCGATCTCGTCCATGTGTCCGGCCAACATCACTCGGGGACGCCGATCCTCTCCCAGGACCGCAAAGGAGTTCCCGTGGACATCGGCCCACACACGGTCGGCGAAGTCCGACGCCTCCCGGCGCCAGAGCCGAGCCGGTCGGACCTCGAAACCGGAAGGCCCGGACTCGTCGAGAAGCGCCTTCAGGAAATCAACTCGTTCCTCCATGGGACTTCATCCTCCATCGGGGCTGTTTCGTCACGTGATGACCCAATTGTAACAGATCACTTACTGTAAGGCTGCTGTAATCGGCGCCCAGCGTGCCTACACCGTTCCTGGACTGGAGCCTACTCTTCGCTCACGATCAAGTGCCTCTCAATCCTGAACGATCTCGCCGGGGCGCGGCGGTGGGGAATCGTCCTCGTCGTCCTCCGGGCCGACTCCGGGATGGCGGGGAGGGCCAGGCCCGAACCCCGGACCGCCCCGCGGAGGAACCCCACCCCCGAACATCTGGAACTGCACCGTTCCCGCTTCCATGGCCCTCCGGAGCCGGGCCAGGATGCTCCGGGCGATCAGGCTCCGGCTACGAGGGAGGAGGAGCGCGAAGGCCAGGACATCGGTGAGCACGCCCGGGGTCATGAGAAACGCTCCAGCCACCAGAAGAAAGGCACCGTCCAGCAGGGCCCGGTGCGGGAGGCGGCCCGCGTTCACCTCGGTCTGAATCCGAATCAGAGTTCGCGTTCCTTCGCGTCGAACGAGCACGAGACCCGCCAGTCCCGTGATGGCGACCAGGAGGACGGTGGGCCACACCCCCACCCACTGCCCCACCTGGATGAGGAGAGCCAACTCCACCAGCGGAACCACGACGAAGAGGCATCCGAGTCGGGTCATCACGTCGGTGTCATCCCTGGGAGGCGAAGCGGCGGCGGCGGACCGCTGTCCGCGCCAGCGAATGCCGCCCTCCCGCTGCAGTAGATAGGATATCGGTCCCCCCGGGGCGGTGGCATGGGGACCGGAGCCGGTGGATCCGGGTAGAGCGCCGAGGCGGTGGAACCGGGTGTGGTCCTCCGAAGGTAGACGCCGTGCCGGCGTGACCACCCATGGCACCGCCGGCCGAGGGTCGACCCTCGGGGTTGGCCCCCTGGGCCACCAGTGGCACATTGTGGGGTGCGGTTCCGACTCCCGGGACCGCTCTATTCTGGAAGATTAACGCTTCGAAGCAAGGTATGGGCGGATGGCAACGAAGGAGACGTATTTCAGGAAGGGGTTCGGCCTCAAGGAACAGGTCAGACCGGTCATCGAAGCCGAGTACCACTCGGAGCTGGTGAATCGGATCCGCAACCAGGGGTGTCGGCGGACCTTCGGAGACGTGACGGTCCGGCTGGCTGAGGAGTTCGGCTTCTGCTACGGGGTGGACCGGGCGGTGGACTACGCCTACGAGACCCGGACCAAGTTTCCCGACAAGAAGGTCTACCTGGTCGGCGAGATCATCCACAATCCCCATGTGAACCGACGCATGGAGGAGATGGGGATCGAGTTCATCTACCCCGATGACGAGGGCGATTTCGACTTCGGGAGCATCACCTCCGAGGACGTGGTCCTCCTGCCCGCCTTCGGGGTCACCATCGAGGCGTTCAACGAGCTCGAGAAGATCGGCTGTGTTCTGGTCGACACGACCTGCGGCTCGGTCCTCCTGGTGTGGAAGCGGGTGGAAGGCTACGCCCGCGACGGGTTCACCGCCATCATCCACGGCAAGTACACCCACGAGGAGAGCCGGGCCACCGCCTCTCAGGTGCGGAAGCACGAAGGCGGCAAGTACATCATCGTCCGGAACATGGAAGAGGCTCACCTGGTGTGCGACTACATCACCCGGGCGCCGGGACATCTCACCCGGGAGGCCTTCCTCGAGCGCTTCAAGGAGAAGTCGTCGGAGGGGTTCGACCCGGATCGGGATCTGAAGCGCTTCGGCGTGGCCAACCAGACGACCATGCTGGCCAACGAGTCCATGGCCATCGGCGAGGAACTCGAGGCGGCCATGCGGGAGGCCATGGGAGATGAGTACACGGAGGAGAACTTCCGGTCCTTCGGCACCATCTGCTCCGCGACCCAGGAACGGCAGGACGCGGTCAAGGAGATGATGGACTCGCCTCCGGACATCATGGTGGTGATCGGTGGATACAACTCATCGAACACCAACCACCTGGCTCACATGTGCCGGCAGTACACGCGGACCTTCCACATCGAGGACTCCGCCTGCATCGACACCACGACGGGCCGGATCCGCCACAAGCCCGAGTTGGCGGTCCACGCACCGGAGAGCGAAGAGGTGGACTGGCTTCCCGAAGGCCCCTTCGAACTGGGACTGACGGCCGGAGCCTCCACCCCCAACAACAAGATCGGGGACGCCCTGATCCGGATCCTTCAGATTCGCGGCATCGAGTTGACCGAGGGTCCCCGGCAGCCTCTCCCCATGGTGGAGGGGTAGACACCGTCCTCTCGGGCCGTCGGAGGAAGCACTCCGGCGGCCCGAAGCTTGGGGGCTACGTCCGGGAGTTCGTGGATTCAACCGCGGACTCGGCCCCCTCGGCGATCCCCTTCCCCAGCTTCTTCAGCAGGGTCCGGAGTTCGTCCCGCTCCTCTGGGGTGAGGTGGGAGACCAGCTCCCGCACGTAGCTGGCATGCCCCGGGAAGACGCGGGTGATGAGCTCCCGGCCCCCGGGCGTCAGGTGTGCCTTCACCACCCTTCGATCTTCTTCCGAACGCTCCCGATAGACCAGCTCCTGGTCCTCCAGTCGGTCCATGACGTAGGTGATGTTCCCCCCGGTGACCAGTAGCTTTTCGGCCAACTCCCCCAGCGACAGCGGTCCCAGGTGGTGCAGCGCTTCCAGAATCCCGAACTGAGGGATGGTGAGACCGTACTCCAGGACCTTCGACGAGACTACCCGGGAGAAGGTGAGGTAGGAGCGGGCCAGGGCGATCCAGAGCCGGAGGGCGGTCTCTTCCTCCCGCCCCCAGCCCCAGTCCGCTCCGTCGCCCACGGGCGTCTCCGGATCCCGCTCTTCTCCTCCCTCTGGTGTGCCTTCACCCAAAGAGGAGGAGCGATCAGATGTGGATGGCACGACCCAACGAGGCCAGCGCGGCCTCGGCCACCGCTTCCGAGAGGGTGGGATGGGGATGAACCGCCTTCTCCATCTCCTCGGCGGTGGTCTCCAGATGACGCCCCACGACGAACTCACCGATGAGCTCAGTGGCGTGGGGCCCGATGATGTGGGCTCCCAGGATCTCTGAGTACTTCTTGTCGCGGATCACCTTGATGAAGCCGTCAGAGTCCCCGTGGGCCAGGGCCCGACCATTGCCCACCCAGGGGAATTTCCCGACCTGGATGTCGTGACCGGCCTCTCGGGCCTGCTCCTCGGTGAGCCCCACCGACGCCACCTCGGGGTGGCAGTACGTGCAGTTGGGAATGTTGCCGTAGTCCACCGGACCATGGGCCTCGCCAGCGATCTTCTCCACGCAGGCGATCCCCTCGTGCGACGCCTTGTGGGCCAGAAGCGCGCCCCCGGCGCAGTCCCCGACCGCGTAGACCCCCTCGACGCTCGTGCGCATCCACTCGTCCACCTCGATGAACCCCCCCTTCTCGGAGAGCTCGACACCCACCTCCTCGAGCCCCACATCCTCGGTGTTGGGCACCCGGCCCACCGCCGAGAGCACCCGGTCCACCGTGAGGGTCTGTTCCTCGCCGTCCTTGTCCTTGAACTTGAGGGTGACGCCTTCGTCCCCGGGTTCGGCCGACTCCAGGCGGGCTCCCGTGTGGATCGTCATGCCTCGCTTTTTGTAGGCCTTCTCCATCTGGGCCGAGATGTCCTTGTCCTCAACGGGGAGCACCCGGTCCAGGGCCTCGATGATGGTGATCTCCGAGCCGTAGGCCTCGAAGATGTCGGCGAACTCCATTCCAATGGCTCCGGCGCCCACGATGGCCAACGTCTCCGGCGCGTCCTTCTGGAAGAGGGCGTGATCCGAGGACCAGATCTTCTCGCCGTCGATCTCGAGGAAGGGCAGGCTTCGCGGGCGCGAACCCGTGGCGATCAGGATGTGGGGGGCGCTGTAGGTCTCGGTACCCTCTTCAGACTCCACCGTGACCTTGCCGTCACCGGCCAGACGGCCCCAGCCCTCCAGGTGGGTGACCTTGTTCTTCTTGAACAGCATCCCCACACCCCGATTCAGCTGGTCCGCCACCCGACGGCTCCGCTCCTGGGCCGGGCCCAGGTCGACCGAAAGGTCCCCAGTCGTGATGCCGTGCTGATCGGCCTTCTTCACCTCATTGACCAGGAGTGCCGAGGTCAGGAGGGATTTGGTGGGGATGCACCCGATGTTCAGGCAGACACCTCCCAGCTTGTCGGCCTCGACCACCGCGGCACTCATCCCGAGCTGGCCGGCTCGGATCGCCGCCACGTACCCGCCAGGGCCTCCTCCGATCACGATCAGGTCGAACGTCTTCCCATCATCAGCCACTGGGGCACCTCATTTGATTCAAGGGGCCGCCTCCAGCGGAGGAAGCCCGGGTTGTCCTTGATTTCGCCGGCACAAGTTAGAGCCCTGGTCGGCCGATTGCCACCCCGTCGGGCTGCTGAAGAAGGCCGGCGGCCACAGGGACGGGCTCCTCCGGCCCTGGGCGAAGCGGCGGGGCACGGGCAGTCCGATCGTGCGCGTGGGTTTTGCTCTTCGAAGGCCGGAGCCCTAACGTGAGCCAGGAATCGATGCGGGCCGTGGTCGTCTCGAACCCTCGGCCTTCCGGCTCCAGTCCAGTCACCGTCGGCCTCCAGGCCAGTCCATCCCACCCGAGGCACTTCCATGTGGACCCTGCTCGTCATCTTCCTGATTCTCGGCGTCGGCGCCTTCATCATCGTCGGTATCTACAACGGACTCGTGAAGCTCCGCGAGCAGGTGGATGCGGCCTGGTCCGACATCGATGTCCAACTCAAGCGCCGACATGACCTCATCCCCAACCTCGTGCAGACGGTGAAGGGGTACGCGAGCCATGAGAAGGAGACGCTGGAGAGGGTGATCCAGGCACGGAACCAGGCCATCTCGGCATCGGGGCCGGAGGACCGAGGCGAAGCCGAGCAGGCGCTGAATGGGGCGCTGAGGGGAATCTTCGCCCTCTCCGAGTCCTACCCCGACCTGAAGGCGAACCAGAACTTCCTGGACCTCCAGAACAACCTCAGCGACACCGAGAACCAGATCGAGCGGGCCCGCCGGTACTACAACGCCGTGGTCCGCGACTACAACACGAAGATTCGAACCATCCCTTCCAACATCGTGGCCAACGCCTTCCGATTCGAGACCCGAGAGTTCTTCGAGATCGAGGAGTCGGAGCGGGCGGTGCCCAAGGTGGACTTCGGCTCATGATGGGCCCGGGACTCCATCGAGCTGCCCGGCTCGGCGGAGCCCCGGGTGCGTAGCCTCCCTGGTCAGACCAGGGCCACCAGCGGTTCTTCGAGGATCGCTTTGAGCGTCTGCAGGAAGCGGGAGCCCTGGGCCCCGTCGATGACCCGGTGATCACAGCTCATCGTGATCTTCATCCGCGTCTGGACGTCCAGTTCCCCATCGACCACCACAGGCCGCTCCTCCATCCCGCCTACCGCCAGGATCCCGGCCTCCGGGGGGTTGATGACCGCCGTGAACTCCTCGATCCCGAACATCCCCAGGTTGGAGACGGAGAAGGTGGCCCCGGTGTACTCGTCGGGCTTCAGCCTCTTCTTCCGGGCCCGACCGGCCAGCTCCCTCACCTCCTGGGCGATATGGGCGAGTCCCTTCAGGTGTGCGTCGCGGACGATGGGGGTGATGAGGCCGTCCTCCACCGCCACGGCCACCCCGAGATGCACCCGGTTGAACCTGCGGACATGATCGCCACCCCAGTGTGCGTTGCACTCGGGGTGCTTCTTGAGCGCCATGGCGGTGGCTTTCAGGATGATGTCGTTGAAGGAGACCTTGACCCCTTCCGACTCCAACATGGCGTTCACCCTGGCCCGGGCCTCCACCGCCCGGGTCATGTCCACATCCATGGTCAGGAAGAAGTGGGGCACCGGCCCGATGGACTGGACCAGCCGCTTGGCGATGGCCTTCCGCATCTGGCTCAGCGGGATGTCCTCGTAGTCCTCCTCCGATTCGGGAGCGAAGGTGGGCACCTCGGCGGGGGCTTCCTCAGCTGCGGCCCCCGCCTCCACGGCCTCCTCCACATCGCGCTTCACGATGCGGCCACCCGGCCCCGATCCCTGGATGTCGGAGAGCTTAAGGCCCTCTTCCTCGGCCAGACGTCGGGCCAGTGGCGAGGCCTTGATCCGCTCCCCGTCGGCTGCGGGGTCCGCCGCCACTTCGGGCTCGTCGTCTCGGACGGCCTCGGGTTCGGCGGCTTCATCGTCCTCCTCGGCGTCCTCCTCCGGGGCGTCCTTCTTCTCCGCCTCTTCTTCATCCTCGTCGTCGGACTCGTCTTCGTCGTCGTCTGACTCGGCGTCCGCTTTGGAGGCCTCCTCCTCGTCGTCGGCCTCCCCGTCGTCCCCGTCGTCCCCACCGCCCTCGAACTCGGAGATGTCCTCGTCCTCGGCCGCGATGACCGCGATGACCTCACCCACCGGCGCGTTGCCGCCCTCCTCCACGAGGATCCGCCGCAGGATCCCGTCGCCGCGGGCGACCAACTCCATGGTGGCCTTGTCGGTCTCGACCTCCGCCAGGACGTCCCCGTTGGAGACCTCGTCTCCCTCGGACTTGAGCCACTTCACGATCTGCCCCTCTTCCATGGTCGGGGAGAGAGCTTCCATGTGGACCTTGGTCGCCATTCGGTTCCGCCTCGTTGTCCAGTGCGTGGCCCTCCGATGTGGAGGGCGGATTGAGCTTCGGTGGGAAGGGAGCCGGCCCCGTGGACCGGAGCCCTTCCTCGGGTCAGTCCCGGTAGAGGACCCGGTCGCAGGCCGCCACGACCCGGTTCACATCGGGCTTGGCCAGCTTCTCCAGATTTTTCGCGTAGGGCATGGGCACATCGGCCTGGGTGACCCGAACGACGGGGGCGTCCAGATAGTCGAAGGCCTCGTCCTGGATCAACGCTACGATCTGCGACCCGATCCCCACATAGGGCCAGCCCTCTTCCAGGTAGACGGCCCGGTTCGTCTTATGGACCGACTTCAGGATGGCTTCCACATCCAGGGGCCGGAGGGTCCGGAGATCCACCACCTCCGCGCTGACCCCGTCCTTCTCCAGCTTGCCCGCCGCCTGGAGGGCCAGGTGCACCATCTTGCCGTGGGTGATGATGGAGACGTCGCTCCCCTCCCGCTTGACCTCGGCCTTCCCCAGGGGGATCACGAAGTCGCCGTCCTCGGGGTCGGGCACCTCACCCTTCACATTGTAGAGCAACTCGCCCTCCATGAAGGCCACCGGGTCGTTGTCCCGGATCGAGGCCTTGAGGAGCCCCTTGGCATCGGCCGGAGTCCCAGGGGTCACCAGCTTGATACCGGGAGAGTGGACGTACCACGTCTCCGCCGCCTGCGAGTGCTGGGCCGAAAGCTGGAGGGCGGCCCCCGAAGGTCCCCGGAACACCATGGGGCACGAGATCTGTCCGCCGGTCATGTAGTACATCTTGGCCGCGGAGTTGATGACCTGATCCAGGGCGAGGATCGAGAAGTTGAAGGTCATGAACTCGATGACGGGGCGGAGACCGGTCATGGCCGCCCCCACCCCGAGCCCGGCGAATCCAAGCTCCGAGATGGGAGTGTCCACCACGCGTCGATCCCCGAACCGCTCCAGGAGGCCCTTGGACACCTTGTAGGCGCCGTCGTATTCAGCCACCTCCTCTCCCATCAGGAAGACCGAGTCGTCGCGCTCCAACTCCTCGGCCAGCGCCTGGTTCAAGGCTTCTCTGTATGTAATCTCAGGCATTGCTCGTGGATCTCGCTCGTCAGGGGTGCATCAGGGGCGGAGTGGGCTCAGGCCCCGAGGGCTCCGAGCACCGCGCGCATCCGGACCGGCTATCGATCCCGGCCGTCCAGGAAGAGACGGCCGTGCTCGTTCAACTCGGAGTAGACATGGGTGTAGAGTTCCTCGTCGGCCGGGAAGGGCGAGTCATCGGCGAACTCCGCAGCCTCGTCCACGACCGCTCGCACCTCGGCGTCCATCTCCTCCAGCTCCTCCTGGCTCAGGAGGTCGGCCTCGAAGAGGTGATCCCGCAGGACGGTGATGGGATCCTCCCGTTCCTTCTTCTCCGAGACCTCTTCCTTGGATCGGTAGGTTCCGCTCACCGGATCCGACATCGAGTGGCCCTTGAAGCGATAGGTGCGGGCGTCCACGTACTGGGGCCCCGCCCCGCTCCTGACCTCCTCGGCCAGCTCCTCCATGAAGGACCAGGTCTCCAGGATGTCCTGCCCGTTGATTGCGTGGGTGGGGATGCCGTACCCCTCGCCCCGCTCCACCACGGGGACGGCGGAGACCCGCTCGAAGGCCGTGCCCATCCCATACGCGTTGTTCTCCACCACGAAGATCACCGGCAGCTTCCAGATCGCCGCCATGTTCATGGATTCGTGGAACGCCCCCTGGTTCACCGCCGCGTCACCGAGGAAGCAGACGCAGACCTGATCCCCCTCCCGGTACCGGATGGACCATCCCAGGCCCGCCGCCAGAGCGGTCTGGCCCCCTACGATGCCGTGGCCGCCCATGAACCTGCGCTCCGCATCGAAGAGGTGCATGGACCCCCCCTTCCCTCGGGACACGCCTCCGTCCCGGCCATAGAGCTCGGCCATGACCGGTCCGGCCTCGAGCCCCTTGGCCAGGGCCTGGGTGTGCTCCCGGTACGCGCTGATCACGTAGTCGTCTTCCCGGAGGGGTCCGATGAGGCCCAGTGCTACGGCTTCCTGGCCGATGTGAAGATGGCAGAAGCCGCCGATCTTTCCGATGGCGTAGGCCTCCTCCGCCTTCTCCTCGAACCTCCGGAAGAGGAGCATGTCCCGAAGGAAGCCCCGGAGTTCGTCCTTGGAGAAGCGCTCCATCCGCTCAGCCGTCACATCGGTCCCATTCCTCTGGGCTCCTTCCTGCGCCTTCGTCTTGGTCTCCGCCATAGCCTCAGCCATCTCGCGTTCCGTGGGAACCGTTCCGGCCCAGCTCCAGCTGGACCAGTCCAGGGGTGGGCACCTCGGCGGGCGCCGGAATGTCCGCCTCCATGACTTCCTGGATGGACCCGGGCCCCCCGGCCTTCACCTCCCGAGCCTGCTCCTTGGCATGATAGGACGAGCGAACCAGCGGGCCCGACTCCACATGCCGGAATCCGTACTCCTCCTCACCGATCCGCTTCCACTCCCGAAACTCTTCGGGCGGGATCCAGCGAGCCACCGGAATGTGGTCTCCGGAGGGACGGAGGTACTGGCCCAGGGTCAGGATGTCCACCGAGGCCTCCCGAAGATCGGCAAAGGCCTGCCGGAGCCCCGCTTCCTCCTCACCCATGCCCAGGATGATTCCGGTCTTGGTGAGGATCGAGGCATCCATTCGCTTCGCCGCGCCCAGATAGGAGATCGACCGCCAATACCGGCCACCTGGACGCACGTCGGGGTGGAGTCGCTCAGTGGTCTCGAGGTTGTGCCCCAGGATCTCGGGGCGGGCGTCCATGACCACTCGAAGGGCATCCTCGTCTCCCTTGAAGTCGGGAATCAGGACCTCGACCGAGCAGTCCGGCATCCGCTCTCTGATCTGCCGTATGGTCTGGGCATAGATCCCGGCCCCTCCATCGGGCAGCTCATCCCGGTTCACCGAGGTGATGACCACGTGTTCCAGCGCCATGGCCTGGACCGTCTCGGCGACCCTGCGGGGCTCGTCCTCATCGAGCTGGGTTGGCATCCCGTGTGCTACGGCGCAGTATTTACACGCCCGTGTGCAGACGTCACCCAGGATCATGAAGGTGGCGGTACCCGCCTCCCAGCACTCCCCGATGTTCGGGCATCCCGCCTCCTCACAAACGGTGTGAAGCGACTGGCTCCGCATCAGCTTCTTCAGGCGCCGGTAGTTGCGGCCCCCGGGCTGGCGAACCTTCAGCCAGCGGGGTTTCCGGTCCTCCATGGGAACCGTCTCGATGCCCTCGTGCGCCCGGATCCGCGCCGTGCCCTTGGGCTTGACGATGCCGGTGTCCTTCTCGCCGGGATGGTATCCTCCCGGGGCTCTGGTCGCTGTCTTGGCCACGATCATCTATCCTCCCGGTCGAAACCCGACCCTGCGGTGGGATCGACCGCGATACACTGCCGGAGAGGGGAAAGGACGACGCGCATCCGGGTCCGAGGGCGAGTCTGGACGGAGGCGGAACGACTTCGCCGATCCACCGCCTGACCGCACATCGATTCGACGGACGCTGCGTCACCGCGAAAAAAAAGGCCCCTCACGCTTTCGTGGGGAGCGTACGCTGCACGCTCCACCTCCCGGAAGGGTCCGGCAGCCGGTGAGCAGATTTTGCCACGATGATAGCACCCGTCAAGGGGACCGGGCAACCGGAACTGGCCGTCAGCCCCGGGGGGCAGCGGGGGGCGAGTGGGCTCCCAGATGCCGTACCACCTCCTGTGGATCATCGGTGATCTGTATGAGATTCAGATCGCCGGGAGAGATGTTGCCCTCGACTTCCATGACCGATACGAGCCAGTCCATCAGCCCCTTCCAGTAGTCCGAACCGAAGAGGACCACGGGAAAGTCGCGCACCTTGCCGGTCTGGATTAGGGTGAGCGATTCGAAGAGCTCGTCCATGGTCCCGAAGCCCCCCGGGAAGATCACAAAGCCCTGGGCGTATTTCAGGAACATGGTCTTGCGGACGAAGAAATACCGGAAGTCGATACCCCGGTCCACGAAGGGGTTCATCCCCTGCTCGAAGGGCAGTTCGATGTTGCACCCCACCGAGGGCACCCCGGCGTCGCGAGCCCCGCGGTTGGCGGCTTCCATCATCCCCGGTCCGCCCCCTGTGATGATGCTGTACCCCGCTTCCCCCACGAGGCGTGCGGTGTCTCGACATGCGCGATAGGCGGGATCGGTGGGAAGGGTGCGGGCTGACCCGAAGAAGGAGATGGCGGGTCCCAACCGGGAGAGGGCCTCGAAGCCCTCCACGAACTCCCCCATGATGCGGAAGACCCTCCAGGCGTCGGCCCCCATGGGTGGAGGCCCCAGAGGTTCGAGGGGCTCGGCCCGGAGGAAGCGCTCGTCCTCGGTCTCGTAGGTCTCCGCCGCTTCCAGAGCGCGCACCTCTGCGGGGTCGTTCATCGTCCCCGTTCCTCGAGAAACCTCTCCGCATCGGTGCGAAGGGTTGGGATGAGGGGGGCATGCTCCTCGTACTCCACGCGGTCGTCGCGAGCCCGCTCCTCCTCCCAGACCTCCAGGAGGTGGGTGTAGTACTCAGCCGCCAGGTCGTCCTGACCCGTCTCCCGGGCCGCCTCGGCGGCCGCCGAAAGGTTGAGCAGGTGGTCGGGGTCCTGGGCCAGGCCTTCCTGCGCGGTCTCCAGCGCTTCCTCGTATCGGAGGCCGGCCCTCTGCAGCAGCGAGAGATGGAACAGCCCATCCAGATCCAGCGGTCGCGCCAGCTCGTAGGCGTCGATGGCCATGGGCAGGAAGTTCATGATCTCGGTGGTGTCCTGTTGGGACAGGGCCTGCATCACCCGATCGTACAGCCGGTCGGCGGCCTCCCTGGGAGTCATGGACGAGAGGTCGATGTTGGGTGCCGGGCCGAGCTGTCCGGGCTGACCCTGCTGCTGTGGAGGACCGGAGCCGCTCGAGCCCGTGTCGGCGGTCAGGGCCCAGCCTCCCACTACGAGAAGCACGACGAGAAGTCCTCCCGAAATCCACCATCCGAGGTCTGCGCCGGACGGCCCGCGTCCTCCGCCGGCGGCGCCGGGAGCAGCAGGGACCCTTCCTCCTCCCGACTTGCGGAGTGGGGAGCCGCACTCCACGCAGAATCGCCGCCCCGGAGGAGCAGGCGCGTCACAGGAGGGACAGTCGATCTCGATCAGGCTGGCTCCGCAGGCGCCGCAGAAACGGCCCTCGGCGGAGTCTCCACACTGGGTGCAATGCATCGGGCTACTGGGGTGGGGGAGGGTCGGGGTCGCCCAGAAGTGCGCGGTTGGGCGCGGCCAGGTACACCGGGCGATCTCACAGCGGGGTGCGATGACCCAAAAGTATAATAGCGAGCACGTGGGATGGGATACCGACCCCGCCCGGTCAAGGGCGAGCTCCGGGTCCTGGAGGGCGGCTCCACGCCCGGAAAGCTTCGCGGGGTGGCATCAGAGGCCGGATGGATAATCCAGGAACTCCCAGGGAACCCCGAACTCATCTTCGATCCGGCGGGCCAGGGCCTTTACGCCCCACGTCTCCGTCCGGTAGTGGCCGCCGAGAAGTACGTTTACGCCCAACTCCATGGCGTCCACGTAGGAGTGGTGGGCGGCCTCTCCGGTCACGAGCAGGTCGATGCCCGCCTCGGCAGCGGCTCGTACGAAGCCTGCCCCTCCCCCGGTCACGACCGCGACACGCCGGATTCGTTCAGGTCCTCCGGGGAGGAGGTGCACCGGCCCGCCGAGAAGCCCACTCGTGCGGTCCGCCAGCGCCTCCCTGTCCTCATCGGTGGCGGCCTCGAATCCGATGTCCCGGTCCTCGAAGGTCCCGAACCGGGAGCCGGGCTCGAGCCCCAGGGCCCGGATCAACTCCGCGCAGTTCCCCACCTCCGGGTGCGCATCCAGCGGCAGATGGGCGGCATAGACCCCTACCTCGTTTTGGATCAGGGGAGCGATCCTGCGATGGAGCCGCCCCGTGAGAGGGGCTGAGCCCGCCCAGAAGAGCCCGTGGTGCACGAGGAGGAGGCTGGCACCGCACGTGATCGCGCCGGCCACTGAGTACTCCGCGGCGTCCACAGCCACGGCGATTCGCGTGATGTGCTCCGGTCCCGATACCTGCAGCCCGTTGTGGGCGGGGGGGTAGTCGGGGAAGTCGGGGACGTCCAGAAGCTCGTCGAGGAATCCGAACAGTAATTCTGATTCTACTTTCATTCACCTCATTCCAGTCCAGGGTACGCCCACAGAAAGGTTTTCCCGATCCGCCCGCAAGGGCCGGTCGGGGCACGCTTGCAGGGCCACGAATGTGGAAAAAGCCACCCTCCCGGTCTCCCACATTCGTGGATATCCGTGTGGGTAACGCCCTAAAACACATGCTGACAAGCAGTTGCAAAATAATCCACAGTCGTGGAAAAGTGGGTAACGATTCCGCGACGCGCCGGCGTTCTTCCTTGCGCCACCGTCCACATCGCCCCGGAATCTCGCCGCAGTCGATCGAGAAGCTCCGGCGCTCGCTCGGAACGACCCGAGCCACCGCTCTCGGCCCCTCTGCCTGCCGTCAACTCCACCTGAGGAGAAGCTGGGACCCTCCTCCTGAGAGACGTGGTCAGTGGACTCCCACTTGCGCCGCTACCAGGACCGGGTGTCCCCCGCAGCCTGGCGAATCACGGAGGGTCGACCATGGAGAGAGGGTCGACGGGCTGGCCGTTCAGGAGGATCTCGAAGTGGAGGTGAGGGGCTGTAGAGCGCCCCGTCGATCCAGTCAGACCTATGACTTCGGCTGTTCGGACCAGATCCCCCGGCTCCACGAGCAATTCGGACGCATGTGCGTACAGGCTCTGATATCCTGCGCCGTGATCCAGGAGGAGGTAGAGACCGTAGGTTGGGTCCTCTGCGGCCTCCATCACCCGCCCGGCACCTGCGGCCAGGATGTAGGAACCCGTCGGCACCGCGATGTCCAGCCCGGCGTGGCTCCCCTCAAGGTTCTCCAGGAGCGGCTGTGTGATGAAGCCGCGTTCCGCCAGCGGCCAGGCCCGGGGAAGGGCCTCCTCGGCCTCCACCACGGCCCGGCTCCCGCCTCGTCCGGCCGCGGGAGGAAGCCAGTCCGATCCGCCCGCGATCCCGGTCTCCTCACCGAAAAGACTTCGGAGCTGGTCATACCTGGCCTCCACCTCTGTCAGCGTCGCGGCCAGATCCGAAATCTGGGATCGCTCCGCCCGGAGCACCGCCAGCTCTTCCCGTAGCTCTCCCACCTCGGCGGCCCGAACGGCCAGGACGACCCAGCTGACGGCTCCGGCCACGAGGATGACGCCCAGCACCCCGGCCAGGACCGCCCCCAGACGGAGTTGCCGCCGCGAGATTCGGAAGCGACGGCGCGTTCCTCCACCTGCGGGGATCACCAGAAGGGCTACATCTCTCTTCTTATCCATACTCCATCTCGACCCGCTCACCCCACGACGTCGGACGTTTCCTCACCTGTGATGAGGTGGAAGATGCGGTCAAAGTCCTTGCCCGACCTGAACGGAATGCGGATTTCACCGGCTCCCCCATCCTTGGCGCGCAGCAGTACCCGGGTTCCGAGCCGCTCCTGGAGCAGCTCCTCCAGGGTGCGGACCACCGGGTCCCCGGCAGCCGAGGAGCCCGGGGCGCCCTCCTCCGCGGGCTTATCCTCGGTGGAGGACCGGGGAGGGGGCCGACGGGTTTTCTCCTCCACCTTCCGCACCGTCCAGCCTTCCGCCGCCGCACGACGCGCCAGCTCGCTGATCCTTCCTGGATGATCGAGGGAGAGGAGGGCCCGGGCGTGGCCCATGGAGAGTTCTCCGTCTGCGAGGAGACGGCGCACTGAAGGAGGGAGGCGCAGGAGACGAAGGGTGTTGGTCACCGTGGAGCGACTCTTTCCCACCGCCTCCGCCACCTCAGCCTGCGTGAGCCCGAATTCATCTACCAGCGAGCGGTATCCCTCTGCCTCCTCCAGGGGTCCGAGCTCGGCCCGCTGGATGTTCTCCACCAGTGCCAGCACCAGGAGGGTCTGGTCGTCCACCTCGCGCACCACGGCCGGTACGTCTTCCCAACCGAGATTCGTGATGGCCCGCAGGCGCCGCTCCCCTGCAACCAACTGGAAGGCCCCCTTCTCCTCGGGGTCCGGTCGAACCACCAGGGGCTGGAGGAGACCATTGGTGCGGATGCTCTCCTGAAGGTCCTGGAGCTCCTCCGGATCGAACTCCTTACGCGGCTGAAAGGGATTGGGCTGGATGCGGTCCCGTTTCAGACTGCGCAGACCTGGGTCGTCACGCTCTGGCCGGAAGGCATCATCTCCGAGCAGAGCGCCGAGTCCCTTCCCCAGGCGGGCCCGTCCCGGGCGGCTCATGATCCCTCCCTGGACATGGGCCCGGATCGACCGAGCGGGGCTGACTGACGTTTCGGGGTGTCTTCGGTTTCCGACCGACGTGCTAGCAACTCCCGCGCCAGTTCCAGATAGCTCTGGGCCCCGGCCGACATCACATCGTATGTGACGATGGGTTGGCCGAAGGAGGGCGCTTCCGCGAGTCGCACGTTTCGAGGGATCGTGGTCTCGAAGACCCGCCCCCCAAAGTATCCCCGCGCCTCGTCAGCCACCTGTCGGGAGAGGTTCAGGCGCCGATCGTACATGGTCAGTAACACCCCTTCTATCTCCAATCTGGGATTGAGGTTACGCTGTACCAGGCGGACGGTGTTCAGGAGCTGGCTGAGCCCCTCGAGGGCATAGAACTCACACTGAATCGGAATGAGCACCGAGTCGGCCGCGGTGAGGGTGTTCAACGTCAACAGACCCAGCGACGGGGGACAGTCCACCAGGATGACATCGTACTCCGACCGCACCGGATCAAGAGCTCCCTTCAGGATCTGCTCCCGCCCGCCGCGCTCCACTAGTTCGATCTCGGCGCCAACCAGATCCCGGTTGGAGGGCACGAAATCCAGATAGGGGAAGTGGAGGGCCTCTATGATGCTATCGGAGAGGGGCAAGCCGTCGACCAGGACGTCGTAGATGGTGGGGAGCTCGTCCGTCTTCGCCACGCCCATTCCCGAGGTGGCATTTCCCTGGGGGTCGATGTCCACGATGAGCGTCCGCTGTTCGGCCACAGCCAGTGACGCGCCGAGGTTGATGGCCGTCGTCGTCTTTCCGACGCCGCCCTTCTGGTTTGCGATCGCGATCACGCGTGGCATGGGCCCTTCTCGGAAGAGTGGGAGAATCGTTGGGGGGGCCTGAACGGGCCGCAATATAGGGAGGGCCTTTGGGTCCGCAAAGGCCGAGGGGAGCCGCCCCCCCCCCGGTGGCGTCATCCGGATGCCCCGGGGCACCCGTTTCTGCCCGGCCCTTCGCGAAAAGGGCGTGTCTGCAGGGGTGCGTCAGGCGAAAATCCCACTCACCGCCAGCGTCGCCGCTGCCGGAGGCAGTCGGCATGGGCCTGAGCCCCACCGGACCGGGTTCCAGCTCCCGCAGAAGGCTTCTCCTCGCACCCGCAGGCACCAGAGAAGGGGCCTACCGCGTGAGAGTCGCCCTCCAGCTTCTACCGCCCGTACGTTCCACGTGAAACATTTTTCCCGGCTGCAGCGATCTCGTGTCCTCCCGTCGGCATGTCCGGAAGAATGTTTCACGTGGAACATCGGGCCGTGGAACGGGCCCGCCCGAACCCTGGGTACGAGGCCTCACGGTCGCCCCTCGGCACCTGTGCCACCTCGGCACTGCCCTGCAGGGGTCGCCCTGGCGGGCCGAGAAGGAAGGGACTCCACTGCCTCTGCAGCCGCTTGATCGTTCCCACCCTGCCCCTCCCAGACCTCCCAACGAGGTCGGCTCCGCCGTGAGGCGCTCCCGCACCGGCCGTGTGAGCGACGGGCCAGAAGGCTGGTGAAGCGCTCGGGGGACCGCCGGGACGGATTCGTTGCGATCCTGGTCGGGGCGGCCTACGATCCGCTGGGCACCGCCGCGACGCGGGGGTCGGAGGCTCCCCACGGTGGCCCCTCTAGTTCTCAAGGGGCCGTGAGGGAGGTGCGCCCGCGCGAAAGATGTCCGCAGCACCGCGCACCGGTGCGGCCCCATCCCTCGACGATGCCCCGCGTGACGCAAAGGGAAGAACGAGCGCACCGGCTTCCTGGCCGGCGCGATCACAGTGGGGTGAAGCAGCTCCCACCGAGCCGGAGCTCCCGCGTGCCGAGCAGTCCCGACGGAGAGGCG
>SKKH01000069.1 GCA_007121555.1 Gemmatimonadota bacterium | reverse complement strand
TCGCCGGATCGCCCATCATTCGCCGGCCTCCAGGTAGGCGATCCGTTCCTCGACATCCTCGCGCTCCTGGTCGTTGGCAGCGAACCGGAAGGCCTCGTTCAGGTGGTGGCGCCCCGAGGCGTCGTCGTCGCACAGCCAGAAGATCTGGCCGAGGTTGAAGTGAAATTCGTGGGAATCGTCGGGCGTCGCGGCAAGCTGCGCGGCCTGTTCGAGGGCCTCGGCCCGCTGCCCCGACGCGGCCAACGCGAACGCATACTGCAGTCGGCGATGATGGGCCTCGGGGTAGAACGAAACCAGGCGTTCCAGCTCATCCAATGCGGCCCCTCTCGTCGGTTCGTCCGCATCGGGCGAGAGGGCGGTCGAGAAGAGCCGGGATGCCTGGGCGTCCAGGGCCCTGGAGAACTCCCTGGCGGACTCGTCGCCGAGGTCGCGCATCACCCGAAGCGCCTCCGAGTGTGGATCGACCCGCTGCAGGCGTTCGATTGCGGCGGTGAGGCGCTTCTGCGGATCGCTTCGGAGGTAGCAGGCGATGAGGAGCTCCAGGAGCGGCGCATGATCGGGGAAGCGCTCCGTCCCGTGCTCGAGGGCCTCCACCGCCTCAGCGAACCCGTCCGCAGTCGGTTCGAGCCGCTCGCGTCGCAGAAGCAGACGGGCAAGAGCGGCCACGTCGTCGGCCGACGCACCGGAGCCTTCCGTCACCTCGCGCAGGGCATGGAGCTGCAGCTCGGCGAGGCGTCGGTCCTCGTCCGTCAGACCGAGGAACCGCTCATACCCCTCGAGCTGTGCGCGTCCAACCCGGCGCAGTTCCTCTGTCGAGCCATGCTCAGCGACATGCTGAAGCTCGAGCCTGCAGAGCTGGATCTGCTCGAGCTGCGAGAAGGCCATGGCGAGGTTGAGCCGAAACACATCCGCCCGGGGGTCGTGCTCCACGAGCATCCGGAACACCTCCGCGGCTCGTTGGTGGTCCCCGCACTCGTGGAGCCCGATGCCCAACGCGTTCCAGTCGTGGGGGTCGCCGCGCCCCTGAGCGCGGGCGGTCAGCGCCGCCAGTGCCTGCTGCCGTTCGAGCTCAGACCCTTTGCGGATCCGTACCAACAATCGCTCGATGTCGGGATCGTCTCGGGATCGCAGGAAGACGGCGGCGAACTCAGCCATGGGGGCCTCCCGAATCCAGCCTGGGAGAGGGGCCCTGACCGACAACGTCACACCCAGCCCGGACCGCGGGGAGCGGCCTGGGTAGGAGAGAGCGGGCGAGACGAACGCAAGATGGGATCTTCACCGAAGGCTCGGGCCGCTGTGGACCGCCTGCCCCGGATGGTCACTCCGGATGAGTCCATAGTGCGACCGGCCCCGGGGCCGGTCAAGAAGGGCGAGGACCGCTTCCCGGCCCCTGTTGTCCGCTACATTCAGGGACGCTGATGGACCGCGCCCGATCGACCCACGGTCGGCGCACGCCCCGAACGCCGGAGGGAGTCATGGCCCTGCACCCAGACGAAGACCTGGCCAACGCAGACTGGACCAAGAGGACCTGGGACGTCGCCTTTACGCCCGCCGAGCTGCGCCGGGGGATGGGCAACATGACGCCTGCCCAGTTCCGCACCCTCCCCGCCTACCACGCGGTGGACCGGCCGGCGTGGGTCGAACGGACGCTGCGCGAAATGGAACGCGAGGCCGAGGGCGAGGAGGGGCAGGAAGGAGGGGCCTGATGGGCCGTGGTACGGGGGCAAAAAAAAGCCGGGACCCCCTGCGGCTGCTGGGGATCCCGGTCTTCACTTCAACTCCCGCGGCAGGACTCGAACCTGCGACTCGGTGGTTAACAGCCACCTGCTCTACCAACTGAGCTACGCGGGATCAAACGAACCTCCGAACACCGGCGCACGTGCACGTACCGGTTGGATGATCGAAGAGTTGAAGTTTAGCCAGGGGCTCCAGGGGTGTCAACGCGTCGGGCCGGTTCGAGACCCCGGTTCCGGGCCTCCGTCAGGGTGCGAAGTAGGGGGCCCTTCACATCGTGGGCCTGCTCCCAGAGGCCGGAGAACCGTCGGCCCACCCGGGCCGCGGCCGAACCCGAATGGAGGGATCCCAGGGCGGGCCCGCGGTGGGGGTAGGGTCGCTGGAGCCAGTGCGGCCCGATGAGAACGGTGGGCTCGGCGACCTCGTAGTGAAAGACCGAGAAGTCCGGCGCCCATCCGGCCAGGGGTGCGCTGCGGACCTCCAGGGCTCCCGAATCCATCAGTTCGAGAATCAGGTCGAGGCGCGCGCGGCTGCCGGACCGCACAGCCAGCGCCTCGGCCTCGGAGGTGAGGGTCAGGATGTCGATCTCGGCCAGGAGCACCCGGAGTCGGCTGGGACCTGCGAGCTCCCGCCGCAGCAGAGAGACGCCGGCCAGCCGGATTCGGCGAACCGCCACGTCGGTCTGGCGGGAGCCGGCCATGAGCGCCCCGTAGACCTCCCTGAACCCCGGGCGGCTACGCTCGTCGAGAAGTCTGGGAGGGGAGAGTCGGACGGGTGCAGCCGGCGGGCGTAAGAGGCTCATACCGTGGAGGATGAAGCCTCCGGTGGGGCGACGGCATGGCCGAAGGGGCCAACCGTCGAACGCACACGATTTCTTGACAATCCGGAGCCGACGCAACCAAGGTCAGTGAATCTCCGGATCCTTACTCGCAACCGGACACCCGATCCATGGCCGCCAACCCCCAGCCCACATCATCCGAGACGCCCAACTCGACCCCAGGGGTCGTGGAGCGCCTGCTGGGTTCCCTCGAGGACGTGGGAGCTGTGCGGGTCATGGCCGGGGCCGACGGACTCGTCCGGACGGTGGAAGTCCAGGCCCGAAAAGAGGCGCCCAGGGGGCTGACCGAAAAGATTGGGGAGCTCCTCGAATCCGAGTTCGACCTGACGCTCGACCCGGGGCAACTCCGGGTGACCTGGCCCACCGACGACCTGGCCCTCACCCCCTGGGCCGGGTCGACACCCGAGTCGCCTACCACCCCTCGCGTGCCCGACCCCCGGAGCCGGTTTCTCTACCGGGGCCGCACCGTTGAGCCCCAGGCGGAAGGCAAGGTCACCGTCCGGGTCGTACTCGAGTGGAACGGCGATCTCTACGAGGGCACGGTCGAGGCGATGGAGGCGGTCCAGGCCCGATTCGAAGCGTCCGCCGAGGCCACGCTCCGGGCCATGCAGCGAGCCGCAAGAGCTTCAACCGGGAGCTCTGAAAAGCCTCATCCACTGACCCTCGACCTCACGGGAATCAAGGTCGTCGAGGCCTTCGGTCAGGAGTACGTGCTGATTGGGGTGGAAGCTCAGGCGGACCAGAACCGGGTTCGGCTCGCCGGAACCACCGGCGTGGGAAGGGACCCGGAGCGGGCCGCGGTGCTGGCCACGCTTCAGGCGGCGGATCGGTGGGTGAGGGGGCGGTTGTTGTAAGCAAGGGAGCCTGTAGTACTACTGTGTCATAAGATGGGAGCGAGAGCTCGTGAGCCGTTGGCCCCGCACCCCGGGCAGTAGGGCAGCGACTGGAGTAACATGCGGGAGGTGACACGGCGCTGTGTGGCGATGGAGGTTGGGTTATATCGCTCGGGCCGCACGGGGAGCGCCTCGCGGGCGGAAACCTTGGGGTAGCGGAGCGGGCTGGAGGAAGGCAACAGCCTGAGGGGGGGAAAGGCGGCCTCGCTCGGCCGCCAGAAAGCAGTAGGCGGCCATGCATAAGATGCCGTGGTGGTGGAACCCCCGCCAT
>SKKH01000056.1 GCA_007121555.1 Gemmatimonadota bacterium | reverse complement strand
GCCAGCAGCGCGTCCACCCGGTCGGGATCCGGCGCCACTCTCCCCGATCCCGGATCTCCCGTGGGGGTGAGGGACATCCCGGCTACGGCTCCGTCCAGGGAACGGACCGATCCGTCCCCACACCCGGCCCCTGCGAGGAAGCCGACGCAGAGCAGGGCGGTCAGAGGTCTCGAGATCATGGCGTCTCGGTGGAGTGAAGCGAGGAGTCGGGCATCACGATTCCTACCCCGGAAGGGGTCCGGACGAGCCGGGGAAGGAGGCGCGGTATGGAGCGGGAGCGGAAGTGGTCCAGGAGCTGGCCCGGGGTATCGAAGGGGCGGAGTGCCTCCAGTGTGCGGATCGTGGGAAACACCATGGGCAGATCTCCCGCCCGATGGAGGGCCAGGGCCCGCTCCGGCGAGATCCACAGCGACCGGGTCACTTCGCTCTCCTGAAGCTCCAGGGGGGCGCCGGCCTCCACCTCGAGGGCGAAGAATCGCGTGTCGTAGCGCCGGGGCTCGGCTTCGGGGGTGACCCAGTGGGCGATGTAGGCTGCCCGGGCCGCGTCCAGTTTCAGCTTCAACTGCGTGAGCACCTGGGCGAAGGAGCGCTCCCCTCTGACCAGGTCGGCCTGGAGCCCCTTCAGCCCCGGATCACCCCAGCGCTCCCGGGGAAGGCCCGGAAGGAGACCGGTCTCCTCGAAGGTCTCCCGGAAGGCCGCGATCAGGTAGGCGGTGGCCTCGCGGCCCTGGGGGCCTTCCATCTGGGTAGACAGGGCTCCCCACTGCGGACCCTCGAGGAATCGCTGGATCCCCGGCCCGCCATCGGCGTCGTCGACGCGGCCTCCGGGAAACACCCAGGCTCCCGGCACGAAGCCCGCCGAACGGCTGCGCTGGAGGAGAAGGAGCTCAAGGCCCCGATGGACCCCTTCACCCGGGGGCCGGCGGAGGAGTACGACGGTAGCGGCGGGCCGAGGTCGCGGAGGTGGCCCCTCACGGCCCTCAAGCCGGCGCGCGAAGCCTTCTGGAAGGCGGTCCAGGGAGATCTCGTGAGCCACGTTCTCTTCACTCATCGGGGGTCGACTCCACCAGCGTCATCCGGTCCAGCCATCGGGCCAGGTCCGTCGACGAGATGATACCGACCAGCTGCCAGTCCCGGGCCACCAGGATCCTTCGGGCCTCGCTCTTCTGCATCTCCCGCAGCACGTCGATCATCCGGGCTTCCGGATCTACCACCACCACCTCCTTCAGTGGCGTCATGAGGTCGGCCACCACCTTCCCCTTCCACTGCTCCCGGGGCAATGCCTTCACCTGGGTCAGGGTCACGAGTCCGATGGGCACGTCGTCTTCCACCACCGGGAAGGAGTTGTAGGGACGGCGAAGGAAGTGGGTGTGAACCAGTTCCTCCACGGGGAGGTCGGGAGGGACGGTCTCGGGGTCCGCCGTCATGGCCTGTCGGGCGCTGAGCGGCGAGAGCATCTCCTGGAGCATCACCTGCTGATAGGACGAGCGAGCGGCATGGCCCAGGAACCAACCGATGAAGACCATCCAGAGCCCTCCGATGAGGGCCCCACCCACCAGGAGCGAAAAGATGCCGAGCCCGATGAGCCCCCACCCCAACGCACGACCCACCCCCGAGGCGATCTCGGTCCCCTTCCGCATGGACCCGGTGGCCTTCCACAGCCCTGCCCGGAGGAGGCGCCCTCCGTCCAGAGGAAATCCAGGAAGGAGGTTGAAGATGGCCAGCAGCAGGTTGAGGAAGCCCAGATACTCGGCCACCACCGTGATGGCCAGAGGGGCGCCGGTGACGGAACCGACCGCGGCCAATCCGTAGAACAGCACGGCGAGGCCCAGAGAGGCCAGCGGGCCGACCACCGCAATAATGAACTCATCGCCGGGAGTCGACGCATCTCGTTCGGTCCGGGCCATCCCCCCGAAGATGAAGAGGGTGATCCCCTCGACTCCGATTCCCCGCCGGAGCGCCATGAATGCATGGGCCAGCTCGTGGAGGAGGAGGGAGATGAAGAAGAGGGCCGCCCCCACGAAGCCCATGAGGAGGTAGCCCAGTCGGTCCACCCCCGGGGCGTGGGCCGGAAAGACGACCCCGGCGAAGGTCCCGAGAATCAGGAAGAAGATGATGAACCACGAGTAGTCCAGTGAGATCTCCACCCCGCCGATGGAGCCCACGCGGATTCCCGCGAACACTCCGGTGGAGGTTCGCCGCACCCGTCTCTGGGCCGGGGGCATGGATCCCTTCGGCCGGGTCTGGGTTGTTGAGGAGAGATCGGACATGACCCTCGGGATTCGAGTTGAACTGGCAGGAGGGGGGGCGAGCCCGGTGGGGCTCGGGCCATTTTGACAGGACCCCGGCCGTACCGGCACGTTCCTGGGCCCCTCCGGCTGGCAGGCTTTGTGCAACCAATCTGACGTCACACGTCCGGTGCGTCGAGCGTTGACCGCCGGAGCCAAACATTTGATCGGGGAAGCGGAGCGTTCAGCGTCTCCGGTTCCCCCTGACGAGCGAGGCCCGATGGGCGAGCGATTCAGCCTTCCCGTACTTCCCCTTCGAGATACCGTGGTCTATCCCGGTGTGGCCGTTCCGATCTCCGCCGGGCGACCGGGTACTGTCGAGGCGGTCCAGGCGGCCCTGGATGGAGATCGCCGTCTCTTCGCCGTGGCCCAGAAGGAGAATCTGGACGACGCCACTCCGGAGCTCCTCTACACGGTGGGTACCGTGGTGCGGATCATCCAGACCCATCGGGTCCGGGGAGGGGTCCAGCTCCTGGTTCAGGGGGACAGCCGGGCCGAAGCCATCCACTACGAGTCGGACGGCGAGGAGATGCTCCGGGCCAGCGCCATCCCCCTCAACCGCTTCCCGCCCCGCAACCCGGAAGATCCCGGATTCCAGGCCCTGGACAAGGAGCTGAGGGACCGGGCCGCCGAGCTGGGAACCCGGCGAGGGGTTCCGGCCGAGGCCATGAACCAGCTTCTCCAGGGGGTCGACGACCCCGGCTCCTTCGCCGATCTGGTGGCATTCTACCTGGACCTTCCCACCGCCGACAAGCAGAAGCTTCTGGAGGTCCTCGACGACGAGGAGCGGATGCGCCGCGCCCTCGTAGCGGTGGAGCGCGAGTTGGCCCGTCTCGACGCCCAGGAGGACATCCAGGCGAAGGTCCAGGAGGAGTTGGGCGAGCGCCAGCGCGAGATGCTCCTCAGGGAGCAGATGAAGCAGATCCAGCGTGAGCTGGGCGACGAGGACGAGAAGAAAGAGGTGGAGGATCTCCGGAAGCGGATCGAAGCCCTGGAGCTGGACGAAGACGCTCGCACCGAGGTGGAGCGGGAGCTCAAGAGGCTGGAGCGCACGAGCCCCCAGTCCGCCGAATACCAGGTCATCCGGACCTTTCTCGAGTGGATCACGGAGTTGCCCTGGAATGAGCGGACCGAGGACAAGATCGACCTGAAGGTGGCCCAGGAGATCCTTCACGAGGACCACTACGGTCTGGAAGACGTGAAGGACCGGATCGTTGAGTTCCTGGCCGTGCGAAAGCTCCAGATGGAGCGGAGCCCGAAGTCCGAGCACTCCCCTTCCGACGACGGGTCCGCCGTCCCGTCCGAGCCCACCGATGGGAATGGCCAGTCGGGCGAGGCTCCCCTTGCCATGACTGGAGCCGGCGTGGCCTCGGACTCAACCGACGAGCACTCAACTGAGGACCCCCCGGCCGAGGAGAGCGCCGATGACGGCGATTCCGATGAGTCCCCCGACTCTCCGGGCAAGCCCACCGGTCCGGAAGAGATGGTCGGAAAGGGCCCCATCCTTCTCTTTACCGGTCCTCCTGGCGTGGGGAAGACATCGATCGCCCAGTCCATCGCCCGGTCGCTGGGGCGGAAGTACGTCCGGATCTCACTGGGGGGGGCCCGGGACGAGGCCGACATCAGGGGACACCGCCGGACCTATGTGGGAGCGATGCCTGGACGGATCATCCAGGGAATGCGTCAGGTGAAGTCCAAGAACCCCGTCTTCCTCCTTGATGAGGTCGACAAGCTGGGCGTCTCGTTCCAGGGGGACCCTTCGGCGGCTCTCCTCGAGGTGCTGGATCCGGCCCAGAACTCGGCCTTCACCGATCACTATCTGGGGATCCCCTTCGACCTCTCGGAGGTCCTCTTCATCGCCACCGCGAACTACGTGGACCGGATTCCGGCGCCCCTCCTGGACCGGATGGAGAGGGTGGACTTCTCCGGGTACACCGAGAAGGAGAAGCTGGAGATCGCGAGGCGCTACCTCCTGCCCCGACAGAAGAAGGAGGCCGGCCTCACCGACGAGGAGCTGGAGTTCACCGAGGGCGCCGTTCGCGCGGTGATCTCACAGTACACCCGGGAGGCGGGGGTCCGGCAACTCGAACGGGAGCTGGGGAAGGTGGCACGCAAGGTGGCCAGGAAGATCGCCGGAGAGGAGGTGGACCGGGTGGAGGTGGACGAGTCCGAGGTCCGCGAACTCCTGGGTCGGCCCAGGGTCCATCCCGAGAAGATGCGGACCGACGATGCCGTGGGTGTATCGACCGGCATGTTCTACACGCCCATGGGAGGGGACATCATGTTCGTCGAGGCCAGCGTGATGCCCGGCGAGGGAAGCCTGGTCCTCACCGGGCAGCTGGGCGATGTGATGAAGGAGTCGGGACGTGCCGCCTGGACCTATGCCAAGTCGCGCCGGGAGAACTACGGGATCCCCGATTCTCTCATGAAGGGAACCGAGGTGCACATCCACGTGCCTGCCGGAGCCATCCCCAAGGACGGCCCATCTGCAGGGATCACCATGGCCACCTCCCTGGTCTCGGCCCTCTCCGGCCGAAAGGTGCGCCGCGACGTGGCCATGACCGGGGAGCTGACCCTGACCGGTCGCGTGCTCCCCATCGGTGGGGTGAAGGAGAAGGTTCTGGGCGCCGTCCGCGCAGGGATCTCCGAGGTCATCCTCCCCTCGGAGAACGAGGCCGACCTGGAGGATCTCCCCGATGCGGTGCGGGACGAGCTGACGATCCACCTGGTGGAGACGCTGGACGAGGTCCTGGAGCACGCCCTCACCGAGGGGCCGGCCAAGCCCCCCCTCGTCGAGACCGAGTCCAGCCCCGGCGGGGCCGAGGTGGTGTCGGTGGAGTAATCTGAATCCGCCCTGCCCCCGGCTCCATCACGCCGGGGGCGGGGCGGGACCCCTACCTCGGAGGTCGAGGTCTGGGGTCAGCCGCCTGGGGGCGCGAAGGCGTCGTCGGGCACGTCGGTCTCCACCCGGAGGTGGGGGAAGAAGATCCGGGGCTCCCCATCCACCCGTCGGTTCTCGGCCAGCTCGATGGGGCCCACCCGCTGCCACTCGGTCCAGTCCGCGGGTGACGGGGTGGCGTCGGGGTTCGAGAAGAAATGCCACCGCTCCATCCGCCCCGATTCGGGATTGATGAAGGCCCGGTACATGTTCTGGGGGGTGTAGCCGGCCTGGTCCTCGAAGGTGAGGTCCACCACCTCCCACTCCATCCCGTCGTCGTCGGTCATATGGCCTCCGTACCGGAGGTGCACCCCTGGATCGTCCCACTTGAAGGGCATCACGAGCCAGTAGCTGTCGTTGATGTGGCCCCGGTGGGCGCTGGCCAGCCGCTCCCGGGCCTCCTCTCCCTCCAGTTCCTCTCCATCCATCCAGACCCGACCCGCTTCGGGGTCGTCCGTATCGAAGAGCGCGACCATCCGGCCATCGTCGGTGGGGGCCTCCATCCGGGCCCGGCCTTCCCACCGGTCCCACCGGTGCTCTCGGACCAGAGGTTCATCGTCGTCTCGGGTCACCGCCCAGTGGAACTCCAGGTAGCGGGCTCGCTCCCAGCCGTCGTCCGGGGAGATGGTCTCCATCATCCGCGTCCAGATCCGGGCCACATCGGAATCGTCGAACTGCTGGGCCCGCTCCTCCAGGGACGGAGCCTCATCCACCGGCTCCGGAGGGGGGGCGTCACCACACCCCACCAGGAGCGCGAGGGAAACCACTACCGGGATTCGTGTACGCATAACCATCTTCTCCTCTCGGACGATCGGGTGCGGGAGTCGACGCGGTTCAGCGACGAGGCCGCTCTTGCCGGTCTCAAGGTGCGACCGGGCACGACTCCGGAGAATGTAGGTGGGGCCGGCCTGTGGGAAAACGCCGGCCTCGCTTCTCCCTCCGAATGCGCGAGGGAGGAAGGTGGTCGGTCAGAGGTGCGCAGGCTTGCGAACGCCGCCGCACCTCCGACTCGACTCACCCACAGCGAATCTCAAACGAATGCGGCGGACCGTGAGCTTATCACCATCTCCTTCCCGATCTGACTTCGCCCTCGAGGTGGACCAGGCCGACGACCAGGTGAACCTGGCTCGGGCTGCCCTGCTCGTGGCGCGGGAGGAGTACGGCCAACTCCCGGTCGAGCCGTACCTGATCCGACTCGACCAGATGGCCGAGGAGGTGAGGGACCGGCTGGACAACGAGACGGCGCCGCTGGTGGTCCTCCGGGCGCTCCTCCAGACTCTCTTCCAGGAGCGGGACTTCAGAGGAAATCGGGAGGCCTACTACGATCCCCGCAACTCCTTCCTCTCCGATGTCATCGATCGGGAGCTGGGCGTTCCCCTGACGCTGGGGATGATCCTCCTGGAAGTGGGCTGGCGCCTGGACCTTCCCCTGGAGGGCGTCAACTTCCCGGGTCATTTTCTGGTGCGGTTCCGGGGTGAGGCGTTCTCCCTCCTGATCGACCCCTTCGACAAGGGGACCATCCGCTTCGAAGACCAGGCCCAGGAGCTCCTGGATCGGGTCTACGGCGGGATGGTCCGGGTTCGGCCCAGCTTCATGAAGCGTGCGGGGCGCCGCGACATGATCGTGCGCCTTCTCACGAATCTGAAGGGGGTCTACGTCAATGTGAGTGATCATGAGCGGGCGCTGGCCGCCGTGGAGAGGATCCTGGTGATCCATCCCACCGCCGCCGCCGAGATCCGCGATCGCGGGACGCTCCTGGCCCAGATGGGTCGGACCGAGGAGGCGCTCGAGCAGCTGGAGTGGTACCTGGGCTACGCACCGGAGGCCGCCGACGCCGGCCGGATCCGCCAGCTCGTGGACGAGCTCAAATGGAAGGACGGAGAATGACTCACGTGGATACAGCTTACGTGGAAGCAACACCGGAATACCAGGCGGCCACGGAAGGTGCGGCACTCGTGGACCGAAGCGACCGGTCCCTCCTCACCGTCACCGGGCGTGCCCCTGCCCAGATGCTCACGGGCATCTTGTCCGGGACGATGCCGCCCGACCCCGAGCCCGTGGGCCAGGGGCTCGAGCGGGGTCGGGCCTTCTACTCCACCATCCTCACGCCGAAGGGGAAGGTCGTCACCGATCTCCGCGTCTTCCGATTGGAGAAGGGCGCCGAGGGAGCCCATCTCATGGACGTCCCCGCCGCCGGTCTGGCTCCCCTCGAGGATCACCTCAAACGCTATCTTCCTCCCCGGATGGCCCGCGCCCGGGAACCGGAGGAATCCCTCGGCCTCCTCTCGGTGGTGGGTCCGGGTGGGGCGCGCCTGGTGTCGGAGCACGTGCTGAGTGGTCTGGTGGGTGAGGAAGAGCTCGAGCAGCTGGCCGAGGGCGAGGAGCGGATCCTCACGAGGGAGGGTCCGGTGGGGGTGCGGGTGATCCGGAACGGAGACGTCCATCCCCTCGCGCTGGACGTCATTGCCACCCGGGGGATGATCGCCGAACTCTGGGGCCGGCTCGAAGGGGCGGGGGCCAGGGGCGCGGGCAAAGCCCTCTGGTCGACCCTCCGCATGGAGAAGGGCCGGCCCGCCTTCGGCGTGGAGCTCGCCGCCGACGATCTTCCCCCCGAGGCGGGGGTCACCTCGCGTGCGGTGGACCACGAAAAGGGGTGCTATACCGGCCAGGAGGTCATCGTCCGGGTTCGGGACCGAGGGCGGGTCAACCGGCATCTGCGGGGTCTCTTCCTGGGGTCCCGGCCCCTTCCGGAGGTGGGCACTCCCCTCTTCATCGAGGGCCGCGAGCGAACCGGGGGAGAGATCCGAAGCGTCACCCTCTCTCCCCGGTTCGGGCAGGGGATCGCCCTGGGATACGTTCGCCGTGAGGCCGAGCCGCCCACTGCGGTGCACCTGGGATCACCCGACGGTCCGGAGGTTCAGCTCCGAGGGCTCACCGACGACGGCTGGGATTTGGTGGATGGGGATCCGGGTGGTTCCGGTCCCGCCGAGGCCCACTGAGGTCCTGCCCGCTGAGGGTCTCGCCCGAGGTCCCGTTCAACGGTGCTTCCGGCCGGCTCACCCGCCGCCGCCCGTCCGCCGTGCGGCCTCGTCGATCGAAGCCACGATGGCGCGCCCGTGCCAGCGGCCGTTCTCGATGAAGATCCGATTTGCGTCGTGGCCCGCGGCCAGGACCCCTGCGATGAACACACCTGGAACCGGAGTTTCCATGGTCTCCGGATCGTGCTCCGGGATCCCGGTGTCTTCATCTACAGGTACGCCCAGCTCGGCGAGAAGGATGGGCGAGGCCTTCCATCCGGTCATGGCCAGGACCCAGTCGTTGGGGATCTCGGAGAGCTCTCCGGTGGCCTCCGACCGGAGTACCACCGAGGCCGGCCTGATCTCCTCCACCCGGTGGCGCCACCAGATGCCCACCTCTCCGGCCTCGATCCTGTTCTGGATGTCCGGAAGGATCCATGGTTTCACCCCCCGGTCGAACTTCTCCTCGAAGTGGACGAGGTTGACCCGGGCGCCCGCCCGGTAGAGCTCCAGGGAGCTCTCCACGGCCGAGTTGGCCCCTCCCACCACCAGCACGTCCTGGCGCCAGTAGGGGTGGGCCTCGCGGTAGTGATGGGAGACCTTGGGGAGATCCTCGCCGGGCACGTTCAGAAGGTTGGGCCCGTGGAATCCTCCGGTGGCCACGACGACCCGCCGGGCCCGGTGGCGCCGAACTCGCCCAGCCCGGTCCCGGGTGGTGAGCGCAAAGCCGCCCTCACCGTCGCCCTGGATCCCGGTCACCTCGTGGTACTGGTAAACCGGAAGGTCGAAGTACTCGGCGACCTTCCGGTAGTAGACCAGCGCCTCCCGGCGCGTGGCGTTCTTCTCGGAGGTCACGAAGGGGACCCCCTCGATCTCCAGTTTCTCGGGGGTCGAGAAGAAGGACATGTAGTAGGGGTACCGGACCAGGGAGTCGCAGAGAGGACCCCGATCGAAGAGGGCAGTGGAGAGGCCGGCCTTGCGGGCGGCGGCCCCGGCGGCGATCCCGCACGGACCGGAGCCCACGATGGCCAGCTCCAGGGGCCTCTCGTCAGCAGAGGAAGAGGTCGGCGAATCGACCTGAGAGGCGGAGTCGGCGGCGGAGGCCGCAGGAGAATGGGAAGCCATGACGGCGCTGCGTGGGAATGTGGGAGTCTTCGGGGTATACGGACGGGTGACGCCCGGGGCCTCCTGCGGGGTCCTCCACCGATATCGGTGATACGGACGCTCCGAGAAGGGGGGCGCCCGGGCGGAAACCCCCACCCCGCCCCGGCGTTCCTCTTCTGCCATTGCCTCGCCCCCGACCCAGAGGTCATCGTCAGGGTCGGGGAGGCGGCCGGAACGGACCGGACCTTCGCGCCACCCGAGGAGACCCCTGACCAGGAGCAGCGACGCATGAGCAGTGTGGAGTCGGAAGCCAGGAAGGCCTTGAACCGTCTGAAGCGGGCCGTCGAGAAGAGTCGCCGTGAGCTCGAGGCGGTGGAGGGGACCCTCCGCCACGCCGAGAGTGATGATTTCCCGGCGCGTGAGTATGCCGAGGCCCGGGAGCGAATGGAGGGTCTCCTGGACTTCGTGAGATCGGAGGGCGCGCGCCTCCAGGACAAGGTGCTCCACTCGGGGGGGCTGGAGCCGGGGCGGATCCGGAGGTCTTCTTCGTGATGCGTCCCTCTCCGACGCGAGGGGTCTCTCGGGTGCCGTCATGGGGTGGAGCCCTCGGGGGGCTCTGGCTTCGCCGAACGTGAGTACCGCGACGGGGGACTCGGGGTCGCCGGTCCCGACCGCTGGAGCCGAGGCGCTCCGGAGGCGGCTGGGCGCGCTCATGGCTCGGGGGGTGGACCCGCCGTCCGACGAGGCGGGCTTCAACGAGCTGGCGCTGGAGGTCTTCCGGTACCAGGTCCAGGCCGTGCCGGTCTACGGTCGGTTCGTGGCCAAGCGGGGGATCGATCCGGAGCGGATCACCGGCTGGGAGGAGATCCCCGCGGTTCCCACTCGCGCCTTCCGTCGCATCCCGCTGGTGGCCGGGGATCCGGCCCGGGCCGAGGCGGTCTTCCAGACCAGTGGAACCACCGGTGAAGGAGGGGTCAGGGGCACCCACCGGATCGTGGATCTGTCCCTCTATCGGGACTCCCTGCTGCCCATGGCCCGCCGGTACCTTCACCCTGAAGGCGGCCCGCTCCGGATCGTGGCGCTGACCCCACCTCCGGTCGAGCGGCCGGAATCGTCGCTGGCGTGGATGGTGGGAGTCTTCGTGGAGGCGTGGGATGACGGCGGCGGCGGATGGTTTGCAGGCCCGGACTGGGAGCTCCGTTTGGACCCGCTCAAGGCCACACTGGAGGAGGCGGCCGGTTCGGAGCGGCCCCTTCTCGTGGTCGGGACGGCCTTCGCCTTCGTCCACCTCCTGGAGCGTGCCCGGGAGGAGGGGTGGAGGACTGCCTTGCCCACGGGGTCGCGCCTCATGGAGACCGGCGGGTTCAAGGGCCGGAGTCGGGAGGTTCCCCGGGGACGGCTCTACCGCGAGCTGGAGGCGCTCCTGTCCCTCCCGACCGGGAGGATGGTGAACGAGTACGGGATGACGGAACTCCTCTCCCAGTGCTACGAGCCCGTCCTGGACGGCCGCACCGGACCGGAGCCGGAGGAGCGTTTTCTGGTGGGTCCGCCCTGGCTCCGCACCAGAATTCTCGACCCGGACCGGTTGACCCCGGTGGCGCCTGGAACACCGGGCCTCCTCCAACACCTGGATCTGGCCAACCTCCATTCGGTGTCCGCCATCCTGACCGAGGACCTGGGAGTGGCAGTGGAGGGGGGATTCAGAGTCCTGGGTCGTCGGGAGGGGTCAGTGCCCAGAGGATGTTCGCTGAGCATGGAAGATCTTCTCCGCGCCCGCGACGAGCGATGACCGGCACAGTGGAGTCCCGGTCTCCCGAGCCCCTGATGGCCCTCCAGCTCCCGCCCGATCACCCAAGGGAAGGGGACTGGAGGGAGTGCGAGGGAGCCCAGGGTGACCCGATCCTGGAGGGGAACGGCATCCGGTGGATGGCCCCCACCCGTGCGGGAGCCCAGCGCCTCCTGGATCACCTGTTGGCGTCGGGCCCGGAACTCCGGTCGCTGGCTCCCGCCGAGCGGGCCCGGCGCCTGGGACGGGCCGGAGCCCGCTTCCTCGATTCCCGGGATCCCCTTCGTCGAGAGGCCCTCCACCACCTTCCCCATGAGGCGGGTCTATCGCCCCCCGCCGCCCGAGAACTCCTGGACCGGATGGCCGGGCTCTGGACGCCCGAGATTCTTCAGCGCCTCCTGGACGCCGAGTTTCCGAGCCCCTCGGCCCTCGACCAATTTCAGCCCGGGCCCGAGGACCACCGGGTTCGGGCCGAGGGCGACGCCATGGCCCTCCACGTCGGGGCGGGGAACGTGGCCGGAGTGGGCGCCACCTCCATCGTGCGCTCCCTGCTCGTGGGAACACCCCTGCTCATGAAGCCGGGGTTGGGCGATGTGGTCCTCCCCGTCCTGCTGGCCCGGGCCCTGGCCGCGAGTTGCCCCATCCTGGCGCAGGGGGTCGCCGTGGTCTACTGGCCGGGGGGAGAGCCAGCGGTTCTGGAGGAGCTGGCGCTGGCCCAGGCCCGGCGGGTGGTGGTCTACGGCGGGTTGGACACGGTGGCGTCCCTTCGTCGCCGGCTGCCTCCTACCACGCCGCTGGTCGCCTACCGTCACCGGGTTTCCGCAGGGGCGGTAGGTCGGGAGCGCCTGGACGCCGTGGAGCCCGCCCGGGCACTGGCCGGTGCTGCGGCCCGAAGTGTGGCGGCCTACGATCAGATGGGGTGTGTGTCACCCCACCTCATCTGGGTCGAGGTGGGTGGAGCGGTAGGACCCGAGGAGTGGGCCGGACTCCTGGCAAGCGAACTCCAGAGGGTGGGGCGGGACTTCCCACCGGGTCCGGTCCCGCCGGAGCGGGCTGCCCGGATTCAACAACTCAGGGGCGAAGCTGAATTGGCCCAGGCCATGGGCGAGGGCGCAAGGGTATGGGCCTCGTCGGACAGCGAGTGGACCGTAATATTAGAATCAGAATTCGGATTCGCATTTGGGCCGGGTGGACGGCTCGTTCGGGTCCAGCCGGTCCCCTCCCTCGAGGAGATCCCCGAACTCCTGCGCCCCTACGGCCCGATCCTTCAGTCCCTGGCGCTGGAAGCCACCGCCGGGCGACGGGAGGCGTTGGCCGACGAACTCGGAAGGGTCGGGGTGGGGCGGGTGACGACCTTCGCCCGCCAGCCCTGGCCCGCCGCCTGGTGGATACACGACGGCCAGGGTCCCCTGAGAGCGCTGGTCCGCTGGACCGCGCTGGAGACCGATACGGAGCCCTGAAGAGGGCGTCCGAAGGGCGGGACGATTGGATCCCGGGGGCGGGCTCCGCCGGCCTCAGCCCCGAAGCCGGGTCAGTCCTCCGGCTGCTCGGACCGCCACATCACCATCTGGCGGGTACCGGCGGCATTCTCTTCGACCCGGACCGTGAGGACGTCGCCCTCTTCGATTCCCAGGTCGTCCCTCATGTCCTGAGGAATGGTGATCCTGCCGCCAACGCCGACGGTCACGTCGCTGAAGTAGCGAGTCCGGTAGATGGCCATCCGGTCTCCTGTGGGGATGAAAAAGTGCTGAGGCTGCCCCAACGCCGACCGGCGGGGGCTGCCCGACGCCGATGCTGGGTCCCTGGATGGGATCCATCTGTAACCCCTGGAGCCCCGAGGAAGATCCCTCGTCGACGAGGGATCTCCGAATTCCGCCTTCGGTTCCTCGAATCGCCGGGTTGCCGGCGTGAGGCGTGGAAGGCGGAAGGAGAACTGGAGTGACCGCCGCGTCGGGGTCCAACGAGGGGCCAGGGCCGTCCCCCCCGACGCTCCCACCGGTGGAGCCGATGTGGGATTCGGGTCGGAGCCCTTGATGGGGTCAGGGCAGCAGGGACCTCAGGAAGGCCACCAGTTGGTGGTCCTCCAGGCGCCTCGCCTTGCGCACCGCCTCTTCGTAGGAGGGCTCGATGATCACGGCGGTGGTCCGGAGCGTTCGCTCGCCTTCGTTCCGGTCCGCCGGAGAGTATGCCAGGAGGGCCCGGTACGAATCGGG
>SKKH01000213.1 GCA_007121555.1 Gemmatimonadota bacterium | reverse complement strand
GATCAGATCGTCGAGGTCGACGGGGAGTCCACCAGGGGCTGGTCGGCCCAACAGGCGGTCCAGGTCCTTCGGGGTCGACCCGGAAGCGACGCCGAGGTCCAGATCCTCCGGCCGGGTGTGGATGAGCCCATTGAGTTCACCCTGACCCGGGAGCGGGTCCAACTCCGATCGGTCCCCTTCTCCGCGCTCCTGGACGACGGGGTGGGATACATCCCCCTTGGGCTCTTCAGCGAAGCGTCGACCCGGGAGTTGGCGGAGGCGGCGGATTCCCTCCGGACCGAGGGCGCACGTTCCCTCGTCCTGGACCTCCGGGGCAACCCCGGTGGGGTTCTGGACCAGAGCATCGCCATCGCCGACCTCTTCCTGAAGGAGGGGGACGCGGTGGCCGAGACCCGTGGCCAGAGTCGGGAGCAGAACCGGGAATACAGGGCGTCTCGGGAGAGTCGGTTCGGCGAGATGCCCATGGTCATCCTGGTAGATCGGGGAAGCGCCTCGGCTTCGGAGATCGTGGCCGGTGCGCTTCAGGATCACGACCGGGCGCTGGTTCTGGGGACTCCGACCTTCGGAAAGGGCTCGGTGCAGACCCTGTTCTCCCTCTCCGGAGGAAACGTCCTCAAGTTGACGACGGCACGGTGGTACACGCCCAGGGGCCGCTCCATCGAGCAGCCGGGCGGTGAGGACGCCGACGAGTCTCCCCAGGCGCAGCCGGAGGCCGCTCCGGAGATGGACGAAGACGCGCCGGAGGCCGAGGTGCCCCAGCCCCCCTCGCCGGAGAACGGAGCGCGGATCACGCTGACCGTGGAGGGTCAGTTCATCCAGATCCCGGACACCACGGGTCGGCCCACGGTGACCTCCTACGCAGGCCGGACGCTCTTCGGTGGAGGGGGGATCGTGCCTGACCTCCTGGTCCTCCCCGATACCCTGGGGACGGAGGAGCAGCGGGCGGTCCGGTCCCTCTTCCGCCAGGCCGGACGGGTCAACACCGCCGTCTTCGACCAGGCGGTGGACTTTCTGGGACGGACTGAGGTGGACTCCGCGGACTTCACCCTTCCAGATGGTGAGTTCGAGCGCCTGATGGCCCGCCTCGCTGAGCGGGGTGTGGAGGTACCATCCGAGGATGTGCCTCGTGTCAGCCGCTTCCTGACTCGCCAGCTGGAGGGCGAGATCGCGGTGCAGGCGGGAGGGGAGCGGGCCCGCTTCCTTCGCAACCACGGAGGCGATGCGGTGCTCCAGCGGGCCATGGGCCTTCTCCGTGAGGCCGAGGGTCGAGAGGATCTCTTCGTACTGGCAGGCAGCCCCATTCCCAGCCCTTCCGGCCAAGAACGGGCCGGCGAGGTGGGTCTGTCCGATGACGGCGGGACGGCAGGGAGCGCGGCTCGGGACGGCGGCGACCGCTGACTCCGGCGGCCCTCCTCGTGGCCGCCCTCGTGGGCGGAGCGGTGGGCATTCTCTCCGGACTCCTGGGCATCGGGGGAGGCGTCCTCATCGTACCCTTCCTCTACCTCCTCCTCGCCCTGCCGGGCTGGAGCGGGCTGGAGGCCCATCCCGAACACCACGCCGCCCTGGCTCACGCCACCTCCCTGGCCCTCATCGTGCCCACGGCCCTTTCCGGGGTGTTGGCCTACACGCGTCGGGGGCTCATGGACGCCTCCTCCCTCCTTCCTCTGGGGCTTGGCGCCGGGGGCGCGGCGCTGATCGGATCCGCGGTGGCGCCCCTCCTTCCCGCCGTGCTTCTCCAGGTAGCCTTCGGAGTCTTTCTGCTCTTCATGGCGCTCCGCCTCTCGATTCCGGGTCGGACGGGGGCTGGAGTGGGGGGGACGGACTCCCGGACGGGACGGCTACCCTGGGCGGTCGGACTCACCGGGGGCGGTGTGGTCGGGTTCCTGTCAGCCCTCCTGGGGGTGGGGGGAGGCGTAGTGGCCATCCCGATTCTCCTGAAATGGGTTCGAGTGGGCATCGAGCGGGTCGCCGCGGCCTCCCTGGGCGTGATCGTCTGCGCGGCGCTGGCGGGGACCATCGGATACGGCGTGGGCGGCCTGGGAGTGGAGGGTCTCCCCCGGGGCGCATTGGGCTTCGTTCACCTGCCACTTCTGTTCGCGATGCTTCCCGGGGCCGTGCTCGCGGCCCCGCTGGGTGCCCGTTGGAACGACCTTCTCCCGGCATCCACCCTCCGACGCCTTTTCGCCCTCCTCCTGCTTCTCATGGGCATCCGGCTCCTCTGGGTGTACCTTCCGGTGCTCCTGGCTGGATTCTCACCTGGACTCTCCCAGGGGTGAGAGGGGCGGTCTCATCCCGCTATGTGGATGCCCGCTCAGGGGGCGCAGGTTTCCTTCTCATGCCCGGACGCGGATCCATGATGCAGATCACCCTCGAACGCGGCGAGCTCGTGGAGTCGAGGCACCGGGTCCATCTGGCGGCCGTGCGGGTCGGAGAAGCACCCGTCGCCTGGAGCGGGAATCCTCGCCTGGTCACCTTCGTCCGGTCGGCGGCGAAGCCTTTCCAGGCCCTCCCCCTCGTGGAGGAGGGCGCCGTGGAACGGTGGCAGATCCCATCGAACGAGCTGGCGCTATGCTGCGCCTCGCACAGTGGGGAACCGGTGCACATCGAGGGAGTGCGTCGCCTCCTGGACCGGATCGACGTGAGCGAGGAGGAACTGGAGTGCGGGCCCCAGCTCCCCACGCATCAGCCCTCAGCCCATGCCCTGCTCGCGAGGGGGGAGGCCCCGATGCCCATCCACAACAACTGCTCGGGAAAGCACGCCGGGATGTTGGCGCTGGCCCGTCACCTGGGGTGGGCCCGGCGGGGCTATCGCCGCAGCGGCCATCCCGTGCAGGAGCGGATGGTGGCCGAGGTGGCCCGGTGGACGGGCCTGGAGAGTGAGGAGATCGTCCGGGGGGTGGATGGCTGCGGCGTGGTCTGCTTCGGGCTGCCCCTGGAAGCGCTGGCGCTGGCCTTCGCCCGTCTCGGTGAGGCTGCGAAGCGGGAGGAAAAGGGATCGGTCACCGTGCTGGAGGCCATGGTCGCTCATCCTTTTCATGTGGCCGGCTCGGGGCGGCTCTGCACCCGCCTCATGGAGGTGACGGAGGGCCGGACCGTGGCCAAGCTGGGAGCCGAGGGTGTATACGCCGCCCTGGATCGCCGCCAGGGCATCGGAATCGCGCTCAAGGTGGAGGACGGGGCTCGGCGGGCCTGCGAGGTGGCCCTCATGGAAAGCCTGCACCAGCTGGGAAGCCTGGAACCCGGAGAGAGAGAGAGTCTTTCGGAGTGGGTCTCACCCCCGGTCCTCAACACCCGGGGAGAGGCGGCGGCGCATCTGCGATCCCAGGGATCGCTGGAGGGCCCCGGGACGGAAGGAGCGCGATGAACGGGTCCAGCCGACAGGCGGAGAAGGGCGACGGTGCTGCTTCCGGCGGCGGGCTGGATCGGGGCCTCCGGGCCCTGGTCCGGGTCAGCGGTGCCGTGGCGGGTCGAGATCAGGCGCGTCTGGACGCAGTCCTCGAGGAGGCGCTTGAGAATCGTCCCCGCGATGTAGAGGAGGTGTTGGTGCAGAGCTATCTCTTCGTGGGGTTTCCCAGCGCCCTCAACGCGATGGCCCGCTGGCGGAGGATTTCCGGCCGGCCGGCGCCGCCCCCTCGAACCGACGATCCCGGTCTCAGGTTGGATCGGGGCGAAGACGTCTGTCGCCGGGTCTACGGGGACCAGTACGAGCGACTCCGCTCGAACATCGCGGAGCTCCACCCCGATCTGGACCGATGGATG
>SKKH01000147.1 GCA_007121555.1 Gemmatimonadota bacterium | reverse complement strand
GGTCAGCAACGAGCTTGGGAGTGTCGGCCGCATGCGACCATGTGTCCAGGGATGACCAATGGCGGTGACGGATGACCTGCGGGTGTTGGCGTGTCCCCACCGCCGGAGTCATGGTCAGGACTGGGCAATATGGAGGTCTTCGAGTTCATAAGAAACCTCGTGTGCTGTTGTCCTGGTAGGCCTACCTTGGAGGATCACTCGGAACGTCCCGTTCCGCAATCCTCCTCTGCCGCAAGGAACTCCCCATGTCCAGCGACCGGGGTTCGTCGCCTCAGCTTCCCTCCGCCCCAGAACAGGGTACGCCTCTTCGCCCGGCTCCCGGGCACCCGCGCCACTCCGCGACGCAGCTCCAGGCCACCCTTCTGCGGGTGATCCTCGAGGACGGCTCGTCCCTGCCCTCGCTTCTGGCCGTGGTCGTGGAGGAAGGTCCGAATCGGCCCACGGGCTGCCGTTTTTCATTTGCGGAATCCGGCGATCTCGGTGGCCCGATATCGGGTCTGGACGCGCTGGTCGACTTCGGTCGGAGGTTGAAGGTGGAGGCGCAGGGCCTGGAGTCGGATCCGGTCCTGATCTTCGATGGAATCATCTACGGCTTGGGACGCCGCGGCTCATCCACCGATCCTCCGCGTCGAGAGGGGATCGCCTTCGATGCCCTCCAACCCCTCGAGATGACCCGGCGCTCCCGGTCCCTTCACGATCTGACTCCCAGTGAAGCCTTTCGCGTCACCGCAGCGGATCACGGGCTGAGCGCTGATCTTGACCTGCCCGGATCCGTACGAGACGTGATCGTACAGGGAGCCGAGACGGACCTGGCGTTCCTCCAGCGTCTCTCCCAGGAGGTGGACGGAGAATTCTGGGTCAAGGGGTCCCGGCTCCTGGCCCGCTCCGCAGAGGACCGACCGGGAGAGAGACTGACGCTGTCAGCGGGACGGGACCTGACCGAGTATCGCGTCGTTGCGGACCTCACCGGCCAGAGGGAGTCCATGGAGGTCCGGGGATGGAGTCCCTTGCTGAAGAGCGTGCTGAGCGCCTCGGTCGACGCATCCGTTCTGACGTCGATGTCACCGGGAGCGATCTCGGGCCCGGAGCGCCTGGCCACGGCATGGTCCTCCCCCCTCAGACGACCCGAGCGGCCCGTGTCGCTGGGGCCCGGGGGGCAGACGGAAGCCGAGGAGATGGCCTCGAGCCGCCTTCGATCCATGGCTCGCGGATTCGTCGAACTCGAGGCTGAGCTCTTTGGCGATCCCCGGATCAGGGTGGGGGCCCGGGTGCACATCAGCGACGTGGGACCCAGGCTGTCCGGAGTCTTCAGGGTGAGCGGCGTTCGCCACAGTCACAATTCTCTTCGCGGCTACCGAACCGCGTTCAGAGCCAACCGCAGGGAGGTGCATGATGGATGACCAGGAGAAGCGGCGATCGCCGGTGGTGATTCCCGAGCTGGATGCAGAGGTGGAGCCCTCCCCGGAACCAGACCCCGGAGACGCGTCCGCCCCATCGGCCTTCCCGTTCGATGGTACCACCGACAGCCTTCTTCCCGAACGGACCGATCGCGGTGCCGGATCCCGTGAAAACGCCACAGGGGAACGCTTCTACGGGGTGTATCCGGCGCTCGTGGTCCAACTCCGGGATCCGGTCCCCCCACAGATGTCCCAGGTCGGGATCCGGCTCCCCTGGCTGAGCGACGACGATGGCCTCGAGCTCTGGGCCCGCTACGCCGGGCCCGCCTCCGGACACGCCAGCGGCGCCTGGTTCCTCCCGGATATCGGCGACGAGGTTCTGGTGGCCTTCGAAGGGGGGGACCTCCGGCGCCCCTACGTGCTGGGTGGCCTGTGGAACGGGAGGGATGTGCCACCTGAGACCCTGGAGGCCGGAGCGGCGGGCCAGCCCCGGAGCATCACGACCCGGGGAGGCGCTCGCATCCTCCTTGAAGACGGACCAGAGGGAGGCCGGATCTCCATCGAGACCCCCTGGGGCCACTCCGTGCTCCTGGCAACCGGACCGGATGGGGGAGAGACCAGGGTTCGGGACGCCGCGGGCAGCGAGCTCCGGCTCGGCGGAGGAGAAGTCACCATCCAAGCCCCACTCCGGGTCACCGTCGCAGCGTCCACAGTGGAGCTGGAGGCCGGTATGGTGGACGTTCATGCCGGGCTGACGCGGTTCACCGGAGTGGTCCAGTGTGATACCCTCATTACCAATTCGGTCGTGAGCAGTAGCTACACCCCCGGTGCCGGAAACGTCTGGTAGTTCGAGGACATCAACTGGACGGAGCTCGGTGCGACCCGCCTCCTGGATCCGGAACGGTGCCCACACGCTCGCGATCCGGACTCCGGGCCGATTCCAGGGCCAGAAGGCGGGCTTCGATGGCCGCGTAGTGCTCGGGTCCTGGAGCCTGATGCCGACCGGGTAGCAGGTACTCCTCCATGAGGTAGCGGAGGTAGGACTCCCGGAGGGGTGAGGGAGGAGGAGCTTCGGCCGCGACCGAAGCCACCCAGCGACCGACCTGCCGGGACGACTCGGCTGTCGAAGCCACCCCGGAGATCCCGTATACCGCCCGTCCCAGCGCCAGGACCGGACGATCCATGAGGAGCGCTTCGACCCCTGCGGTGGAGTTCAGCGTCACCGTGCCACGGGACCCGCGGATCAACTCCTCGGTGGAATTCCCGTTTGCGAAGTGCACCCGTGACCGCTCCGCCGCCTTCCGGTGAAGATCGGGATATCTCCACGGACAGCTGGGATGCTCCTTGAAGACCACGTGCAGTCCAACATCGCCCCACCTCTCCAACGCTTCCACCACCACCTGGAAGAACCCCCGCATGTCCTGGATCCAGGGCGAGTGCAGGAGCACCTGGCTGTCCAGCGCCACCTGGAAGGGGGCGAAGACGAACCGGTCGGGAAGGGAGATGCGATCGGAGCAGGTCTTCGGGTATCTGGAATCCCGGGCCAGAAGGCCTTCGGGGAGAGGACGTTCCGGATCCGGCGAGGAGCGGTACCTTCGGTAGAACTCAGGTTCATCGGGAACCGACCCCTCGACGTTCACTCCCTCCAGATCCATCTGGGTGGTGTCGGGGAGGAACCCGTTCTCGAACTGGAAGCAGGGAACGCCCTCCATCCTGGCCCCCACCACGACCGCGCGGGCATCCACGGCGTTTCCACCCCACACCCCGACCGCTCCCGGCCGCACACGTCGGATCGTCCGGCGTACGTGAGAAAGATGGAGGCGGGCGGCCAGGGCATACAGCCTTCGACAGAACCCCAGGCGCCTGGACCCGTAGTGGGGCCGGGCCTCCTTACGGCGAATCCCGTAGTCGATGATCTCCTCGATCAGACCCGGGTCCGGGTCGGACCAGGAGAGCCGCGCTCCCACCCGGACCACGACCACCCTCCGATGGGGAAGCGCCTCCGCGATTCCAGCGAAGTAGCGCTTGACCCTGGGGGAATTCTGGAAGAGCAGCAGTGGAGGAGACAAGGTGGCTCCAGGTCCAGATCAACAAGACGCGGATATGGTCCGATTTCGCCAACGCATCCATGCATACGCACATCCGGTCACCGGACGATCCCGACGTCGTTCAAGCGGCTATGGAAGCAGTGCAGGAACCATGTTCAGGAACGGCCTGTCGGAATCTCGACAGCCCATCAGACGTCGTCGATGATCCGGTTGAAGGTGGCGCTGGGACGCATGAGCCGAGAGGTGATCTCCGGATCCGGCCTGTAGTACCCCCCGATCTCCTGGAGAGAGCCCTGGGCCCCCGTCAGTTCCTCCAGAATCACCGCCTCGTTCTCCTGAAGCGCCTCTGCGACGGGTTCGAAGGTGCGCGCCAGCTCGGGGTCGTCCTCCTGATGGGCCAGCGCCTGGGCCCAGTACAGGGTGAGGTAGAACGTGCTCCCCCTGTTGTCGAGCTCGTTCACCTTCCGGGAGGGAGACCGGGAGTTCTCCAGGTACCGAACCGTGGCCTTCTCGAGGGCCTCGGCCAGGGCCCGGGCACCGTGGTTGTCGAAGCTCTCGCCCAGGTGCTCCAGCGAGACGGCCAGAGCCAGGTACTCACCCAGGGAATCCCATCGCAGATGGCCTTCCTTGAGGAACTGCTGCACGTGCCGGGGAGCCGACCCCCCCGCTCCGGTCTCGAAGAGGCCCCCACCGTTCAGGAGGGGAACGATGGAGAGCATCCGGGCGCTGGTGCCGATCTCCAGAATGGGGAAGAGGTCGGTGAGGTAATCCCGCAGGACGTTGCCAGTGACTGAAATCGTGTCCTCACCCCTGCGGATCCGCTCCAGCGACACCTGCATCGCCTCATCCGGTGGAAGGATCCGGAGGTCCAGTCCTTCGGTGTCGTGCTCCGGCAGGTAGGCCTCCACCTTGCGGATCAACTCGGCATCATGGGCCCGCGCCCGGTCGAGCCAGAAGATCGCCGGACTCCCCGTAGCCCGGGCCCGGCTCACCGCCAGCTTCACCCAGTCCCGAATGGCTGCGTCCTTCGTCTGGCACGCCCTCCAGATGTCCCCTGTCCCGACCCGGTGCTCCAGGAGGGTCCGACCTTCGTGGTCGACGATCCTCACGGTGCCCGGCGCCTCGATCTCGAAGGTCTTGTCGTGGGAACCGTACTCCTCCGCCTTCTGAGCCATGAGCCCCACGTTCGGGACCGTCCCCATGGTCGTGGGATCGAACTGACCGTGGGCCTGGCAGTCCCGGATCACCACGTCGTAGATGGGGGCGTAGCTGGACTCGGGGATGACGGCCTTGCAGTCCTGAAGCTCTCCGTCGGCATTCCACATCCGACCCGAATCCCGGATCATGGGAGGCATGGAGGCGTCGATGATGACGTCGCTCGGGACGTGGAGGTTCGTGATGCCCCGGTCCGAGTTCACCATGGCGATCCCCGGCCCCTGCTCGTAGGCGCTCTGGATCGCAGCCTCCACTGCCGCTCGCTTCGGTGCGGGCAACTTTTCCAGGCGTGACATGAGGTCGGCCAACCCGTCATCGGGATCGAACCCGATCTCGTCGAGGAGTTCGCCATGACGCTCGAAGACGTTCTCGAAGTAGACCCGCACGGCGTGTCCGAAGATGATGGGGTCCGACACCTTCATCATCGTGGCCTTCAGATGCAGCGAGAAGAGCACGCCCTGCTCCCTGGCATCCCGGACCTGCTCCTGAAGGAATGCGACGAGAGCCTTCCGACTCATGAAGCTGGCGTCCAGGAGTTCCCCCTCCTGGAGGGCGACGCCCGACTTCAGCGTCGTAACCCCTCCATCCTCGGCTACATGCTCGATCCGCGCCGTCGTGGCCCTGGACAACGTCAGAGAGCGTTCGTTGGCCCGGAAGTCGCCCGTTTCCATGCTCGCCACATGGGTCCGGGAATCCTCGGGCCAGTCCTCCATACGATGTGGATGCTTGCGCACGAACTCCTTCACCGGCCGGGGGGCCCTTCGATCCGAGTTCCCCTGGCGCAGGACCGGGTTCACCGCACTTCCCTTCACCTTTTCATAGCGGGCCCTGACCTCGCGCTCCTCTTCAGTACCGGGCTCGTCGGGGTAGTCGGGGAGCGCGTATCCCTTTTCCTGAAGCTCGGTGATGCACGCCTTGAGCTGCGGTACCGAGGCGCTGATGTTCGGCAACTTGATCACGTTCGCCTCGGGCTCGTGCACGATCCGCCCCAACTCGGCCAGATCGTCGGAGAGCTCCGAGCCGCCCTCCAACCGATCGGCAAAGGCAGCAAGGACCCGTCCGGACAGGGAAATGTCCCGGGTCTCCACGGGCACACCGGTGGCTCCGGCGAAGGCACGGATGACCGGCAGGAACGAGTGGGTGGCGAGGGCCGGGGCCTCATCGGTCCATGTGTAGAGAATGGAAGGGGAGGTGCTCATGGCGGATCAGGACTCGAGGTGGAGGCGAACACTACAGGGCGACTCGGGGTGACGACCGGCCCATGGCGAGACATGAACCGGTCGATCCACCCGTTCAGAAGGTGTGACGAAAGCTCTAGCGGCGCCACCTCCTCCCCCCACTTCCCTTCCTGTGGGAAGGCCGGCGGCTGCCGACGTCCGTTCTCGCCTCCCCCCACCCCAATCGATCCGCATTCCATGGACACTCCCGCAACCCTCTCAAACCAGACGGATCCACAGCACTGGAACGCCGAACTTCTCGATCGACTCGAGTCCATCGAGAGGAAGGTCAATCGTTTCGCTCCTCTACTCGAACTCGGGGAAGCACTGCCGAACGCACTTGTCCACGCGGTGGACACCGCCGCCGGACGCCTCCAAGGGCGGGGGAGCTCCTCAGAAAATCACGTACCGGGCTGCCGACCATCTGTGTCGAAAGGGCGCCTGACCGGACGGCGCGACCCCGGTGACATCGATTGGACTCAGGCCCGTCAAACCCGGGCGAACTGACCCGTGCGGCCTCCTGGGTCGGGAAAGGCTCAACCCTCTTCCGACGCCAGGTCCAGGACGGCCCCGGCCAGCTTCCTCAGGCGATCCACGTCGCCCTGGATCGTTCCGGCTTCCACCCGCCGGGCATCATCCCAGATTTCGATGGCCAGGTCGGCCAGCGCAGCGCGCTTCTCGGCACCACTGGCCATCGCTTCGATCCGGTCCAGCTCTCCTGCGATCTCGGTGGACCGCTCAGGGCTGATCCCCTCGTGCCGAACCAGCTGGTCATGGAGGGCCCTCGCCACCGAGAAATGGGCGGGCCAGACGATTCGGGGCTGATGCTGAGGGTTGAACTCCTCGAAATGGACGAGTCGAGCCGCCTCCAGCTCGTTCTCGGAGAGGTGCTCGCTGGGGGTGAGCTCCAGGACGTCGAGCCCACGGGCGATCTCCGAGCCGTAGATGTAGCCGTTGTGCCAGTAGGCGCTCCAGTAGCCGGCCAGATAGAGTTCGTCGGCGTCTACCGGACCCCGGTCGAAGAAGGCGATCTCCTGGGGATTGTAGGGGTCTGTGAAGTCGAAGACCGAGATCCCGCCCTGGTACCAGGACTGGACCTTGATGTCCCGACCGGGCACTGGGACCAACGACCCGTTGTGGGCGACACAGTTTTCGGTCTCGGTCTGCTCCGCCGGCATCTTGTAGTAACTGGCGTGGCGCATCTGACCACCCGACAGGGTGAAGATGGTATTCGCCCCCCACTCGTAGCGGTCTTCCGCACGGCACCTGGGGGAGGTTCCTCCTCCCCACTCATCGGTAAAGATGACCGTGGAGCCGTCGTTGTTGAACGTGGCCGAGTGCCAGAAGGCGAAGTTGGGATCCACTACCTCGTCCACCCGCTCCGGCTCGGCCGGGTTCGTGATGTCCAGGAGGATCCCGTTCCCAGAACAGGCCCCCAGCGCCAACCCGATCTCCGGGTAGGCGGTGATGTCGTGGCATCGGTCCGTGGGCCGGGTGGACTGGGTGTCCTCGCCATGGTCACCCCCTTCGAAGAGCCCGTCGATCCGCCCCGTCTCCGCATCGGCGAATATGCGGGGCGAGTCGATGACCCGGGCGCTCGCGGGATCTGAGAGGGGCACTTCGATGACGTCGATGCTCCAGTAGGCCGTCCGAGGATTCGTGGGATCCCGCTCGTCGACACAGCCCTCCAACTCCTCGCCGGGCCGGGAAGGACTCGTACCCGAATTGTAGACGTAGAGCACCTCCGGGTCGTTCAGATCATCCACCAGAGTATGGGTATGGGAGCCCCGGCACGTCTGCACCGCAGCCACCTGAACGGGATTGTCCAGGTTGCTCACATCAAAGATCCGCACCCCCCGGAATCGCTCCGGGTCCACTGGCTCATCGGACGTCCCCTGGGTCCCGCAGTCGATCCGGCTCCGGGGTTCCTGAACGGACATGAAGAGCAGGTGACCGTAGATGGAGACGTCCCCCTGCCCACCCGGGCATACGATGGCCGTCCGGAGGGTCGGGTTCACCGGATCGGTGATGTCGTAGATCTGGACCCCGTGGTAGTTCCCGACGAAGACCAGATCCTCCTGGAAGGCCAGGTCGGTGTTGGCGAAGGGGAAGGCTCCCGGGTCATCCGGGTCGAAGAAGCCCTCCGGCCGCTGTTCGTTGACCAGGAGGTTCATGTTCCAGGAGGCCTCCTCGGCGTCGAACCACCCCGCCTCCAGTCCGACCCGGGGGTCATCAGGGCCGCCGAGGGTGAAGTCCTGGGCCGAAGCCTCAGTGGCGGTGATGGAGAAGGCGACCAGGAAGAGCCCTCCCAGGGCCGAGCAGAGCCCACCATGGACCCGCCGTCGAACGATGTCTTCTCTGTTCATATTCCGAATCTCTCCGTGTATCGGGAAGGGTTCGGCTCCCTGTATTCAGGGGGCCACCTCAAGTCCACAGTGATGCGCCAGGCTCGAGCAGGGTTCACGACCCTGAGGCGAGCATGCCCCTCATGCGGGCGATCTCTCCCTGCTGGTCGTTGGCCACATCCGAGGCGAAGTGGAAGATCTCGCTCCCGTGGGCGGCGCCGGGCGACTGAAAGAGTTCATCCACCATCTTCAGCGCTCCCTGATGGTGGTAGATCATGAACTCCAGGAAAAGCCGATCGAACTCTTCGCCCTGGGCTTCAGCCAGCTTCTGGAGCTGCTCCGGGGTGAGCATTCCAGCCATCATACTGTCTTCGTCATCCCCGTGACCGTGATGACCGTGCCCATGCGCCGCATGGTCCATGGGAGGTGGTTCGGCGGGGTCGGGCTCATCGCCCGGGGCCACCGCGTGTTCGTGCGAGGCCTCCGACGGAGCCAGCTCCACCGACACGTCGGGAACGACTTGATCCCGCACCTCGAGCCATCGCTTCATCTGGAGGATCTCATCGGCCTGGCCTCGCTCGATCCGGGCCGCCAGGGTGAGGAGATCGAACCGGGCCGTGCGGGCCGGGGCCAGGCGACTCATCACCAGGGCCTGCTCATGGTGGTGGATCATGTCCTGCATGAAGCGGACGTCGGCTTCGGTGTGCCGTCGGGCTTCGGGAGCCCGCAGTTCGTCGGCCGTCAGGGTGCGGCTTTCACTGCCCGGGGCTCCCGGTTGGACCGTGACGGGGGGAGGCCGTTCCTGGGCATGCGCCCCGGGAGGGAAAGAGAGGATCAGGATCGCCCCAGGGACGGCGAACCATCGCAGCATGGACATCGGCATCGCTCCTTCGTCGGTGACACACTCCACGGGGCGCCGGACCTTGATGGTAGCGGCTCGCTGACCTTCCTCAAGAGGCACCCAGCCACCCATCGGGCCTCAGAGCACACCGGACCCCTGGGGAGCGGTGGGGGTGCAAGGATCAGGTCCCCATTCCTACACGTTATACTGCAGATGTCGGATCCGGGTTCGCCGGCCCCCCGTCCGGGTCGACTCCTCCGGTTCCACCCTACTCCACATCCAAGAAAACCACGACCATGAAACGACTCGTCATCTGTGAGAAGCCGTCCGTCGCCCGCGCCGTGGCCATCGGACTGAACATCCCGATGACGGGAGGGCTTCCCTACTCCTCGGAGGAGTGGATCGTGGATGCCGCCCGCGGGCACCTCCTCCAGCTCGCCTATCCCGACGAGTACGATCCGTCCCTGAAGGAATGGTCCGCCGAGGATCTTCCATTCATTCCCGAGACCTTCGAATGGAAGCCTCGAAGCGACTCGGGCGCGGAGGAACGTCTCGAACGGCTGGTGGGACACATCCGGTCGGGCGAGGTGACGGAGGTCGTGAACGCCTGCGACGCCGGACGGGAGGGGGAGCTCATCTTCAAGCTCATCTTCCGGGCCGCCAACACCGAGGTTCCGGTGCGACGGGCCTGGTTCTCCTCGCTCACTCCAGGAGCCGTACGCCGGGCGTTCGACGACCTCCGCGACGACGCTGAGATGCGAGGGCTGGAAGACGCGGCCATGACCCGGGATATCGGCGACTGGCTCATCGGGATCAACGGCACCCGTGCGGCAACCGTGCGGGCTAGATCCGGCGCGCCGGAAAAAGCCCGAGGGCCGATTTCAGTCGGACGGGTGCAGACCCCCTCGCTCCGAATTCTGGTGGAGCGTGAGCTGGAGATTGACGCCTACGAGCCGATCCCGTTCTACCGGGTGGCCGGCACCCTGACGGTCTCCTCCGGCTCGGGCACCATTCCCACCCTCATGGTCGATGAGGAGGGAGACGCGCTCCAGTTCGACACATCGGAGAGTGCCGAACAGATCGCCCAGTCGCTGAAGGGGAAGCCGGCGTCAGTGGAGGCCTACGATGTCGAGGAGGTGGAACGAAAGGCGCCGCTCCCCTTCGACCTGGCCACCCTTCAGGTCGAGGCGAGCCGGGCCTTTGGATGGAGCGCGGCCCGCACCCTCAGGGAGGCCCAGCGGCTCTACGAGAATCAGTACATCAGCTATCCCCGGACCGACTCACGATTCCTGACCTGGGACCTCAAGGGGCAGGTGATCGACGCGCTGGGAAGGGTGCCGGCGGTCCTTCCCGAGCTGAAAGACGAGTCCGAGCGGCTCCAGGCCGCCGCTCGCGACGGCACGCTTTCGGGCCGCCCCTTCAACTCGGCCCTGGTCCGGGATCACCACGCCATCATTCCCACTGGGAATTCGGGCGCCGAGACCCTGGCGGAGAACCCGCTCAAACTATACGAACTGGTGGCCCGACGGTTCGTGGCGGCTTTCCTCTCGCCCAGTCTGGAGGAACGCCACACCCTGCGCGCCCGGGTCGACGACCGGACCTTCGGAGCCTCGGGCTGGCGACTCCTGGAGTCGGGATGGCGCGGAGTCGAGCCCGGGAGAGAAGCCACCGATCCCGATGAGCTCGAGGCTCTCGAGGCCTTCGGCGGTGGGGAGGCCGACGCGCAGCTCTCCGAAGCCATGGGAGAGGAACGTCATCCCTGGAGACCCCGACCGCACACGGACGGCTCGCTGATCCGAGCCATGGAACGTGCCGGGGAGGAACCGGAGGAGGATCGCGATGAGGCGGGCCGCCCGTCCGACTCCCCAGCCGAGGGTTCGGGCTCACAGGATGAAGCCCCGGATGAGGAGGAGGACGACGACTCCGGAGAGCGGCACGTGGGAATCGGGACCCCCGCGACCCGCTCCGGAATCATCGAGACCCTCATCGATCGACGCTATGCCCGGCGCTACCGGCGCTGGATCTACGCCACGGTTCGGGGACGCCGACTCATCGACCTCCTGGACGACCTGGAGCTGGGAAATCCCCAGCTGACCGCCCGGTGGGAGGAGCGGCTGGAGGCGATTCGGGACGGAGGCGAGTCCCGGGAAGTGTTTCAGAAGGAGCTGGAGGAGCTCACCCGGCGCACGGTGGAGGCGATCCTGGCCCGTCCCATGGAGAATCTCTATGGGGATCCCCTCGTCGTGGGGCCATGTCCCCAGTGCGAGGGCGAAATCGTGGAGCGTGACAAGGCCTTCGGATGCAACTCCTGGGTCTCCCCCGAGGAGCCCGGGTGCGGCTGGGTCGTCTTTCGGGAGACGACCAACGGTCGGGTAGGTCGGTCCGAGGCCGAGCTTCGGCTTCGTCAGGATCGACCACACTCCCGCGGCCAGGGACCCACCCTGCCTCCCGGCACGGCCGGGGCCGACGAGACGCTCCCGGGAGTCGAGGTCTATCGAAAAGTGGAGGGAGAGGGCGAGCCCCTCGCCAATCCCTTCCTCGAGGACTCGGATCCCGACGCCAGGACTGCGTGGGAGAGGGCGATCGCCGAGGTGGTCGCGGTGGAGGGCCCGGTGATGTTGCGACGTGTGCTGGCGGTCCTGGAGCCCCGGGCCAAGGACCTTTCCGCCCGGAAGGCCAAGAAGGCCGTGAATCGGATCTCCTCAGCCATGGTTCAGGAGAACAGACTCCAGGAGGTGGACGACGCCCGAACCCCTGAAGGTCAGCAGGACAAGATCTTCCGCCTCCCCGGGACCGATCCGGAGCAGCCGGACGTTCGCCCCCGGACCCGAGGTCCCCGGGACGGTCTCGAGATCCCTCAGCGGGAGATCCGGGCGGTCTGGGACGCCCTCGGGCGTCCCCGAGGCGAGGATGGTCTCATGAGGCTCGCCGAGGAGTACGAGATCTCTGAAGACCAGTTCGGGGAGGAATATCGGAAGTGGTTCGGCCAGGCTCTTGGCGACGATCTCCACACCGCCGACGAGTCGGACGACGAGGACGAGCTCGCGGTCCAGGGCCAGGCGAAAGGTTAAGGGTTAGACCGCGCGGACCCCTGCCGGACGAAGCTCTACTCTTCTTCGACCTCCATAAGCTCCACCTCGAAGACCAGCACGGCGTAGGGGGGAATGACCCCACCGGCCCCGGCCTCCCCGTAGGCCATCTGGGGGGGCACGACGAGGATCCGCTGTCCACCCTCCCGCATCCCGGGTACACCGTCATCCCAGCCGGGAATGACATTTCCCGTCCCGATCTCCACAGTGAATCCGTCGCCGGTGCCGCGGCTGGTGTCGAACGACGTGCCGTCGGGAAAGTACCCGGTGTAGTGGACGCGAATCGTGCTTCCCACGTTGGCGACCGCGCCATCTCCCACCACATCGTCCCGGTAGTAGACGCCGGCGTCCGTGCGCTCCATCGCATCCAGATCCACACCGAGCTCGTCTGCGTACGTCAGATCGGTCGGGCCGATGGCGGGCCCGAACTCCACATCCGGTGAGGGCCCGCCCTCTCCACATCCGGTCAATACCGTCACGGACAGCATCAGGGGGAGAATCAGGACGCGTGCCAGGCTCGATGATCTGGACATGGGATTCCTCACACAGCAGGAGACGGATGGATGGGGGTAGGACCGCTCCTCGCAGATTGGGCCCCCTCCACGGGTCTGCGCCACCCCCCTCCTCCAGAAGAAAGAAGTGGCGTCGGCGTGGATCCAGGTGTTTATTGCCTTCCGAGGAGGGGGCTGTCGGTGGAAGGTACGCCCCGGGATCCGGATGGAGGAAGGCACGATGGCGGCGAAGCGACAGGTCGCAAAGGGGTCCTCGACCCTCCGCGCGTTCCAGGTGCTGGTGCTCGTGACCACGTTCCTCGTTGCCGTGTGGTTTCTCCTCCGATGGACGCTGGTCAGCCCCCCCGCCGCCGCCATGCCCCTCTTCCAGACGCTGGATCGCCCTCTGGTGATCGCGCACCAGGGCGGTGACGGGATCCGACCGGGAAACACCCTGGAGGCCTTCATCCACGGCTGGGAGCTGGGCGCCCCCATGCTCGAGACCGATCTCCACACCTCGGCCGATGACTTCCTGGTGCTGATCCACGACGATACCGTGGACGTTCATTCTGATGGCACCGGTCTGGTTCGTGACCTCACGCTGGACCAACTCCAGGAACTGGACGCGGGCTACGGATGGACGCCGGACGGGGGAGCCACCTTTCCCTTCCGAGGGAAGGGAGTCCGGATCCCCTCGCTGGACGAGCTCCTGGACGCCCTCCCCG
>SKKH01000215.1 GCA_007121555.1 Gemmatimonadota bacterium | reverse complement strand
TCCAATGACGATCCCCCGCTGAACGCCGATCTGCACATCAGCCAGTCCGACATTCGCCCTCTCGTCCGGGAGCAGCTCCGGCTATTGTCGGATGAGATCCAGGAGCGCCTGGACGCCGGCGTCGGAGACCGCATGAGCCGGATCCACCTGGAGGAATCGCTGGAGCGGATCCACCGCGCCCTCTGAACACCGAATCTGCACTGCCACTCTGAACACCCACTTCGCAGGAGATACGCAGGAATGTCCAGACTTCTACAGACCGATGTCCCCGCCCCCCGGGGTGGAGCCCACCGACGCCGGATGGGGCTGCTGAGCGCGGCCGCGCTCATGGCCCTGGCGGCCCCCCTCTTCATGCCCCAGGGTGTGGAGGCCCAGGAGCGCAGCTACAGCGAGGTCGTGCCCGCGAGCGCCGAGAGCCAGGAGGGCCTCTTCGGGGTGCACCAGGTCGAGGACCGCCTCCTCTTCGAGATCCCCGACTCCATCATGGGTCGGGACATGGCGATCATGAGCCGCTTCGCCAAGGTCCAGGACGGGCTGGCCAACGGTGGCGACCGGATGGGCCCCAACCTGACGGTGCGCTGGGAGCTCCGGAACGACCGGGTCTACCTCCGCTCCTACGCCCACTCGAACACCGCCGACCCCGACGACAACGTCCACCTCGCCGTCGAGAACTCCAACTTCGCTCCGGTGCTGGCCAGCTTCGAGGTGGAGACCCGGGGTTCGGGTACCTCGGTCATCGACGTCACGGACCTCTACATGGGCGACCACCCCGCCTTCTCCTTCCCCCGGACACAGCGCAACAACTACGGGGTGAGGAGCTACGAGAGGGATCGCTCCTGGATGGAGTGGGCCCGGAGCTTCCCCATCAATGTGGAGCTGAGGATCGTCCGGAGCTATGCGGCGGACCAGCCCCCGTCGAGCCAGCGGGGCGGGGCGATCTCCTTCGAGATCAACCACTCCATGATCCTCCTTCCGGAGGAGCCCATGATGCCCCGACTCGCGGACGAGCGGGTCACCTACATCACCGTGACCCAGACCGACTACTCCCGGGCCTTCCAGGGGGTGCGTCCCTACGAGTACCTGCGCCGCTTCCGCCTGGAGCCCTCGGACCCCGAGGCCTTTGCCCGGGGTGAGCTGGTGGATCCGGTGGAGCCCATCGTCTGGTACATCGATCCGGCCACCCCCGAGGAGTGGGTCCCGTACTACAAGGCGGGGATCATGGAGTGGGAAGACGCCTTCGAGCAGGCCGGTTTCTCCAACGCCCTGGAGGTGCACCTGGCCCCCACCGAGGAGGAGGACCCGGAGTTCAGCCTCCTGGACGCCCGCTACTCGGTGATCCGGTACGTGGCGACCCCCGTCCGTTCGGCCAACGCCGGGGGCGACGTGGTGGACCCCCGCTCCGGCGAGGTCATCCGGGCCCACATGAACATGTACCATGGACTGGACGAGCGTCTCCGCTGGTGGCTCGTCTCGCAGGTCGCCACCGCCAACCCGGACTTCCGGACCAACCAGCTCTCCGAAGCGGATATGGGCGAGGCGATCCGCTACGTGATTTCCCACGAGATGGCCCACGCCATGGGGCTCCCCCACAATCAGCGGGCCAACTTCGTCTTTCCGGTGGACTCCCTTCGGAGCGCCGAGTTCGTGGAGCGGATGGGCCACTCGGCCTCGTCGGTGGGCCGGACCCGCTACAACTACGTGGCCCAGCCCGGCGACGACGTGAACCCCGAGCGGCGCGTCGGCCTCTGGGACAAGTTCGCCATCGAGTGGGGCTACCGGCCGATCCTAGGCGCCCAGACCCCCGAAGACGAGCTCGAGACGCTGAACGAATGGATCGTGGAGCGGGCAGACGACCCCTGGTTCCGATCCGCAGAGGCCCAGTTCGGGATGGATGTGGAGTGGGACCCGTACCGGATGACCGAGGGGATCTCCGACGATCCCGTCCGGGCGGCGGACTACGGGATGCGCAACCTCCGGACGGCCACCGAGAGCCTGATGGACTGGGTCCTGAACCCGCTGGACGACTACCACGAGCTGGGTACCCACTACCTCCAGAACCTGACCCAGTGGAACCGCTACGCCGAGCACGCCGCCGCGGCCGTGGGAGGTTCCTGGACCCACTTCAAGCGGGTCGGTGAGGAGGGGTGGGTCTACACCCCCATCGAGCGCGACTACCAGCTCAGCGCCATGGCCTTCATCGACGAACACGTCCTCCAGACTCCCCACTGGGCGCTGGACATGGAGCTCCTGCGCCGGATCGAACATGCCGGGGCCGTGGAGCGGATCCGGGCCTACCAGGAGCTGGCCGTCCAGAGGTTCCTGAACCACGCCCGCCTGGCCCGGATGATCGAGCACGAGACCTTCCTGGGCGAGGACACGTACCGTCCGGCCGAGATGCTGGACGACGCCCGGGAGATCATCTGGCGGGAGGTACGTTCGGGCGACGCCATCGATACATTCCGGCGAAACCAGCAGCGAGCCTACCTGGAGCAGGCCCACTACCTCCTGCACGAGGCCACCTCAGATCACTGGTCGCCCCCGGCCAGCGGGAACCTGCGGGTCTCCTCCAACGACGACCCACCCCTGAACGCAGACCTGCACATCAGCCAGTCGGACATCCGGCCCCTGGTCCGGGACCAGCTCCGTCTCCTCAGGGACGAGGTGCAGGGTGCGCTGGACGGGGGAGTGGACCACCGGATGACCCGGATCCACCTGGAAGACACCCTGGAGCGGATCGAGAAGGCGCTGAACTGAGCGAACTCCCTGCGGGCCCGGCACACTCCGGGCCCCACTGAGCCTGCCGGTGACGGCGAAACGGCCCCGCTCCCCAGTTTCGGAGGGCGGGGCCGTCTTGCCATCATAAATTATAATGATAACTATGATTCTATTTGTAAGGTCCGTCAGGTTCGGATGAGCCTTTCCTGCTCCCGGCCCTCATCCCACCCGCCCAGGGCTCCGACGCCCTGGGATCTGGACCTCTTCCTCCTGGCCATTCCGGAGGACCCGGACCGGGACGGTGGCGTCGTCGGAAGCGGCTCTCATCGCGTTGATGAAGTCCAGGGCCCCTTCGATGTCGTTGCCATCCACCGAGGTGATGAGATCTCCGGTCTCGAGCCCGCGGGTCCCCATGCCCACCCCCATGTGAAGGACCACGACCCCGTCCCGATCCTCAGGGATGCCCCAGTCCTCCCGGTCCTGCGTCCCGGGCTCGGCCACGGTCACTCCCCGCATGCGGGCGATGGCGCGGTTCCGCTCGGTCGAGACGAAATCCACATCGGGGATCCCTGCCAGGAGGTGACGGGCCACCCTGATCCGGGCCCCGGTACGCACTGCCAGCGCCAGCCCGTCGGAGGGTCTGGCGTCCACCTCCCGGAGTTCGTCGCGTCCCGCCTCGCGCAGGTGCAGGCTCCCGATGTAGGTGCCGTCGCGAAGATCGTGGATCCGCACCTCGGCCAGCTCCACCTCGAGGGTTCTCAGCACCGAGGCCATGAGGTCGTGGGTGAGGGGTCGGGGGAAGGCCTCGTCCCGGAGCACCCGGATGATGGCCTCGGCCTCATTGTTTCCGATCCAGATCGGGAGGACCTCGTCCCACCCCTCGTGGACCAGGGCAAGGGGCGCCCCCGTATTCAGGTCTACGCCCACGGTGGCCACCTCGACCTCGAGCCATCCCTCCTGGGCCAGGGCCGGGGTGGCCGGGAGGAGCGCGGTCATCACCAGCCCGGCCAGCGCGCACAGGACGGGGGCGAAGGGCCTTCCGGCGGAGGCGGAGG
>SKKH01000202.1 GCA_007121555.1 Gemmatimonadota bacterium | reverse complement strand
GACATGCGGACCCCTCCGGTTGACGGGACACGGACGGCAGGAAACCTTTGCCGGAGAGTTTAGCCAAATACGGTCGGGGTACGCCACCACCGCCGGCGCCGCAGGGCGTCGGTTCGGCTTGCCTCGCCCCGTCGTCACCTTCCCCCGACGCCCCCCCTAACGCCCCCGTCCAAGCCATGGCTTCGAACCTCTTCCGCGGCCTCGGGGCGGCCCTCCTCCTCCTCACCACCCTCCCCCTTTTCCAACTGCTGGACCGACCCGAGACCGGTCCCATCGGCGGAGCGACCCTCCGTACGACCCTGGTCCAGGTGGAATTCCTCTGGACTGCAAGCCTAGTCGTGGCCGGCGGCGCCCTCGTCCTGGCCCTGATCCTTCCGGTGCCGGCGAGCTCGCGGGCGCTCCGGGAAACTCGACGCCTTGCGACCCGCGCATCGGACCGGACCTTCGCCCTGGCCCTGGCCGGGGCGGCGGCGATCGCCACGGCACTCCAGTACCTCCTCGTCTTCCGTGGACGCCCGAACCTCATCGATGCGGCGGCCCAGCTCATCCACGCCCGGTACCTGGCAGCGGGGCGACTCACCGGGCCGGGCCCCGAATCCCTGGAAGGGGGCGCATGGTACTTCCCCAACACCGTGGTCCCTCCCGAGGGGTGGGTGTCCCACTTTCCACCCGGCCATAGCCTGGTGCTGGCCCCGGGGCTGGCGCTGGGAGTCCCCTGGCTCGGCCCTCTCGTGGTGGCGGGCCTCACGGGCTGGCTCCTGGCCGGGGTGGCCCATCGCCTCTTCCCCGACGACCGCCTGGTGGCTCGGGGCGGCGCGGTAGTGGGGGCCCTCTCACCCCTCCTGGTGATGCAAACGGCCGCCTTCATGAACCACGGAACGGCGGCCCTCCTCGGTGTGGCCACGATCTGGGCCGCCCTCCGCGCCCGGGAGGGGCCGGCCCATTGGAGCCTCCTCACTGGCGCTGGGGTCACGGCTCTCCTCGCCGTACGTCCCCTGGGGGCGGTGGCCGTCTGCTTGACCGTGGTCCTCCTCGTCTGGCTGCCCCGGAGGGCGGTCAGACAAACCCCGGGAGCCACCGGCCAGCGAGGGGCCAACCGGTGGCGATGGCTCGCGCGCCGCTGCGGAGGAGCCGGGATCGGAGGGCTGCCCTTCCTCCTCCTCCACGGATGGTACAACCACCACCTCTTCGGACGCCCCACCACCTTCGGGTACCACTGGAGCTTCGGTGAGGCGGCCGGACTGGGGTTCGGGCTCGACCCATGGGGAAACCGCTACGGTGCGCTCGAGGCCCTGGCCTACACGTCGTCCGATCTCTCCGCGCTGAACCTGAACCTGGCCGAGTCCCCCCTCCCCCTCCTCTCCCTGGCCGGACTCGCACTGGTCCTGGGGCTTGGCCGCGGCTGGCGGGAGCGGCTGGTGGCCGGGTGGGCCCTCCTTCCGGTGGGACTCGGGGCCTTCTACTGGCACCATGGAAACTTCATGGGTCCCCGAATGCTGGCCGAATTCGCGCCGGCCTGGGGCCTTCTGGTGGTAGCGGGCCTGGCCCACCTCCTGCGCGCCCTTCCCCAGAGCTCCCTCCCGGTGGGCACCGGCCGGGCTCGCCGAGGGCAGGGAGGCCGGGCAGGGGGAGGCGACCCGGGACCCGGGCGTCTCTCACCTCGCCGGCTGGGCGAGCTCATGGTGGCAGGAGCGGTGGTGGGTGCGCTGGCCCTCGCCCCCTACAGGATGGCCGCGGTGGGCGGGGAGCTGGCGGATGGGTATCGGATGGCCGAGCCCGATGTGGCCCCGAACTCTGTGGTCTTCATGTCGAGTAGTTGGCTGAGTCGCCTGAACGGCGAGATGATCTCCCGCGGGGTCCCGCAGGTGGTGATGGAGACGGCCATCTCCCAGAACTCCACCTGTCTGGTGGAGGAGTATCGGGCCGCCCTCCACCGGGGAGAGGGCCCCTTCGCCGCCTACGCAGCCCGCTATCCCACGCCCGGGCTATGGGGTGAAGGGGAGATCCCGTCACGTCACGAGGGTGGCGAGCTGCAGGCCGCCGGTGCCGCCGGTCCCCTTTCGCCCCTGGATCTGATTCGACGGCCCCCTCCATACGAGGGACTTCAGATCGGCGCGGTTGGCCAGGGGACCCAGATCCGCTACCACGCGGGGGAGGGGCTCACCGACCGGTGCGTTCGGCAGATCCGGGCGGATGAACGGGGGGGGCTTCTGGAGGCGGGATACCTGATGTGGCTCGGCGGACTCCCGGGCATCGAAGGCCAGGACGTGGTCTACGTCCGGGAGATGGGCCCGGAGCTGAACGCACGGGTCCTGGATCGGTACCCGGACCGGGAGGCCTGGGTCTGGTTGAGGCCGTCCCGGGAGGCCGATCCCGAGCTCGTACCCTACGAGGAGGGGATGGCGCGCATCTGGGGAGGCGGGGAGTCCCCCTCGCCCTCAGCGCCCCGACCCGGGAATCGTTAGGACCTGGCCGGGGACGATCCGGCCGGACGAGCCGATCCCGTTCTCGCGACGAATCTGATCCACCGATGTCCCATGGCGCTGGGCGATCACCCAGAGGGACTCGCCCCGGGCGACCCGGTGGGTGGTAGGCTGGGCCGTACCCCCACCCGCAGGAATGGTCAGCTCCTGACCGATAAGGATCCGGTTGCCGCTGATGCCGTTGGCCCGTCGGACCGCGTCCTGGCTCACCCCGTACCGGCGGGCGATCCCCCACAGGGACTCACCCCGGGCGACGCGGTGGGTGGTGGCCTGCGCCGGCGTGCCGGCACCGGGAATGGTGAGCTCCTGACCGGCCAGGATCCTACTTCCGCTGATCCCATTGGCCCGGCGCAGCTCCGCCTGGCTCACCCCGTAGCGCTGGGCAATGGTGGAGAGGGTCTCTCCCCGCGCCACCCTGTGGGTGGCGGATTCCGCCTCGTCGCGCTCTCCATTCTCGCTGGTGGCGGAGCCTTCGGAGCTCTCGGGCCCCGACGCCTCGCCGGTCTCGGACTCGGCCGGGCCCTGGGACTCCGAGGCCCCGCTGGAGGAGGCCTGCGCCTGCGCCGTGCGACTCGGGGAAGAGACCTCCTGATAGACCGGCACCCGGAGCGCCTGCCCCACCAGAATCCGGTTGCCCTGAATTCGATTCTCTGAGCGAAGGCGAGTCACGGTGGTCCCGTATCGCTGGGCGATGCCGGTGAGATGCTCTCCTCGGCGGACCTGATGGGTGACCCATTCGAGCTGGATCTCCGGCTCGTCGGCCCGACTGGCCACCCGGTCCTCGCCGGTGATCTGGGCCACATACCTCGCGTAGGGCTGTGGATATACCGCCACATGGTAGTGGGGAGGACGGCGTTCCCGGATCGCTTCGATCAGCCCCTGCTGCTCCAGGGACATGAGGGTCGACTCGAGCCAGGAGCGGCACCGGGCGTTCTGGCTCACCCGGAGATCCACCGCCATCCCGGTGGGATGCACCGATCGGGACGACGCGTTGGGAGGCTGGTTGGAGATGGGGCGCGTCAGGCTCGTAACCACCAGTCGTTCCCCGCAGGCGGCCCGGTACTGCGCGGAGAGGCGGTGGAGGAAGGTCCTCACCTCGGGTCGCGCGTAGGGGAAGGACACGTTGTGGATGCCCATGTTCTCGGTGGGACGCACCGGGACCAGGTATCCCAGCTCCACGAACCGCCGCACCTGGGCCGGGGTCTGCAGGTAGGTGAAGTCGTGGGCCCGGGCCTGGTGGTTCTGCCGGTCCAGCGACGCCGGGGAGCCCCTGAGGGACTGGGCGTGGAGCGCGGTGGCGTCAGACCCGGCCCAGTGGAGTCCACCTTCACCCTCCACCAGCTCTCCGAAGGCGGGAAGAACCAGGACCATGAGAAAGGCCAGGAGGACCGGGGCGACCCGGGGCGCTGGCGGCTCGTTGGAGGGCATGGTGCACTCCCGTGGAAGAGAAGCTGGTGCCAGACTCGTGTGACGAGTCAGATTCGAACGTGCCGTCGGGGGAAGGGGGCGACTCTCATCCCTCCCGGTTCCGGAGACTTTTCTATGGATAAACATATGATTCCCACCAGGCAAGCTCGACGTCATCCCGGCACACAGTCGAACCTCAGCGCGAGATGGTGATCGTGCGTTCGGTCCGATTGAACTCACCGGGAACCAGGACTCCGTCGGGATCCAGGAGCTCGAGGCGCACGGTGTGCTCTCCCTCGGGCAGGCCCAGGAGGAGATAGGGTGCCCAGTCGTCGATCATGGCCTCGCCCAGCCCCTCCACCGCGATCCGAACCCGGTATCCATCAGTGGAGAGCCTGGCCCCGGAGAGGTAGAAGTCGACCAGCACGCTGTCGGCGTCGGCGCCACTGTACTCTCCCACCGGCCGAGAATAGGTGAGGAGGGGTGCGTCGAGGTCCACCCGGGGCTCCACCTCGCCCTCGCCCACCTGGATGACACGGTGGACAAAGGCTCCCGGCGACTTCACCGATTCATGCCAATCCGTCCCGGGAAAAGCACGGAGGTGATGGGTCCCGGCCGGGAGGTCGTCGAACTCCACCGGGTCGGAGATGTCGTAGATGGCTTCGTACCGCTCGTTGTTGAGGATCACGTGCAGGTGCTGACCCGGCGCACGAGCCAGCCCACGCTCCGCGCCGCCCGGGGTCTCCTCTTCCAGCTGGTATCCCGAGAGGGTGAACTCCACCGCCACCGTCTCGCCTTGATCGAACCGCTCGAACTCGTCGGGCGAAGCGATCCCGACCCGGGCATCGGGCCTCTCAGGGGCCACATCCGGAGAGCGAACGAGCTCGAATTCCGCCCCTGGCTCCACGGCGGGCTGGGGCGTGTCGGAGACCGGGACCGGATCGTCAGTGCCGCAACCCACGGCGGTGAGAAGCACGGTCCCGACCACGGCCGGGGTGAGAAACAGGGAACGCAGCCCGGACGCACCGGGCCGGCGGATGGAAGCCAGACCAGAAAACATGAACAACCTCATGGATATCACGGAAGGTGTGGAGCGATGAGAACGGCGCGCGAGCTGGGGCCGAGAGACACTCGGAACCGCCATCCTCGCGGAGGGAGTCGATTTAAGAACTCCGCAGGCCCCTCACGGTTCCCCTCCTCCCAGAGGCGCCGATGCGGGTCCTGGAGGCGCGGGGCGGCAGAGCATGAAAGAGGGGGTGGCCCGGGACTCTCCCGGCGCCACCCCCACGGTCCTCGCGTCGCCGACCCGGCGACGATCTACCGGCTCAGACCGTCACGAGATCCAGCCGCCCTTGGCATGGGCGTACTTCTCGCCGACCACGTCCCAGTTCACCACATTCCAGAAGGCCGTCAGGTAATCCGGACGACGGTTCTGGTATTTCAGGTAGTAGGCATGCTCCCACACGTCCACTCCGAGAATGGGAGTGGAGCCGCTGATGAGGGGCGAGTCCTGGTTCGCCGTCGAGGTGACCTTCAGATGTCCGAAGGGATCCACCACGAGCCAACCCCAACCGGACCCGAACTGGCCGCCTGCGGCGCTCTGGAAGGTCTCCTGGAAGTTCCCGAAAGATCCGAAGGTGGAGTCGATGGCACCGGCCAGGTCACCGGAGGGCTTCGAGCTCCCACCCGGCTTCAGAGTCTCCCAGAAGAGCTTGTGATTGTGGAAACCGCCGCCATTGTTGCGCACGCCGGTACGAATCTCCTCGGGAAGGGCGAGGAGCCCACGGAGAAGCTGTTCGGCGCTGTACTTCTGGAAGTCCTCATGGCCTTCCAGGGCCTTGTTCAGCTTCGTCGTGTACCCGTTGTGGTGCTTGGAGTGATGAATCTCCATGGTGCGGGCGTCGATGTGAGGCTCGAGGGCGTCATAGTCGAAGCCCAACTCGGGGAGCTTGTGGGGGTAGGTCATGAAACGGACCTCCTGGATCGAGGGTGGATTGAACTGTCCAGCGGACAGAGGATTCGCGTAGGTGATGGCCGACGGAGCCGCCGAGGCGCGTTCGCGCTGCGCCTCCATGGCCTGGTCAGGGAGACCCCGGAGGAGACCCGGGCGTTCCAGAAGCCCAGTCGAAAGCTGGAAAGCTCACACGACGGAAGCACACCAGCGCGGGGAGGAGTGAGGCGATGAACCAGCCCGGCGACGACGCGCCGCGGTCCACCGAAACCGCCAGGCGACGGATCCTCCTGGTGGACTGCGACATGTTCTTCGTCCAGGTGGCCCGGCTGGAAGATCCGGAGGGTGCCGGACGGGCTCCCCTGCTCCTGGTGGGCGGGTCGGCCTCGGGCCGGGGCGTCGTGACCTCGGCCGACTATTCGGTGCGGGAGTTCGGGGTGCACTCGGGGATGCCGGTCTCGCAGGCGCTTCGCCTCTGTCCCCGGGCCACCGTGGTGCCGGTTCCGCGGCAGGCATGCGTGACCCGGAGTCGAGCCATCCGAGAGTGTCTCGAGGCCATGGCCCCGGTGGTCCAGGCCGCCTCCATCGACGAGTTCTATCTGGACCTGACCGGCACGGAGCGACTCTACGCCGGCCAGTCGCTGGCACAGACCGCAGAGAGGATCCAGGAGCGGGTTCGAGAGGCCACGGGGATCACCGTCTCGCTGGGCGGTGGCACCGTCCGCCTGGTGGCGAAGCTGGCCGTGGAGAGAGCCAAGCCTGGAGGCGTCCACATCGTGCCCCCGGGCCGAGAGGCGGCCTTCCTGCAGGAACACGAGCTGGCCGACCTTCCCGGGGTGGGGCCTGCGCTCCTGGAGCAGCTCGAGGCCCGGGGCCTTCGTACCGTGAAGGACCTCATCCCTCTGCAGTACGAGTGGCTGGACCGGTGGTTCGGGCCCAACCGGGGACGGTGGCTCTGGGAACGGGCGCGGGGAATCGATCCCTCTCCGGTGGACCCGGACCCCGGACGGAAGTCCATCTCCGCCGAGCGGACCTTCCCCCGGGATCTGCCCAGGGACTCCGACGGCGACGGAGAGCTGGACCGGCGACTCCGGCGGCTGGCGCTGGAGGTGGGCGAGAGCCTGCGGGCGAAAGGGCTCTTAGCCCGGACCGTGACCGTGAAGCTCCGGGACGCCGACTTCACGACCCGAAACGCCTCCTCCACCCTCTCCCAGCCCATCAGCTCCGACCGAGCGATTCTGCGCACGGCGGTGAAGCTGCTGGACGACCTCCGGGACCGATCCGGGGCCCCGGTGCGCCTCCTGGGTTTGGGGGTGTCGTCGCTCGCCGAGAACGAAGGCGCCCGGCAGCTCTCCCTCCTGGACTCCGAGGAGTTGGAGGAGTCGGACCGGGATCGTACCCTGTCTCGGACCGGTGACCGGATCCGGAAGCGATTCGGCCGGGACGCCCTCCTTCCCGGAGGCCTCCTGGGTCGCCCCGAAGACCCCAACGACGGAGAGGACAACCCGTGACGAACCCCACCCCGCCTTCCGAAGGCACCCCCGGTCGGACCCATGACCCCGGCTCGAGCCCTACCTCCACGACAAGCGAGCCCCCGGTTCTCCCGGCCACCCGGGATCAGGTGGCCACCCACTTCGGGCGGAGGGTTCCCCTGGTGGGAATGGTGCACCTCCCCGCCCTGCCCGGGAGTCCGTGGTGGGGGGGATCCATGGAGAGGGTCCTCGAATCCGCTGCCCGAGACGCGGAGGCGATCCTGGATGGCGGAATGGACGGGATTCTGGTGGAGAACTTCGGAGACGTGCCCTTCCACCCGGGTCCGGTGCCCCCCGAGACCCTCGCGGCCATGACCCTGGCCGTAACGAGGGTACGGGAGGTGGCAGGGGATCGGCCAGTGGGGCTGAACGTGCTGCGCAACGACGCCCGGGGAGGATTGGGCGTCGCGGCGGCCACCGGAGCCACCTTTCTCAGGGTGAACGTCCATACCGGGACCATGTTCACCGACCAGGGGACGCTGGAGGGGCGGGCCCACGAGACCGTCCGGTTGCGATCCACCCTCGCCCCGAAGCTCCTGATCCTGGCCGACATCCTGGTGAAGCACGCCACCCCCCCGCAGGGAATCGATCCGGGGCTCGCCGCGGGAGACCTGCGGCATCGCGGGCTCGCCGACATTCTTCTGGTGTCGGGCGCTCGGACCGGGGCGGCCACGGATCCGGCCAGGGTCCTCGCCGCCAAAGAGGCGGCCCCCGACGCTCCGGTCTGGGTCGGAAGCGGACTCACCCCCAACAACGCCAGTCGCCTCATGGAGCGAGCTCATGGGGCCATCGTGGGCTCTTCCCTCCAACGAGACGGACGGGCCGGTCAGGGGATCGAGGTCAGCCGGGTCCGGAAGCTGGTGGCAGCCGTACGGGGTTGACGGCCAGGCCCCGCCCCTCAGGGCACGAGGAGCGTGGAGGCTCCCACTGGCCCGCCGAGCCGGTAGATGGGAACGAAGGCGTCCTCGCCCCCCGAGGTGGGCAGGACGTGGTCCAGGAAGTTCCAGCGAACCACCGAGTCCACCGCGTCGGGTTCCAGGAGCTGGGGAATGAGCCGTCCTTCGTGCTGCCTCACCCGAACCAGGTAGCTCCCGGCCGGGAGCGTCATCCGGTCCGGCACGAGTTCGACCTCGATGTCGGCCATGAGATGGTTCTGGTAGGGCTCATCGGCCCAGGAGACCGATTCGATCCGGTAGCGCTCCACATCCACCGAGACCTCATCCCGGAGCTCCTCCACCTGGATCCCGTGACGTCGTAGGAAGAGGGCCAGGTCGTCGAAGCGAGCGTCGAAGGCGTAGGCGTAGGGAGCCGGTCGGGTGCGGGTGGGCACGTAGAGGGTCCGGTTCTCCCCGGTGACCAGCTGGGGCTCCATCCACTCCCCCTCGTCATCCCGCTCGGCCACGTAGAACTCCTCCGCCTCGGGGTAGGCGGTGGGCTCCAGGTCGAAGTAGACCTCCTCGGCGGGCTCCTGCACCGTCCGGCGCCGGGCCTCCTGTACCACCCCCCGGACCTCGTCGGAGTTCTCGGCCATGAAGCGGGCCAGGGCGATCATGGATTCCCGTGCCGCATCGGCCTGCACCTCGAGGGAGTGACGCCCTGGGACCTCGTACAGGAGGGTGATCATGTTCCGGAGTCCCCCATAGGAGTGCTGCTTCCTCGGCCAGGGCACGGTGGTTCTCCAATACCAGGTGTCCGCGTCCTCGTCGAAGGACGGACCCGAGTACCAGTACATCTTCATGTCCTGGGACTCGATGTGACGCTTGATGAACTCGTACATGGGCCCCCGGGCGAAGTCCACGAGGGCCTGATCCGCGGTGGGATCCAGGGTGGCCTGGTACGTCATGTGGTAGGGGTAGGAGCCCCCGTTGTGGGCGTCCACGAACACGTCGGGCGCGAAGCGGTTCAGGATCTGCTCCACCACCGCGGTGACCTCACGGGTTTCGGCCACGATCCAGTCGCGGTTCATGTCGTAGCCGAGCGAGTTCTGGCGCCGCCCCGCGTCGCCGCCGTCGGGATTCATATGGGGCACGATGATGACGTTTACATGCTCGAGCAGGTCCTGCTGATCTCCCAGCGTGAGCTCCCGGATGAACTGCTGCCCCCCTTCCTTTCCTGAACGTTCGTTCCCGTGGATCGTGGAGACGATGAAGAGGGTGGGCTTGCCCGAAAGAAGGGAAGCTGTGGGCTCGGAAAGGGGTGGATCACCCAGGAAGACCACGGGGTGGGGACGCCCCTCGTTCGTCACGGTGAGCTCCTGGACGAGCATCCGGTCGGTCCGGGCCTGCACCTCCCAGAGGAACTCCATGACCTCCGCGTGGGTGGTGGTTCGCTCCCACCCGGCCCGCTCCGCACCCGTCATGGGCAGGTCGCCGGCGGGCACCTGAGCCTGGATGGAGAAGGGAGCGACCCCTCCCCCCGCCAGGACGACCACCGCCATGAGAGTGGCCAGGAGGCCCCGGCGAAGGTTGTCCCACGCTACATATCTCGCCCTGCGGTCCTCACGATCCTCCATCATCCGCCTCCATGATCCACGGTTTACGTTCGAAGTACGAGGAGGTCATCTCCTTCACCTGGGGAGTCAGGACCACCAGCGCAATGAGATTGGGGATGATGATCAACCCCAGGAATACGTCGCCCAGCGTCCACGCCACCACCAGGGGCACCACCGCCCCCAGGAAGTGGATCGTGACGAAGGCCAGCTTGTAGGGAAGAACCGCCTTCTCCCCGAACAGGTACCGGGCGCAGCGGTCTCCATAATAGCTCCATGCGATGGCCGAAGATATGGCGAAGAGGAGCACCGTGAGGAGAACGATGTAGTGTCCCCAGTCCCCGGGTAGGCCGCGCCGGAACGCCGCCATGGTGAGGGGCGCCCCGTTCTGCGGGGCGTTCCCGAAGAGGGCCGGATGGACGACGCCCTCCTCGTCGACCGCTCGCCCCTCGCCCGGATGGATGACACCGGTGAAGGGCTCGTTCTGGGCCGGATCCACGAAGAAGGAGTCGATGGCCACCTCGTGCCAGGCGTAGCGGGAGACCCCGGGGCCGGTCTCGACGGGGACGCCGTCCCGGACGACGATGGAATCGGGAGACCCCACGAAGAATCGGAAGCCTCCGTCTTCCCGTTCCTCTACGAAGCTCGTGTGGCCTCCTCCGATGGGGATCTGGGTGGGAAAGCGGTCGTCCCACGACGAGGTGATGATGATCACCAGAGCCGTCATGGTACAGATCACGATGGTGTCGATGAAGGGTTCGAGGAGGGCCACCACGCCCTCGGACACGGGCTCGTCGGTGCGGGCTGCCGCGTGGGCGATGGGCGCCGAACCCTGTCCGGCCTCATTGGAGAAGAGACCGCGTCGCACGCCCCACATCATGGTCACGAGGAAGGCACCGACCCCTGCGCCGGCCACCCCGGCCGAGGGGTTGAAGGCCTCGGTCACGATGAGACTCAGGGAGGGTAGCACCTGGTCCCAGTTCATCCCGATGATGACCAGCGCCCCACCGACGTAGACCGCCGCCATGGCCGGAGCCAGGATTCCGGTCACCTTCCCGATCCGGCTGATCCCCCCGATGATCACCAGGCCCACGATGGAGGCGGTCACCAGCCCGCTCATCCAGATCGGAACGGCGAACTCGTCGCGCATGACGTCGGCCACGGTGTTCGCCTGGACGCCGTTTCCACCCAGGAATGCGGTGACGCCCATGAGGGCCGCAAAGAAGATGGCCACGACCTTCCAATGCTTCCCCAGCCCCTTTTCGATGTAGTACATGGGCCCACCCGCGATCGTCCCCTTCCAGGGCGGATCGCCGGGTTCCCGGTCGATGACCTCCCGGTATCTCTGCGCGAGGGTCACCTCGCAGAACTTGGTGGCCATGCCCAGGAAGGCCGTGACCCACATCCAGAAGAGGGCTCCCGGCCCCCCCCAGTGGAGCGCGATGGCCACTCCTGCGATGTTTCCTATGCCCACCGTGGCGGACAGGGCGGTGGTGAGGGCCTGGAAGTGGCTGACGTCTCCGGCGTCATCGGGGTCCGAGTAGCGACCTGTCACGACGGCGAACCCGTGCCCCAGGGCCCGGATCTGGATCAGGCCGAGGCGCACTGTGAAGTAGATGCCCGCCCCCAGCAGGAGGAGCACGACGAAGGGGATCGTCTCGTCGCCGACCTGGATTCCGGAGACCCAGACCCATTCCTCGAGCTGGTTCACAACCTGGCGTAGGGCTTCGAGCATGCACGGTCCTTGTCTGGAGTGAAGCCGCAAGGATGGGGCGTGCCGGGCCGAAGAAGCAAGCCGGGCCGGACGGGAGATGGCCGGAGGTGGCCGGCGACGACGGCCCTGAAACCCTGATCCACAGCGGACCGTAGAGAGGTGGGAAGGAGGCGGGGTGCGTCCGGGAACGGCCACACAGGTGTGCCCCGAGCTCCCCGCTCCACTTCCAGCGCCGCCCGCGCCGCATCATACCCCTGACCCGGACCCTGACCATGAATCGCCTCGCCCTCCTCGCCAGCCTCCTCTTCGCGGGTCTAATGACGGCTCCGCCACCCCTCCAGGCCCAGGAGGCGGAAGGAGCCACCGACGGCTGGTCGCTCCGCCTCATGGCTGGGGATCGGGGGATCGGAATCGGGCACGTGCCCTCCATCACAGGACTTCGCCTCAACGTGTCGGACCAGAGGCTGGAGCGGGTGGACGGGGTCAGCCTCACCCTCTGGCGGCCTCAGGCTGAAACCGTGGGCGGGCGGGTTCGGGGACTCGGAGCAGGGCTCATGCCCCAGGCCGGTGAGATCACGGGGCTCGGACTCGGCCTGGGAGCCGTGGTGGGAGAGGAGAGTCTGACGGGTCTGCACGCCGCAGGAGTCGCCGCTATTGCCGGACGGCACGCCCGGGGGGTCCACCTGGGAGGGATCGCCGTGATCGGGGGAGACGACCTCCAGGGGATCCAGCTGGGTGGCCTGAGCGTGGTCGCCGGCGAGCATGCCCGGGGAGTCCAGCTCGCCTCCCTCGGGGTGGTGGGGGGCGAGAGCGTAGCCGGAGTCCAGCTCGCGGGGCTGGCCACCATCGGGGGCGGATCGGTGACGGGGGTCCAGTCCGCAGGACTCGCCACCATCGCGGGCGACGGAATGCGGGGGATCCAGACCGCAGGCCTGGCCACCATCGCAGGCGATGACATGGAAGGCATCCAGGGGAGTGGGCTCGCCACAGTGGCGGGCGAGTCCATGCGGGGCGCGCAACTCGGCGGCCTGGCCGTGGTGAGCGGCGAGGAGATGTACGGGATCCAGGTGGGTGGGCTGGCCGTGGTGGGGGGCGGCAACATGCGAGGCGTCCAACTGTCGGGGCTGGGCACGGTGGCGGGGGGCCAGATGGACGGGATTCAGCTCTCAGGACTCGCCACGGTGGCCGGATGTGAGATCCGGGGAATCCAGGGAGGGCTCTGGGCCGTGGAATCGGATCGGGCCACCGTGGAGTGGGCTCGACGGGTGGCCGGCGGGGCTCTGGAGTTCGAGCCCGGAGCTTGCGACGCGGTGGGAATCACCGGCGTCACCCTGGGCGGATACCGGGTGTCCGGTGCGCGCATCCAGGGGATCACCGGAGCCGTGGGCTGGATCGACGCCGGGGAGCTCAGGGGACTCTCGATGGCCGGCTACCAGCGCAGCGCCCTCCAGGTCGGGATCTCGGTCGGGGTGGTGAACTGGACCGACCACCTCCGGGGGGTCCAGCTCGGCCTGATCAACCGGGCCGGCAACAATCCTCCGCCGTTCCGGATCCTGCCACTCATCAACGTGAGTTTCTGAATGAGTCTCTGACGGGCCGTCCCCGCGATCCGGGGCCGGGTGCAGGAACCCGACCAGGAGTCGGGGGTCGATTTGTTCCCGCGCCCACGACCCGTCGGGAGCGGGATTCGCATCGTCTCACCCTCAGCCCACGAAATCCACGTGAGTCAACACGCACCGCCCTCCCTCAGCATCTACCTGGCCGGCGAAATCCATTCCACCTGGCGAGACGAGCTCCGCTCGCACCTGGCCGACCACGGCGTCGACGCCGAGTTCCTCGGACCCCAGGAGAACCATGGACGCTCCGACGACATCGGCGAGCTCATCCTGGGCGAGCAGCCCGATGACCGGTATCGCGACCTCATGGGCGCCTCGGTGAACACCCTTCGGACCCGGGTTCACATGCGCATGGCCGATCTGGTGGTGGCCTGTTTCACCGAGAAGTACCGCCAGTGGAACACCGCCTCCGACGCCGGGGCCGCCGTCGCAGCGGGAATTCCCCTGATCCTGGTCCGGCCCACCGACTTCATCCACGCCCTGAAGGAGCTGGATGCCCAGGCCGACGTCACGGTGGAGACGCTGGAACAGGCAGCCCAGGCCATCGGATACATCGTCGAGTAGGGAGCCGGACGGGGGGCCCCCGTCCCCGCCGGACATGAAAAGGCCCCGCCACAGGAGTCCCTGTGGCGGGGCCTTTTCGACCTCCTTCAACAGCCCTTCAACTCAGGCGCCGGACGGATCCGGATCTGGCGCTGACGTCAACCGGCCGCCGTCTGGGGCCCATCGAGCTGGAGATGATGGGACAGCCGCTCCAGAAGGATTTCGTGGGCACGCTCGGCGATCTGATCGATTGACGGATTGTCGATGTACCGCTCCTTGAGCCGGGCCCGGATCTCGTCCAGCGTCGGCACGTGGGGCACCTGAAGCTCCCGGAGGTGGGTCACGGCGTCTTCCCGCGTCTGCTGGACCCGTGCCCGGATCTCCTCCAGGGTGGGCTTGTTGGCCCAGGCCTGCTGAACCTCCCTGGCGATCTGCTCCACCTGGAAGGAACCGGCCACCTCGGACGCCACCCGCTCCACCACCTTCTGGCCCAGTCGCTGCTCGCCCTCCACGATGGCCTTCGGGGGAGCCCGGAGGTCCCACACGAGACCGAACCACGAAAGAACCTTCAGGACGTAGTAGGAGATGTCGATCTCCCACCAGTAGAAGCCCTGCCGGGTGGAGCTCTGGTAGTGATGGTGATTGTTGTGCCACCCCTCACCCAGGGTGATCAGGGCGAGCCACCAGTTGTTCCGGGAATCGTCGGCGGTCACGTAGCGCTGCTTGCCCACCACATGGGCCACCGAATTGATGGCGAAGACCCCGTGGTAGAGGAGCACGGTGCTGAGGAAGAACCCGACGAAGAGGCCCGGCCAGCCAGCGATGAGGAAGCAGGCCACGGCCAACATCACAGCGGGGAAGTACGGGTGCCGGTCCAGGAAGCGAATCTCAGGGTACTTGGCGAAGTCCTGGATCGTGGAGTAGTCCGGCTCGTTCTTCTGAGGAGAGAAGATCCAGCCTACGTGGGAGAACCAGAAGCCGGCGTGCTTCGGAGAATGGACGTCCTCGGGGGTGTCCGAATGCCTGTGATGATGCCGATGCGTCGCCGCCCACCACAGCACTCCCTTCTGCGCCGACGTCTGTCCCAGGAAGGCCAGGAAGAACTGAAACCACCGGCTCGTCTTGTAGGAACGGTGCGAGAAGTACCGGTGGAACCCAGCCGTCAGTGCCCACATCCGGATGAGGTACAGCGAAACGCACAACACGACCGCCGTGGTCGTGAACCCCGTCCAGAAGACGCCCAGGGCTGCGGCGTGGACCATGAGGAAGGGGATCATGGCCGGGTAGATGATGTCGTTGTGCGGCTCGTCGTGGTCGTGGTGATGACCATCGGTGCCGTGGGAGTGGACGTCCGATGATGCGGAACCCGCTATGGCTTCAGCGCTCAAAGCGTTCCTCCTGAGTGGGGCAAATCTGCGGTTTCAAATGCCGATGACCGACGGTCGATCGGCGAGCCATCCTTCGCTGACGCCCCCGATCCGAAGGTACGGGGCAATACCTGGCCGAACCCTATCGGGATCCGAGACCAGGGAAGGCTGACTGATAAACTCTCGTAATCTAAGTCTTTGACGGGTCATTACACACCCGCGGGAGAAAAATGTGCCCTAAGGCAAGCCCGGTCCGGGCACCGAAAGCAGGCCGGACGATCCCGAACTACTTGTAGCGATAGGTGATGCGACCCCGGGTCAGGTCGTAGGGAGACATCTCCACCTTGACCCGATCTCCTTCCAGTACACGGATATAGAACTTCCTCATCTTGCCCGAGAGGTAGGCCAGGATGTTGTGGCCGTTCTCGAGCTCGACCCGGAAGTTCGCGTTGGGAAGGACCTCTGTGACGGTACCTTCCACCTCGATGGCGTCATTGGACACGGACTGGGGACTCCTGATTCTGGTGCTCTGGCGCGGGCCGTTCACCCGCAAGGGTCAGAACTGTAAGTTATCATAGCCTGGCGAGTCGTGACAACGCCGCCCGCTCCTGGCCCCCTCACCCTGCCGGAAACATGAAGCCGATCCACGTCGTCGTCATCCTCATCGCCCTGGGCCTCTTCATGGGTGCCGTGATCAACACCACCCTGCAGCGCGCGGCCGTTCACTGCGAGGTCTGCCTCGAGTTCTCAGGCCAGGAGGTCTGCCGGAGCGGCAGTGGCCCCAGCCGGGAGGAAGCACAGCAGGCCGCCCAGGAGAGCGTCTGCGGAGGCAACGTCTCGGGGATGGCCGAGATCATCGCCTGCCGGAATGCCCAACCCACCAGGGTGCAGTGCAGTGCAGAGGACTGACGACGCGGTCCGCCGGCTCTACCCCCGAGCCCTGGAAGGCGGGAAGAGGGGCTGACCGAGGGCCACCTCCCGGCCGGGCTGGAGGTGCCGGTCAAAGTCCCGGGGCTCGTCGGCGAAGAGGAGAACCACGGTGGAGCCCAGGTGAAAGGCCATGAGCTCCTCACCCCGCTGAATCTCCCGGGGCGGATCGTACGCCCGGGTCTCCACACCCCGGCGCCCCCGCCGGTTGGTCACGCCCCTCCCCTGGGGTCCGTTCCAGCCCTCATCGAACCGGGCAGAGATCCGTCCCACGTTGTAGGCCCCCACCGCGACCACGGCCACCGGGGCCCGGTCCTCCCGACTAAGGATCGCCACCAGGCGTTCGTTGCGAGGGAAGAGATCGGGCACGGACTGGACCGCAGGGGCGTTCACCGGAAGCAGAGCGCCTGGAAGGGCCCGGGCCCATCTGACCCCACCGGTGACCGGGGTGTGGATCCTGTGATAGTGGCGAGGGCCCAGGTAGAGGGTGAGGAACCGCCCCCGGGCGAAGCTCCCGGCCGGGGGCACCAGTGGCACCGGGTGACCGGCGGAGGGATGGAAGGGGTCGCTGTGGGGTCCTTCGCCCAGAAGCTCCTCGACCCGGTACCGGATGCCCTTGGCCTGGATCAGCTCCCCATCACGGATCGCGCCGAGGGCTCCGACCACCCCGTCCACCGGGCTTCCCGGCATCTCGGGATCGTCCGGCCAATCCCGAGCGCCGTCCTCGAGCCGGCGGGTGAAGAACTCCGAGATCGAGGCGTAGGCCTCGGGCGCCTCTTCCGCCTCGGAGAGATCGGCCCCCACGGCTCCGGCGAATCCCCGGATCACCCGCCTTCGGAGGCCTCGGGGGATCCGTCGTTCAGCCACCCATCCCGCGCCTCGGCTGAGGGCACCCTGAGGAAGCCGGCGAAGGATTCCCAGGGCCGCCCGCCACCCCAGGCCGGGCGCCTCCTCCTGTGGATCCTCCTGTAGCTCCTGGCTGGACTCGGCCCTGGGACGGTCGGGGGGACGCTCGGAGGACATCGTCATTCTGGAACCGTGGGATGGAGGACGAGGGTCACGAGGACGACCGAATCGCGTCGGAGGCGGATCCGGCCGGAGGCAGCGGATACTCCATATAGTGAGCCACACGTTCCGCCTCGGTGCGGCCCAGCCATTCCTCCACCAGGGCCAGGGCGGCGTCGATGCCCGCCGAGACCCCGGCGGCCGTCGTCACCCTGCCCTCGGAGACCCAGCGAGCACCGGAGAGGAGTTGAACCCGGGGTTCGACGGCTCGGAGGCGGTCGAAGGCCCCATGCCAGGTGGTCGCGGGCCGATCGGCCAGAAGTCCCACATGAGCCAGCAGGAGGGCGCCGGTGCAGACGCTGAGCACATGGCCCGCCCTCCTGGCCGCATGGCCGAGGCCTTCCATGAACTCCACCTCCCGCAGCGCCGCGTCGGTCTCGCCCCCCGGAATCACCAGGAGATCGGGCGACGTGCCCCTGGCGTCCAGGACCCCATCCGCACGGACACGAAGGAAGCCCTGGCTCGTCACCTCAGCACCCGGCGGAGCCAGGGTCCGGAGCCGAAAGGCCGGCTCTCCACTCCCCATCCTGGCCACCTGCAGGACCTGAGCGGGTCCGGCGAAGTCCAGGAGCTCCACCCCGGTCCAGAGGAGGAGCTCCACTCGCCACGGCGGAGGGACCGGGGGCCGAGCCGGGAAGGCCCCCACCTGCGAGGCGGATCCGCTCATCCTCCTGGGCCCTCGAACAGGGGAACGCCTTCCCGGGCCACCTCGACCCTCCACCCGGTCCGGTCCATCAGCCGCCGCCGGAGATGATCCGCCGGCCCGGGCTCTCCGTGCACCAGGCCGACCCCGAGTTCGGGCTCGGTCCCCGAGGCCGCCCATTCCACCAACTCCTCTCGATCGGCGTGGCCCGAGAGCAACTCCAGCGACTCCACCTGACACCTCACATCGAACCACCGGCCATGCATCCGGAGCGAGCGCTCCCCTCGCCAAAGCTCCCGGCCCCTGGTTCCCTCCGCCTGATAGCCGACCAGGATGAGCAGGTTCTCGTGGCGGCCCCCGTAGTGCTGGAGGTGATGCAGAATCCGGCCCCCGGTGAGCATCCCGGAGCCCGCCAGGATGACCATGGGACCCCGCCTCCGGTTCAGGGACTTGGATTCCTCGGAGGTCCTCACCCATTCGGCCGCGTTCAGGGCCCGGGTCAGCTCGCCTGGCTCGGGTCGCAGCTCTCCGGCGTGCTCCAGGTGCACCTCCGAAGCCCGGATGGCCATGGGGCTGTCGAGAAAGACCGGAACGCCGGGGATGCGCCTCTCCTTCCGCAATCGGTGCAGAAGGAGGAGGATGGCCTGGGCACGCCCCACCGCGAAGGTGGGGATGAGCACTACGCCTCCCCGCTCCAGCGTCCTGGAGACGACCGCCGCCAGGCCCTCCTCCGGCGCCTCCGGTGCATGGCTCCGGTTCCCGTAGGTGGCTTCCATGAGCAGCCTGCGAGAAGGGGGGCGCGGGCTGGGTGGAGGATGGAGCGGATCCTGGGATCGTCCCAGATCTCCGCTGAAGAGGAGCGAGTCGCCGGCCTCGTCCTCGACCCGAATCATGGCGGCGCCCAGGAGATGCCCCGCAGGGAAGAACTGGAGCTGGAGGTCATGCACCTCGAAGGGGCTGTGCCACTCCCGGCTCTCGAGGAGGTCGCAAGCGGCCTTCGCATCGTCCCGTGTGAAAAGGGGAAGGGCCCGAGCATGACGGGAGAACCCTTTCCGATTCGCGAACGCTGCGTCCTCCTCCTGGAGGTGTGCCGCGTCCTGGAGGAGCACGGGAAGCAGGTCGGCGGTGGCCGGAGTCACGAGAACCGGACCCGCGTACCCCGCCCGCACGAGTGCTGGGAGGTACCCGGTGTGATCCAGGTGGGCGTGGCTGAGCACCACAGCGTCCAGGGAGGCCGGTGGAACGGGGAACGGCTCCCAGTTCTTGAGGCGAAGGGACTTGAGGCCCTGGAAGAGCCCACACTCCATCAGGATACGGTGCCTCTGGGTCTCGACCAGAAACCGGGACCCTGTGACCGAGCCCGCACCTCCAAGAGGGGTGATCTTCATGGAGGCAAGTAAGGGGCGGGAGGGGATCCGGGCAAGAAGCGCAGCAAAGGAACGGGGGGGACAGATCCCCGCTCTTCGGGACCCATCTCCCCTGCCGGGAGGGGTCAGCGAGTCAGCAAAAGGGCGCCGGCGACGAAGCCCGCACCCGCCAGGAGTCGGCGCCAGCTGAACGGCTGGGTGCCCTGCCCCGGCTCACGGGTCCACACGACCACGGCACCGCAGGTTCCCCTCGAGAATTCCACCGGCACGGTGGCTCCCCGATAGACCTCGATGGCCTCCACGTCCTGGACCGCCAGGACCTCGTCGACGGAGGTCCCCGGCACGGTCTGGATCCCGTCGATGAACACATCGGGGCGGCATCCGCCTCGAAAACTCACATCGGCGGTGCGCCCCAGGCCGGGACGCTCGGTCACCCGAGCTCCGGGGATGGTCCGGAACACGTCGGAGACCTGAAAGCTGGCCCGCTGCACGAACTGGTCGCGGGTGAGGTGGGTGCCCACACCCCGCTGGCGTCGGTTGTAGAACCCGGCTCGCTCCAGATACCCTCGCCTGGTCACCGTCACCACGACGGGTTCGAGTTCCAGGGCCTGGGGAACGATCTCGATCCGGAGGTCCACCGGCCCGCGCTCCCCCACCTCGATTTCTTCGGCCATCTCATGGTATCCCAGCGCCTGCAGCTCGAGCTGGAACATGCCCGGAGGAACGTCCAGGAACTCGAATCGGCCGTCCTCGTCAGTCAGGGCCTGGTGAGAAGCATCCCAACCGTCCGCGGGGACGAGCTCGAGGGAGGCGGCGGGAACGATGGCGCCGCTGCTCATGTCGACCACGGTACCGGTAATACGGATGCCCTCGGGCTCGTCCTCCGACCTCTCCTGAGCCATGAGGCCCGGGGCCAGTGCGGAGACGAAAAGGGCCAGAATTGCCCCCTCGATCCAGCGGATCTTCATTCCTCCTCCTGCATCCTGGCCTGACCCGAAGCCTCCCCACGGCCGGGGGTGGATCAAACCGGCTCGTAACCGACCGTTCTCAACGCATCTTCCACCTCATCCAGGGTGATCCGCTCGGAGTCCATCCGCACGGTGGCGGCCCCGATCCGTACATCCTGAACCTCGATCCCCTCGAGCGCTTCCAGCGTCTCCCTCACGCGGCTCACGCAGTGCTGGCAACTCATGCCCTCGAGGGCGATCTCGAACGAAGAAGTCATGTCTGCGAACTGAACCTTGTTCAACGGGTTGATGGTATGTGTTTGCGACCCCAAGCGCCAGCGAAAGGTCCGACGTTTGAAAGAGTTGGTTGAACTGCAACATCGGTCCCATCCCTCCGTCGACGGAGGCCTTCCACACCGCGCTCGATCGGCGTCGATCCCATCTCCATTCCTCTTCCAGAAGAGCCCCACGTGCCCTCCCGATCTCCAGCCTCCCAATCCTTCCATGGGGACCTTCCCATCCACCTCTCCGAACGGATCGTTCCCGGGTCGGCCGGCGCCCCCCGGCCCGGAGGCGAGTTCGTCATGTATTGGATGCGAACTTCGGTCCGAGCCCATGAGAATCCGGCCCTCGATACAGCCCTGCGCCTGGGACGCCGACTGGCGCTCCCCGTGTTCGTCTACCACGCCCTCTCGGAGCGCTACCCCTACGCCTCGGACCGGCACCACACCTTCATTCTGCAGGGAGCCAGGGAGGTGGCCCGGGAGCTGGGAGAGCGGGGCATCGGGCATGCCTTCCACCTGGAACGGCCCGGACACCGCGGCCCTCACCTGCAAACCTTGACCGGGGACGCCGCCGTCGTGGTGACGGAGGAGATGCCCGTGCCCTTCCTTCGGCGCTGGACCCGAACCCTCGCCGGAGCGGGGTCGACCCCTGTCTGGCGCGTGGACGCCGCGTGCATCGTGCCCCTTCCCCTGACCCGACGGAAGGATACGGACCGGGCCTTCCGGTTTCGCCGAGCCACCGCTGATCTCCGCAGGGACCGGGTGGGCAGGCCCTGGTCCGGGGTGGAGGACGCGGAAGAGGGCCGTTCCCCTGACGCCGTCCCCTGGCTGCCCCCCTCCCTGCCCTTCGAACCGGTGGATTGGACCCACGCTCAAGTCCCCGACCTCGTCGCATCGTGCCGGATCGATCACGGGGTCGGACCCGTTCCTGGTAGTCCCGGAGGAAGTTCGGCCGGCTACGCCCGCTGGGACAAGTTTCGGAATCAGGGCCTCGCCTCGTACCATCGCCGGAGGAACGACCCGCTCCGACATGGAGTGAGTCGGCTCTCTCCCTACCTCCACTACGGTCACGTCTCGCCCTTCCGCATCGCGAGGGAGGCCGCGGAGACGGGGGGCGAGGGCGCCGGGAAGTTTCTGGATGAACTCCTGATCTGGCGGGAGCTGGCCCACGCCTTCTGCTTCCACCACCCCGACCCCGACGGACTCGACGCCCTCCCCGGGTGGGCCGAGGCCACCCTCCGGGAGCACGCCGCCGATCCCCGCCCGGCCCTCCTCTCCACCGAGGCCCTGGAGCGGGCCCGAACGGGCGACGGCCTCTGGGATGCCGCCCAGCGATCCCTTCTCATCCACGGAGAGCTCCACAACAACGTCCGGATGACGTGGGGCAAGTCGGTGATCCAGTGGACCCCGGGTCCCGCGGAGGCCCTCGCGCGTCTCCTGGAACTCAACGACCGGTATGCGCTGGATGGCCGTGACCCCAACTCCCGGGGCGGGATCCTCTGGTGCCTGGGCGGGTTCGACCGGCCCTTCGACCCTCCTCGCCCCATCCTGGGCCGGGTGCGCGGCCGCAGCACCGAACGCCATGCCCGGCGACTCGATGTGGATCGCTATCACCGGCGAACCGGACGCCCTGCCCTGCCCCACCCCCCCAGGGTGGCGGTGGTGGGCTCGGGCATCGCCGGCCTCGCCCTGGCCCGCTCGCTCACGGATCACGGCCTCGAGGTTCGGATCTTCGACAAGGGTCGTCGCCCCGGAGGACGGATGGCCACACGGAGCTCTCGGGAGGGATGGGAGGCGAATCACGGGACTCAGTTCTTCACGGCCCGGGATCCCCGATTCGAGCGATGGTGCGTGTCCTGGCTCCAGGAGGGGATCCTCCAGGAATGGCACGGGAGGCTCGTCCGTCTCTCTCTCCATGAAGGGGGCCACGGGTGGCACCTCGAGCCGGCGACCCCCTCCCGAAGGCTGGTCGCGTCGGGCCCCATGGCCCGCCTGCCCGCCCACCTTGCCACCGATCTGAATGTCCTCCAGGGGGTGCGGGTCCATGAACTGGTGCGCGACGAGGGTCGATGGTTCCTCCGGGTGGGCCCCGAAGGCCGAGGGACGCCGGGTCAACTGCGGGAGGAAGGTCCCTTCGACGCGGTCTGCCTCACCCCGCCCGCTCCACAGACCGCGGCACTCCTGTCCGGCCTTGCGCCCAGCCTGGCCCGCCAGGCCCGAGCCGTCTCCGTTGCGCCCTGCTGGGCCGTGATCGTGCCGGTGGAAGGGGACTCCGAGGTGCCCTTCGACGGGGCCTTCCTCCCCGGTGACCCCCTTTCCTGGATCGCCAGGGACCGGAGTCGGTGGCCCGGGGGCCCCAACAGAGCGCCAGGCGATCCCGAGGACGGAGACGGATGGGGACCCGGCTCCCGGTGGATCCTCCATGGGGGACCCGAATGGTCCCGCGTCAACCTGGAGTCGTCGGAGGAGGAGGTGGCTCACGAGCTGAGCCGGAGCTTCGCCGGCCTCCTCTCCGGCCTGGCCCCGGGGGCGTCACCTCGACCGGAGGCCGCCCGAGCTCATCGCTGGAGGTACGCCCTGCCCGAGGCGGCGGAGGAACCCTGCCTCTGGGATCCCGATCTGGGGCTGGGCGTGGCCGGCGACGGCTGGGGTGGCCCCCGCGTCGAAGGGGCCTTCCTGAGTGGAACGTCCCTTGCAGGTCGCATCCTGGGCACCCCGCCCGCGAGCCCTTTGCAACGCGCTCGGGGAGCCGGTGCTGGAAATGGAGAATCCGTTCAGAGCAACTTATTCGACGAATGAACGTAGGATCCCGGTGACCGGGAGTTGCCCTGAGCTCTCTCGGGCCCCCAACCATATGAGGAGTTCGGATATGAAGGTTCGTCTTGGAGTCGTGACTCTCACTTTGGCGCTGCTGGCCCTGGGCATCGGGCTGGGCACCCAGTGGACCCCGGCCGCGTCGGCCCTCGCCGTAACTTTGGCGGCTCCGGAGGCCGCCGATCCGACAGGTCCGCAGACCACGGAGGATCCCTCGGCCATCATCACGGCCGAGGCCATGCACAACCGGATCTACTTCCTGGCCAGCGACGCCCTCATGGGCCGGGATACGCCGAGCCCAGGCCTGGAAGCCGCGGCGGCCTACCTGGTGAGCGAACATCGTCGGATGGGCCTGGAGCCCGGAAACGACGGCTCCTTCTATCAGCGGTGGCCGTACCGGCTCATGGGACCGGACCTCGAGGTCGCCTCCCTGGTCCTCTCGGGCCCGGGAGGCCAGCGCTCCCTGGTCGTGGGCGAGGACGTGGCCCTCCGGGGGGGCACCGACGGATCGGTGGAGGGCCCCCTGGTGATGGTCGGGGGATGCAATGAGATCCCCGAGGAGGGATCCCTCACCGGCAAGATCGCCGTCTTCTGCCTGCCCGTGGAGGGCGAGTGGAGCCGCCAGGCCCAGGCCCTGGCCCTCCGCCAGCATCAGTTCGCCGAGAGCGCCGGAGCGCTGGCCACCGTCCACCTCCTGGGGGCCGACCTCTCCCCCCAGGCCATGACCCAGATCACCGAGGCGATGAGCAGCCCCACCCGCCTGATGGGAGAGGAGACCCCCGGGCCTCAGATCTTCCTGAACCGGGACACCGCCGGGGAGATCGACTCCCGCCTCCCCACCGACATCGTCGCGCTGGACCACGGCGAGATGGAGGAGCTCGAGAGCCGCCTCGAGGCGGACTTCCCGATCCGGATCCACGACGATGCCCGTCCCCCCAACGTGGTCGCCATGATTCCCGGATCGGACCCTCAGCTCCGCGACGAGTATGTGGTCCTCAGCGCCCACTTCGACCACGTGGGGGTAGGGACCCCGGTAAACGGTGACAGCATCTACAACGGAGCCGATGACAACGCCTCAGGGACGGCGGCCCTCCTGGAGACGGCCCGGGCCATCAGCGCCATGCCCGAGGCCCCTCGTCGTTCGGTGGTCTTCACCCATGTGAGCGGCGAGGAGAAGGGACTCCTGGGGGCGGAGTGGTTCGTAGAGAATCCCCCGATGCCCGTGTCGCAGATGGTGGCCAACATCAACGCGGACATGATTGGGAGCGACACCCACCGGGATACCCTCGTGGTGATCGGAAAGGACTACTCCTCACTCGGGCCTCTGGTGGATCGGATCAACGAGGCCAATCCCGAGCTGGGCCTCGTGACCTCGGACGACCTCTGGCCCGAGCAGCGGTTCTTCTACCGGTCCGACCAGTATCACTTCATGCGGATGGAGGTCCCGTCTCTCTTCTTCTTCACCGGGGTGCACGAGTGCTATCACCGGCCTTGTGACACCGTCGACTTCATCGACCCGGACAAGGCGGCCCGGATCGCTCGACTCCTGACCCTCTCGGTCCTCGAGATCGCCAACGCCGACGCCCGGCCGGAGTGGGACGCGGCGGGGCTGGCCGAAGTGCGGGAGCTCACGGGAGCCGGCCGATAGAGCTCAGGGGCGGAGTCAGGACAGGGAGCCGCCGGATCGCGGGGATAGGACATCCGACCCCGGAGCGGGGCCCTCGGTCCGGGGCGATTCGTCCCACTACGAGCGGATCCGGGCGGGGGTAGGGTGTCCCCCGACCGGATCCGCCTCCCCTTTCCGCCGGATCTGCGACCCGCCCGCTTCGTGGAGCGGCCGAACCGCTTCGTGGTCCGCGCCACGCTGGAGGGCGGGGAGGACGGGGGCCAGGTGGTCTCCGCCCACCTTCCCGACCCTGGACGCCTCCGGGAGCTCCTTCTCCCGGAGGCGCTCCTCTGGCTCGAACCCGCCCGGAACCCGGAGCGGAAGACGAGGTGGACCCTTCGCCTCTGTCGACGTCCCGACGGACCGGGAGTCGTATCCCTGGACACCACCCTCCCGAACCGCCTGGTGGAGCGCGCCCTCGAGGCCGCGGCGCTGGACGAGCTGGAGGGCTGGGCGCTGGCCCGCAGAGAGGTGACGGTGGGGGCGAGCCGCTTCGATTTCCTCCTGGAGCGGGACCCTGGAGGTGATCCGGAGGCAAGAGGGCGTGGGGTCCGGGAGCTCGCACAGTCCCCGGGCCGCTCCCGACCCTCCCGACTCCTCCTCGAGGTCAAGAGCGTCACCCTGGTGGAAGGAGGGGTCGGACTCTTTCCCGACGCGGTCACCACCAGGGGAGCACGCCACGTCCGTGAACTCACCCAGCTCACCCGCGAAGAGGGCTGGGCCACCGTGATCCTCTTCGTCCTTCAGAGGGACGATGCCTCGGAGATCCGGGCCGCGGCTTCCATCGATCCCCATTTCGCATCCGAGCTTCAGCGGGCAAAGGCGGCCGGAGTCCGGATCCTGGGCCGCCGCTGTCGGGTCTCCCTGGAGGGGGTGGAGCTGGGCGAACCGATCCCGGCCGGCCCGGGTTGAGGATCCAGGCTCAGAGGCTCACCAGCTGACGGGCCTCGAGCACCACGAGGGCCGCCTGCACCGCCTCGACCGACACCCCCTCCTCCCGAGCCACAGCCCTCCGGTAGGCTTCGATCTGGGGTCGATAGCGCTCCCCGATCCCGTCCAGGGTCCGGTCCGTCTTGTAGTCGAGGATCCAGGCTCGGGGACTCCCGGAGACATCGGGAGCCACCACCAGACGATCCACGACTCCCTGGACCAGGCGGTCTCCGTCACGCACCAGGAAGGGCCGTTCCCGATGAAGGCGTGCGCCCGGAGGATAGCTCTCCCGGGAGAGAGCGGGTCGCAGCCGGGGATCCCGCAGCCACTCCCGGAACCGCCCGATCCATCCCTCCAGGTCCCGGATCTCCGGGGCCACCCTTCCGGCGATGGTCCGGAGCTCCTCGTTGGAGGGTTCGCCGTCCTCGATCCAACCCACGGCTTCGAACCAGGCATGGACCAGGCTCCCCCGGAGACGAGCCTCGGCGGCCCCCTGGTGGAGAAGGTGTTCCAGCCGGAGCCGACCGCCCCCCTCGAGCTCCGACGGACTCCGTCGGGGGAGCAGGCGTCGCCGATCCGTCGCCGCCCGGAAGAGCGGGAGGTCAGGCTCCGGAGTCGGATGGCCCCCGGTTGGCACGTCCCCGGTCGGCACCTCCTTGGACGACGAGGCAGGGGGGGCTTCCCTCCTCCGAAATCGCTCGGGGGCCTGGGGATCTTCCCACCACTCCCGGCTTCCCCGCTCGAAGAGGAGTTCGCCCGGCTCGATGCGTTCCTCCTTGCCCAGCGCCTCCCGGACGATCCGGGCTGGAGTCGAGGAGGTCGAGGCGCTCTTCCCGTCGGGTCGGATCATGAGTTCCAGGGCGAAGCGGGCCCGGGTCAGCGCCACGTAGAGACCGCTGAGGCCGTCCCGGAACCCGGCTTCCCGACTCTGGAGAGAAGCCTCGGTCAACTCGGGGAACAGGGGGAGCAGCTCCCGCCGCACCCCGGGGAAGACCCGGCTCACCGGGGCGTCGGGGCGGGGCCTGAAGGGGAGGACCGGGTCGCCGCCCCGAGGCAGGAGGGAGTGGTCCAGATCGGGCAACACCACGACGTCGAACTCGAGCCCCTTGGACTGGTGGACGGTCATGACCCGAACCAGAGCGGCCGAGGGCTCCTGGACCCGCTCCTCGCGAACCCAGCGAACGAACTCGCCGGACCGGAGGCCTCCCCCGGCCTCGTCCCACTGGTAGGCCAGTTCGGAGAGCTGACGAAGACGGCGACGATCCCGAGGGCTCACCGGAGCCGCCGGATCGGCATCCTCCACGAGGCCTCGGATCCAGCCGGCGACGACCGGCCCGTACCCCTCCACGATGAACCGCTCCCGAAGACGGCGGCCCACGGCTTCAGCGGCATGGGGGGAGCGCCACGGAAACCCTTCCCCGTCCGGATCCGGGCCCCCTTCATCGACCAGGATCTCCCTGGCGATCCGGTTGACCGGGGTCATGGCCATCTGGTAGCGGGCCACGGTGTCTCCCGGGTGGTCCACCAGTTGGAGGAGGGCCAGGAGCGAGAGGACGGCAGGTGAATCCCCCACCGGCACACCGCCCTCTTCTGAGGCCTGGATGCCCAGACGGCGGAGCTCGGCGATGAGCCGGCTCACCACCCGGTTCGAACGGGTCAGGACCCCGATGGACGCATCCGGGCAGGACCGATGAAGCTCGGCCACCCGCTCCGCCGCCGCGGCCAGGAGACGGGGCTGCACGGAGCTCCGGGGGTTGTCGCCTGCGGGGCCCACCTCGACCCGGACGTGGCCGGGGAGCGCTTCCCACTGGGCCTCATGGGGTGTGAAGCTCTCGAGCCAGCGGTCCCGGGCTCCCGCCAACTCCTCGTCGATCACGCTGGACCGGTCCAGCGCGCCGAAGACGGTGTTCACGAAGTCCAGGACCACCGGCGAGGATCGCCAGCTCCTGTGAAGGGACTCGAGGGGAAGGGTGAAGTCCTCCTGGATGGCCTCCAGAATCCGGGGCTCCCCACCCCGCCATCCGTAGATGGACTGCTTGGGGTCGGCCACGATCACGACGCCTCGCTCATCCTCATAGCCCGACAGGATCTCGGCCACCAGGGGTCTCAGCGCCCACCACTGGGCCAGGGAGGTATCCTGGAACTCGTCCAGGAGGATGTGGCGCACCCGGGCGTCGAGCCGGTAGTGGAGCTCGGTTCCCAGCCCACCTGTCACGGAGCTGGCCAGCGCCCGGGTCACGTCATCGAAGCGGTAGCGCCCGCGTTCCCTCCGGAGCTCCTCTACGCCCTGGGCATAGCGTCCCAGGAGGCGGCCCAGCGCCTGGGTGCGGGCCTGGAGCCGAGGCCTCAGGGCCCTTCGCACCAGCTCGACCCCGTCCTCGATCCGGCTCAGGAGGGGATCGGGGATCTCCTCCCGGTAGTAGGTGGGGTCTCCGGCCAGCACCTTCCCGGCCAACCCGCCCGAGACGAAGTCCTCGAGTCGACCCCCGGCCAGCTCGTCCGCCGCCTTTTCCCGGGCCTTCACCCAGTTCTTCTTGGGCTCCCCCTTCCGGGTCAGGGGAACGGGGATCTCCCGGATCGCCCCCGCCAACGCGGTGAACTCATCGCGGCCCGGAGAGGGGGAAGGGTCTGCGGGGAAGTCGAAGCCCCAGGGGTCGGCCACCCCGGGATCCAGCTCCCGGTGGAGGTCGTGGAGCTCCGCCACCTCGTCCATGAGGAGTTGATGGACCCCCCTCCGGGCCTCGCCGCCCTGCAGGAGGCGCAGGAGCTCCACCAGCGCCCCCTCGTCGACCCGGTCCAGGAGGCGGGCCACGGCCTCGGCCTGGAGCCCTTCCTCGGCGGGCCCATCCGACAGGGTCCAGCCGGGAGGGAGCCCCAGCTCCATCTGAAACGCCCGAGCCATCCGCTGGAAGAAGGAGTCCAGCGTGCCCACATTCACCGCATGGAGGCGGCGGACGAGGATCTCCAGGAGGTGCAGGCACTCCAGCCGGGTCAGCTCGGGGTCGGCCATCCCCTTCTCCTCGGATCCGCCCACGGCCAGACGGAGGAGCACTCGCTCCAGGATCTCTCCGGCGGCCTTCCGGGTGAAGGTCGAAGCGAAGATCTCCTCCGGCGCCGCTCCCGAAGCCAGGAGCTCGATGATGCGCGAGGAGAGTCGATAGGTCTTCCCGGCTCCCGCCGAGGCCACGACGAGCTCCCGGGGGGGCGGCATCCGACGGAGGGGTTCAGCGGCCATCCTCGTCCTCCTCGTCGTCCTCGTCCAGGGGGCGGAAGGCTCCGAGGCCCACCAGCGGGGCCAGGTCGTCGTCGGGGCGGATGCGGGTCAACTCGGGCTCCCACTCGAAGCGGTTCTCCCGGAGGAACCGGACCACGTCCCGGGCCAGCTCGTCGGCCTCCATGAGGTCGGTCCGGCTCCATTCGGTCGCCACCGCGATCCCGGTATCCTCCAGCTCCGACGGCAGGTTGATGTAGCCGAGCTCCACCTGGTCGGCCGGATGTGGCACGAGGGGAGCCCCCTCGTGGACCACTCCCCGGATCAGATGTCGGTAGAGGGGCAGCTGGAGGTCCACCCACTCCATGGGATCGTCCTTCTTTCGCCCGGACTTCTTCCGGTGGATCTCCTCGGGCGTCCGGGCCCGTCGGGAGGTCTTGTAGTCCAGGAGGAGCCACCGGTCCTGGTCCGGATGGTGATCCACCCGGTCGATACGTCCCCGGAGGAAGAAGGGCCGCCCGTCCACCGGGAACGCCACCCCCTCGGCGTGGTCCCCCTCGGTCTCGGGTCGCACCTCCACCCCGGCGATCCTCCACCCCTCCTCTGCCCATTCGGCCTGCCACCGGGCGAAGGCGTGCAGCCGGCCACGAAGCTGCTCCACCTGGATGCGAACCGCCGGGTTCGGGCGGGGTCCGAATCGGCTTCGGGCCTCCCCGTCCAGAAGTTGATCGAGCCGGTCCTGGAGCTCCTGGGGGTCCGAGGACGAACGCCCCCCCGATTCCCGGATGCACCCTCGTCCGAACCGCTCCAGCACCGAGTGCCCCAGCACCCCGAAGGCCAGGGGGTCCATTTCCCGGCCGGCGTCGTCCATCCCCTCGAGCCCCAGAAGGCTCTCAAGGGCGAAGCGGTAGGGGTCCTCGAGGACCGCCCGGAAGCGCGTCACCGCCAGACTCTCCAGCGGCTCGGAGGCCTGGAGGAGGGGCTGGGGCGGAAGGCAGAAGGGATCGGCCAGGGGGAGGTCGGGAGTGGGAGCGGGATCGTCCGGGGCGAGTGCCGGCGCCGGATCGGCCTTGCCATCGGGGGCCGGCGCACCCTCCTGGGTCTCTTCCTCCTCCTCACCCAGGAAGGTCCGGACCCGCCAGGCCAACTCCTCGCCCTCCTCCGCTAGGAGGAGCCGGGACGGACGGAGGGGATCGCCGGCGAGGTTCCGGCGCCCCGCGATGAGGATCGTCTCCGGCCGAGAATGGAGGATGGCCTGAAGCTGGTACAGATCCCGGGCCCAGCGTCCCTCATTGTCCAGGAGCCCCAGGCGGACCCGGAGGGAGTGGGGAAGGAAGGGATCGCCCGTGACGGTGGCGGGGAGATGGGGGTCGTTCACTCCGGTGGCCAGGAGGACGGGCGCGTCGTCCAGGTGCAGCTCCAGCCAACCCAGCAGCTCCACCGCCTCGTCGTCGGAGGGGGGCGGGGTCACCCGGGTCCGCAGCTCCTGGGCCACCAGACCGAGGGCCACCTCTCCCTTCACCTCGTCATCCAGCTCCCCGGGGAGCCCGGCCAGCTCCTCGGCCACCTCCGAGACCGTGCGGGCGACCTCGACCACCTCCCGGTCCCGCAGATCGTGGGGATCCAGCTCCCGGGTGTCCCCGTAGGCTGCCAGGAGGAGATTCCGGATCGGTGCGCCCCAGGCGGACAGGGGACGAGGTTCGCCGGCCAGATCTCCCAGGATCCGGTCGTGGAGGTGATCCACCAGCCCCGAAAGCGCCTCGGCGAGCCAGCCTCCACGCTCCCCTCCCGAGGGAAGCCAGGTGCGCCCGGGTGTCGGTGACCGAGGCCGATGGATCCGGGCGGGGAGATGGAGCACGTGGTAGGCGTCGGCCAGGGCGCTGGGGCTGTGTCCCAACCGTGCGACCCCGGGGCTCTGGCTCGTGCGCAGGAGCTGTGAGAGCCCAGGGGTGAGCACGGGGTGCCGGAGAAGGGCGGCCAGGGCCTCCCAGCGTCCCTCGCCCAGGTATTCGGCCGCGGCGAAGAGGAGTCGGGCCGGAAGGCTGCGTTCCAGGGGCGTGCCCGCCGCAAGCCTCGTCCCCACGCCCTCCTCGCGGAGCCGTTCGGAGAGGAAGGGCGCGATCTCCGGGTCCACCGCCCCCAGCGTCACCTCTTCGGGGGCCCAGCCCCGGGTCCGACCTCGGCGGAGCCGACGGAGCTCGCTCATCACGGCATCGGCCTGCGCTCGGGGACCGTCCACGACCCGGATCGCCCCTCGGGGGATCGCCGCCGCCCTCCCGATCCAGGCCTCGGGCCGAACGCACCCCAGCACGTCGAAGTCCCCGGCCCGATCCTCGGGGGCGTGGACCACCGCATGGAGCTTCAGCGAGGCGTCGGAGGCCCGCTCGAGCCTCCGGAGGAGGAGCCGCCGCGCCACTCCGGGCATCTGGGTGACACCCACGAGCCAGAGCTCTCCCGTCAGACCCGGAGGGGCATCCGCGCAATCCCGGGCGGGGGACCTCTCTCCATCCAGAACCCTCGCCCGCCAAGCCTCCCGGTCCTCCATCCCCATCTCCTGGAGCACCTCCCGGGCCCGGCGCTGAGCCCGGGCCAGGAGGGTCCACCGCTTCTCGTCGTTGAAGAGGAGCCCCTCGGTGCAGACCCGGGCCACATCGGCGAAGCTGTGTCCTTCAGCCCCCACGGTGCTCTGGAGGTCCACCACGGTGCGGGCCAGCTCCATCCAGCCCGAGAGGTCGCCGGGCTCGGGAGGCTCGACCAGAAGCCCCTCGATCTCTTCGCGGGGAAGGCGGGCCAGCTCCCGGGCCCAGACCCGTCGGAGCAGGAGGCCCGAGGGCTCGGGCCGCTCCGGGGTAAAGAGGAGCTCCGGGACCCCCCCAAGGGTGGTGATCCGGGGAGGGCGCAGGGACCATCCCTCGGCCTCGCACAGCTCCAGGAGCAGCTCCAGGAGTCGGCGTCCGGCCCGAGCCCCTGGGAGGACCACGACCACCCCGGAGAGATCCAGGGCCCCCTCTCCGGCATCGGGAGCCTCCTCCGCAGCGGTGCGGTCGCCACGATCAGCCCCGTCGACCTGGCCCGGGCCATAGCTGGAGACGAGGAGGCGGGCCGCCCGGGGCAGAGCGGGCCCGTCCCATCCCACGAAGTGACGATGGACCGCCTGAGGCGCAGCGGAGGGATCGGAGGTGGAGGGGTCGGCGACGGAGATCGTGAACTCCTGGGGGCGGGGGGGCGTTCCAACAGGGACAGGGTCGCAGGGGGCTCCGACGGAGGCAAGCGGGATCAGCCCCGACCCGGACCTCGAGGACCGAGGTACCGCATTCCCAGGGTCACGCCCCGGACCCCCATGAGGGTCACGATGCCCCACCAGACCCCGCTCAGGCCCCATCCCATGGGGAGGACCAGGAGGAGGACGGCGGCGGCCGCCGCAGCCGACAACACCATCTGCCGGGCCAGGTAGGCGAAGTCCTCGGTCCCCATGAAGATCCCGTCCCACACGAAGACCAGGGCATTGAGGGGCTGCATCCAGACGACAAAGGGCAGGATCAGCGCCACCTGGACCAGGGTGTCCGGATCGTCGGTGAAGATCCGGGGGAGCCAGGGGGCCGCGGCGAGGAATAGGGCGGTGAGCGCCACTCCGGTGAGCGCACCCCAGAAGAGGAGCCGATTCGTCACGGTGCGAAGGGCAAGGGCGTTCCCCTCGCCCCGGTATCGGCCCACCAGGGCCTGCGCCGCCACCGCCACGGCATCGACCACCAGGGCCAGGAGCATCCAGAGCTGTACGGCCACCTGGTGCCCCGCCACCTCGGCCGTCCCCACCCGGGTGGCCACGGCGGTGGCCAGTGTCATCGTCCCGATCAGGGCGAAGGTCCGGATCGAGAGCTCGCCCCCGATCCGGAGAAAGGGAAGGAGCTCCCGGAGCCGGGGGAGCCGGGGCGAGGCACCCAGGAGCTCCCGACGGGGCCCGAAGAGGAGCCAGAGGAAGACCAGCGCGCCGGACCACTGGGCCGCCACCGTGGCCCATGCAGCCCCCTCGAGCCCCCATCCCAGACCGAAGATCAGGAGAGGGTCCAGCACGAGGTTCACCATGTTGAAGCCCAGGGTGACCCGGAGGGGGGTGCGGGTGTCCTGCAGACCCCGGAAGATGCCGTGGCCGGCCATGATCAGGAGGACCGCGGGGCCGGCCAGGGCCCGAATCCGGAGATAGGCCAGGGCGGGATCCCGCAACTCGCCACCGGCGCCCATGATGGCCACCAGCGGACCCGCCGCGGCCAGGAGAACCCCCGTGGCCAGAACTCCCACCCCGACGGCCAGGGTCAACGCCTGGAGGATCGTCCGACCCACCTCGGCGGTGTCACCCCGCCCCCAGGCCCGAGCCACCCGGGGGGTCGTCCCGTAGGCCAGGAAGTTGAAGACCACGAAGGTCATCGAGAACAGGGCGGCGTTGACTCCCAGCGCCGCCAGGGGCACGGTGCCGAGGCGACCCACGAAGGCCGTGTCCACCAACGAAACCAGAGGATCGGCCGCCAGCGCGCCCAGGGCGGGGATGGCCAGGGCTCCAATCTCACGGTCCAGGACCCTGCGATCCGGGACCCGGGGGGGAGGAAGGACCGACGACGGTTCCCCGGTCATGGGCGCCTCGTGAGGGGGAGTTGCCCCGACACTCCGTGACGAACACCGTTATGTGACCCCTGGGGGCCTTCGGCCTTCGGGATCCCCGATCCATCGACCACGTTCATCGGACCGCCCCCGGCGGAGGACCCCTCCATGCAGAACCTCATCATCCGACTGTTCGTCAATGCCGTAGCCCTCTGGGTGGCGGCCAGCCTGGTAGGGGGAATCGAGCTGGAGGGGGAATTCTGGCCGGTCGTCCTGGTGGCCGCCGTCTTCGGCCTCGTGAACGCGCTGATCCGCCCCTTCCTCCTCCTCCTCTCTCTGCCGCTCCTGGTCCTGACGCTGGGGCTCTTCACCCTGGTGGTGAACGCCCTCATGCTCATGCTCACCGCCGCACTCGTGGGCGCCCTGACCGTGGAGGGATTCGTGGCGGCGCTACTGGGAAGCATCCTCATCTCCATCGTCAGCTTCCTCTTCTCAGTCCTCCTCCCGGAGAAGGACTGAGCCCGGGAACCATCGGAAGGACGTTGCAGAACCGGAACGGCCTTCCAGAAGTCTGTTGAAGAAAAGCCCTCTACGGCTGGGCGAAGGCCCGAACGCCCTCGACGGCGCACCCCTCCCAGCTCCGCCCACCCAGCTCCAGGGCGGCCGAGAAGGGGAACCAGGATCCCGCCATCGAGTCCATGCAGCGCTCGGCGGTGACGCTCAGGCGAAGGTATTCCACCCCGTCGACCCCGTCCCGCCGAGCCTCGAAGCTCATCTCTCCATCGTCGGATCGCCCCCACTCGCCATCGTGGTAGGTGATCCCATCCATCTCCTCGGGGGTCCGCCAGAGGGCCTCGCTTCCCGTGACCCTCAGATTCCAGAAGGGCTCGTTCCCCCGGGCCTCCACGTCCGCGTCGGGAAGGAGCTCCCGACATTCCTGGGTTTCGGGGTGGGCGTGGCGAACCTCGAGCAGGCGGGCGCCCTCCAGCACCACAGCGACTCGGACCCGGTCGGTCCCGTATCCCAACTGGTCCAGCACCTGACGCGCCTCCCCGCCGGTCTCATCGTCCACGGGCTGGCCGTCCTCCTGTCCACACGCCTGAAAGCGGAGCTGTCCCTCCTGGAGGATCAGATCCCCGGACACCGAGGGGGGAGCCTGAAACTCGACCACCGAGGCTGGGGGCGGGGCCGCCTCGTCGACCGGAGGCTCGGGCGGCTCCCCGCACCCGACCAGGGTCAGGAGGCCCAGCAGAGGGATCCATCCAAGGGGTGCGACCCGGGCGACCCGGGACCCGAGGCCGGATCCGAGCGACGCCCGAGGGGCCTGGAGGGGGAGAAGCGATCTCGCGATCCGTCCCATGACGATGCCTTCTTCATTTTATAATGAATTTATTATAAGAATCCGGGACCGAGGCCCCCGCGGGGGCCCCAGGAACATCCCGGCCCGGCTTCGATCCGGGGATCAGGAGTACCCGATGAGGACCGCCACCACCATGACCACCGCAGCCGCCACCATCAACTTAAGGAAGAGGGGCAGGCAGAAGCGGAACCACCGGTCGTAGGGAATCCCAGCCATCCCCAGGATCCCCATGAGCACCGCATTCGTCGGGATGAGCATGTTGGCGAAACCGTCGCCGAACTGGAAGGCCAGGACCGAGACCTGGCGGCTGACCCCCACGATGTCTCCCAGCGGTGCCATCAGGGGCATGGTCACGAAGGCCTGACCACTTCCCGAGGGCACGAAGAAGTTGAGGATGGCCTGCATTCCCAACATCCCCACCGCCGCCAGCTCAGGGCCCACCGCCGAGAGGGGGAGGGAGAGGGCGTGGACAATGCTGTG